>JAUNDD010000003.1:0-89679 GCA_030526245.1 Lachnospiraceae bacterium
AGTACAAGAGTGCAAGAGTGCTCAAGTACAAAATACCGGATCGTAGGACGATCGACCATTTTCAAGGAAGTGAGTTAGCGATGAAATGGGATTTTAAAGAGGGAATACCGATCTGGCAGCAGATCGGACATACCATGCAGATTCGGATCGTCAACGGAACCTATCCGCCGGGCAGTAAGCTGCCGACGGTGCGGGAACTGGCACTGGAGGCGGGGGTCAACCCCAACACGATGCAGCGGGCGCTGTCGGAGCTGGAGCGAGACGAACTGGTCTATGCGCAGAGAACCGCAGGACGGTTTGTTTCCGAGGATGAGGAAAGGCTGACTAGGCTTCGGGAGGATCTGGCCAGAGAAAAGGTGGAGGAGCTGTTTGAGGCTCTGATGCGAATGGGGCTGACCCCGGAGCAGATCGCTGAGTCGGTGGGCCGTTATGCCAGGAAACAGACAGACGAATTTCAGGAGGAGTGAGGGATGGAAGAGATGAACACACAGAGGGATGAACTTCTGGTTTGCAGAAATCTGACAAAGCAATATGGAAAGGTAACGGCCCTGGATGGTATCGATCTGACCCTGAAGGGCGGCCGAATCGTCGGTCTGCTGGGACCGAACGGAAGCGGAAAGACCACGCTGATCAAGCTGTCCAACCGCCTGCTGCAGCCCACCTCGGGCGAGATCCTGATCGACGGGAAAAAGCCGGGTGTGGAGAGCAAGCGCGTGATCGCCTATCTGCCGGATAAGGATTTTCTGCCGGACTGGATGACGGCACCGAAGCTGACGGAGTTCTATGCGGATTTCTATGCGGATTTTGATATGGACAAGGCGCTGCAGATGCTGGAGGAGCTGGATATCCCCCGCAAGATGATCTACAAGAAAATGTCCAAGGGAACCAAGGAGAAGGTCCAGCTGATCCTGACCATGAGCCGCCGGGCGAAGATCTATCTGCTGGATGAGCCCATCGCCGGTGTGGATCCGGCGGCCCGTGACTATATCCTGAAGACGATCATCGGCAATTATGCGCCGGATTCGCTGGTGGTGATCTCCACCCATTTGATCGCCGATGTGGAGCCGGTACTGGACGAGGCGGTCTTTATCAAGAACGGTCACATCGTGCTGCATCGCAACACGGATGATCTGCGGGATGAGACAGGCATGAGTATAGATGGCTACTTCCGGGAGGTGTTCAAATGTTAAGAAAGCTTTTAAAATACGAGGTAAAGGCCATGGGCCGCGTGATGCTGCCCCTGTATCTGGCGATGCTGCTGATCGCTGCGGTGGTGGGAATTACAAGCCGCATGCGCGTTAATTCGGCGCTGCTGAGCGTGCTGAACAAGATCACGGTGATCTCGGCTGTGGTGCTGGTGATCTGCGTGGTCACCTGCGGTATCGCGATTGTGGTGCTGTCCATTCAGCGTTACTACAAAAATCTGCTGGGAACGGAAGGACACCTGATGTTCACTCTGCCCGCCACCACCTTTTCGCTGATCGCCAGCAAGGCCATCTCTACCATGCTCTGGATTGTAGCAGGCGGTGTGGTCGGTGTACTGGCCGGTTTTGAGATCATCGCCATCCACGGAGATCTGGCAGGATTTCTGGAGGCATTCGGCGCGGATCTGCAGAGCCTGCTGGATATGATGAATCTGCACGATACCATGGGGTACGTGGCCATCGCGCTGTCACTGATCGTGGGCGTGCTGGGCAGTCTCTGCAAGGTATATGCGGCCATCTCCATTGGTCATCAGGCCAACAATCATCGCGTGGCTTTCAGCGTGGCGGCTTATATCGGAATCGGCATCGCTGAAATGACCCTGTCCTGGCTGACGATGAAGGTCGGTGTGCTTCAGAATGTGGTCAATGCCATGCACAACAGTCTGGGATCAACCGGTGTTTACTGGGGCAGCCTGGGACTCGCGGTTATCCAGGCACTCTTCTACGGATTTATCAGCTGGATCCTGATCGATCGCAGACTGAATTTAGAGTAGCGGGAGAATCGCGAGAAGTGCGTAGCACGAAACGATCCGTGATCTTACTTATGACGCCTTGATTGGGTAAGAATAAGGATAGATGCCAAATTTTGAGCAGGCGACGGGAGTCGAACCCGTATCCTGATCGAGTAAAAAGGGTGGATGCCACATGCCAAGCATCTGTACATACGAAGAGAATTATGAACGTTTTACAGCTTCCAGGCAGGAGAAGATCCGCCTGGAGGCTGCTTTGCGTGGATATTTTATGACACCGGAGCCGACGGATGTGGATAAAAAGGCGGAATACGCTGCCTATTTGAAACGAAGGATCCGGCCTGCGTTGCGCTCCCTGATGGAACAGGGAAGCCTGAGGAAGATCGAGGTATTGTTTCAGGACGGGCTGGCCGGCGGGAGATCTATGGAAGATCTGCTGGGTGAGATCTCGGACAGAGGACGCATGGATCTGTGGCTGGAGCTGTATGCCGGAGGTAGTTTAAAAACAGGGAGAAGGGACAGCGACAGACAGCGGTATCTGACCAGGGAGATCCTCCGGCGCTGCCGGCTGGAACTGTGCGGTTTGCTGCCCGGCCTGCAGGCTGTTTTATCGCTTCTGCGCTTCCAGGTGACGGATGAGTGTACGGCCATTGGAATCGAGGAGGATCGAGTGATCGTGAATCCGGATTTTGCGGTGCGGTGGTATGCAAAGGATCCGATGAGGATGAATCGTCTGCTGCTGCATCTGTGTCTGCATGGTCTGATGGGGCATCTGAACCGGCGTCCATCGGATCTGGAGGCAGATCTGGCCGTGGAGCAATGGATCGAAGGGCTTTGCGCGAAGCGGGAGGACTGCCGAAAACGCCTGGGAAGCCTCCAGGAGGACGCAGAGTGGCAGATATGCAAGAAATGGCTGGACGACGCGAAAGAGCGCCATGCCCGGCGAGAGGAGCTGCAGGACAGCCCGGCATGGAACGCCCGGCGAGATGAGCTGCAGGATAAACCGCCAGGGAGCATACGATGGGAGGAGCTTTTGGATGACGCGGCCACGTGCTTCCGCCTGCAGACAATGAAGGCCCGGTGGTTCCCGGATGAACACCGGGGATGGTCTGCGCAGGAGCTGGATAAGGAAGCTCAGGATATGGAGCGGTTTTGGGCACAGCTTTCCGCCATGACCCGGCTGAGCGGCCTGGAGGGCGGCGGCATTGGTAAAGGCGGTGCCGGTAGCGAAGCCGGCGGGGACAGTGACCAGCTGGGGCGGATCCGTCCGTCCCGGAGAGATTACAGCACTTTTCTGAGGCGGTTTGCCGTGCGGAAAGAGGAGATGGAGATCGACCCGGAGAGCTTCGATTATGTTTATTACACCCTGGGACTGGAGCGTTATCAGATTCCACTGATCGAGCCGCTGGAGTACAGAGAGGGACATAAGCTGGAGGAGCTGGTCATCGCCATCGATACATCCTGGTCCTGTTCCACTGAACTGGTACGGCAGTTTCTGGAAGAGACCTATGCGATTCTATCGGACCGGGAGAATTTCTTCGATCGAATGAAGGTGTACATTCTGCAGTGCGACTGCTGTGTCCAGGAGGCTGTGTGCATCGCGAGCCGTGAGGCCTGGGAGAGGTATTGTCAGAACCTGACGATCCGGGGACGGGCCGGCACGGATTTTCGCCCGGTCTTTCAGTATGTTGAAAAGCTGCGCCGGGAAAAGAAGCTGACAGATCTGAAGGCCCTTTTGTATTTTTCGGATGGAAAGGGCATTTATCCCCGGGAAGCGCCGGATTATGAGACGGCCTTTGTGTTTTTGAAGCAGGAGGCAGGAAGAGAGCAGCTGCCGGCCTGGGCCATCGGACTGGAGCTGGACAGCGCCGCGTTTCTGAAATGACAAAACAGGTTATGGGCCGCGATGGTACGTGAAGACAGAATAAAGGGAATGAGAGAAAAACAAGGCGACAGGCCATCACAGGCAGAGGGAACCGAAACCAATAAAAATGCCGACGGCAACCGGGAGAAAGGGATACGGGATGAATATTCAGGAAGCAAAGGAAGAGATAGCCAGAGCCCGCAGAGTCTATCATCGCAGGGATGAGAGCGGCGGATATGTTACTTCGCCTCAGCGGCAGCGGCCGATTCTGCTGATCGGACCGCCGGGCATCGGCAAAACGGCCATTATGGAGCAGATCGCCCGGGAGGAGGGCATCGGCCTGGTGGCCTATACCATGACCCACCACACCAGGCAGAGTGCCATCGGTCTGCCTCATATCGTTACCCGTCGATATGACGGAAAGGAGTATACGATCACGGAATACACCTTAAGCGAGATCATCGCTTCGGTGCATGAGTGCATGGAGCGTACCAGCTGCAGGGAGGGAATCCTGTTCATCGATGAGATCAACTGCGTATCGGAAACGCTCTCACCGGTGATGCTGCAGTTTCTGCAGAATAAGATGTTCGGCGCCCACAGGGTTCCGAGGGGCTGGATGATCGTAGCCGCAGGCAATCCGCCGGAGTATAACCGGGCGGCCCGGGAGTTTGACATCGTGACCCTGGACCGGGTGCGTGAGCTGAAGGTGGAAGCGGATGTGAACTGCTGGCTGCGCTATGCGGATGCCAACCAGGTGCACGGAGCGGTCATCTCCTATCTACATATGCATCCGGAGGATTTCTACCGGGCGGAACGAGGCACGGAGGGCCTGTCCTTTGTGACAGCCAGAGGCTGGGAGGATCTTTCCGGGCTGCTTCAGGGCTATGAGGAACTGGAGCTGGAGGTATCCGACGAGCTGTTTCAGGAATTTCTGCAGAGCCCGGGGATCGCCCGTCGTTTTGCGTCCCATTATCGGATCTATCGGGCACACGGACAGGATTACCGGATTCCGGCCATACTGGATGGAACCATCGGGTCAGAGGAGAAGATGCGCGGTCAGGAGCTGCTGCGCCTGGCAGCGCCCGATGAACAGCTGACGGTGGTCTGGCAGATGATCACCTGCATCCGCAATCAGATTGGCTGTGCGGTGCGGCTGCAAAAGGAAGGCGAGGTTCTGAAAACGCTGCTTGGGCAGCTTGCGGGGGCGCAGAACCAAAGGGCAGCGGCCGGGGAATGGCTGGAGCAGCAGGAAGAGCTGCTTCGTGTGAAGGTGGATCAGGACCTGATCTCCTATGAGGAGGAGAAGCGGATCCGGCTGGCACTGGACCGGATCGGAAAAGAGATCGAAAAGCTGCGCAGGGAGCATAAAACACCGGATCAGCCGGAGGTGCTTGGGGAGATGAAAGCAGCGGTGGAGACGGACGTGCTGGAGGGGCTGCAGCGGCAGGCAGAGCAGGCCAATGCCTGGCTGACCAGAGGCCTTATCTGGCTGGAGGAGACCTTTGGGGAAGAGCTGGAGGAGAATCCCTATCTGCGGCTTCTGATCACCTCCATGACGGACCAGCCCCGGCGCCGGACATTTCTGGAAAGGTATCCGAATCCGCGGCTGAAGGAGCTGAGCCGCTTTTTGGTGGCGGAGCAGGATGAGGAGGCGCTGCGGCAGATGTGCCGCGAGGCGGAATGATATCGATTGCAAAGTGTTTTGCGCATTTTTGCCGGCAAGAGTGAAAAACCCCCTGGCTTTCGGGCCAGGGGGGCGTTCGCGTGTTCAGGCATCATCCGCGCTTCAGTTATAGTCTACCTGTAGCAGGCACAGACCCTGGGCAGGGGCCGTGGGGCCGGCCAGACGGCGGTCACGGGCCTCCAGCAGGGCCGGGATGCTGTCCGGATCACGCTTGCCAAGGCCGACCTCGATCAGAGTACCGGTAAGAATGCGGACCATGTACTGCAGGAAACCGGTGCCGTGATAGGTCAGGGTCAGGTATCCTCCCTTTTGAACGATCTCGATGGAATCCACGATGCGAACCGTGGATTTTTTCATGCGCGGATTTCCGCAGAAGGAGGCAAAATCATGCTCACCCATCAGATGCGCCGCAGCCCGGCGCATTTTTTCTACGTCCGGAGTCTCATTCAGGGTCCAGACGTACTTTCGGTCAAAGAGCGGCTTTAAGGCGCCGACATAGCAGGTGTAGCGGTAGGTCTTTCCGCGGACATTGTAGCGGGCATGGAAGCGGTCGGCGCAGGTGCGTACATCCTTGACGCAGATGTCATCCGGCAGATACCGGTTCATGTAGTCGCGGATTTGCTCATCGGTCATAGGCGTATCCATCCGGGCGCAGGCGGTCATGCCCCGGGCATGGACACCGGCATCGGTGCGGCCGGCGCCAAGCACCTCCACCGGGGAGCCGGTCATCTCGGTCAGGACGTTTTCCAGCTTGCCCTGGATCGTCCATTCCTGATCCGGCTGATGCTCCCAGCCGTAAAAACGGGTGCCGTCGTAGGCGATGGTCAGTTTGTAGTTTTTGATCATGAATATTCTCCTTGCTGCAGTCTGACTGCGTAGCAGATGCATCGTTTCGGGATGTCAGAAGCGAAGCCCGGGCCGTTTCGAAAAAATCTTTTCTGTTAAAGCAGCGATGAGTTGCCTGCGCCGGTCAACGAAGCTCCATGCGGATCGAGAAGTCCTGATCCTGGCAATGGACATGGGCCAGGCTTCCATTGATCAGCGGCATCATCGGCGCGATATGACCGATATCCAGGTCCATGATCACCGGCACGCCCAGCTCATCCAGCAGATCCGTAACGGCATGGAAACGGTCCAGGCCGAACATTTCCTCCATACCGGAGAGGGGACGTCCGATCAGGAAGCCTTTGGTGTATTTGAACCAGCCGGCATTTTTCAGCTGCCAGATGGCCCGGCGGATGGAGTAGACATTCAGGTCGCAGGCCTCCAGAAACCAGATCAGGCCATCCTCCCTGTAGCGGTCCGCAAAGGCGGCTACCTGGTCAAAGGTGGTTCCGACGAGCTGACCCAGGCAGTCCAGGCAGCCGCCGATGAGACGGCCGGAGAATTCGATGGTTTCCCTGGTCTCCTTCATGGTGGGCATACCGGCGGACAGGACCTGGCCGCCACCGGGCAGAAAGCTGTGAAGCTGACGGGGCTGGGTGGCGTTGATGGTGGCCAGCGGTGTCTCGGCGCTCTTGTTGGATTCGAGCTCATAGGCCGGATAACCGGTAAAGGTCAGCTTCTCGCCCCGAAGCAGGGCAAAGGCATCCTCGATGGAGGGATGCCAGGGCTCCATGCCGAAGGTGGAGGCGCAGGGGCCGTAGATAGAGGCGGTGTCCGTCAGCGTCGCCAGCAGAAAACCGATGTTGGTGTTGTCGGAGTAGCCCATGAACCATTTGGGGGCGGACTGAGCGAGCTTATCAAAATCCAGACAGGGCAGGATCTCACACATGAGCTCGCCGCCGCCCACGGAGATCAGAGCGTCGCTGGTGTCGGACAGCCAGGCATCCATAAACTCGGCGGCACACCGGGGCGGTGTGGAGCTGATTCCGATGCCTTCCTCGGACCAGACATTGGGACCGAGCTGACAGGTAAAGCCCATCTGCTCAAATCGGCGCAGTGCATTTTCAAAAGCGGCTTTGTAGGGATCGAAGCTGCACCCGAAGGAGGGGGCAGCAAAACCGATGCGGCCGTGATCGGCCAGAAAAGCGGGATATCGCATGAATCGTCCTTTCTGAGAAATAGTGGGTTGTAATCAATTTGAAAACATTATAGCATGTGCAGCCGAAAAAATGATATGATAAACAGAATGCGGCGGAAGGCTTGAAGGATACTGATGACATGACTTTCGCCGAAGCAGACATAAAAGGAGGATGGGACATGAACGGATTACTGGAACGAATGAGCCGACGCACAGGGCGTCTTGTGAAGCTGGTGCTTTTGTGTCTGACGCTGATGAGCGGACTTGTGCTGGAAGGGGCCGTGCCGGCCTGGGCTTCGGGAACAGCTCAGCTGACCTATACCTTTGGAGGCACACATCAGGCGGAGCTGACAAAGAAAAAGAGCAATAAGAAGTCTAAATCTAAAAAGAAGAAAACTGATAAAAAGGCGAACAATAAATCAGATAATAAATCAGATAGTAAAGCAGATCCGCAATCCGGCGATCCATACGGATATCTGCCGGACCACAGCACGGATGACCGGGCACATGACAGCGATGCGGGACATTCGGAGCATGACAGCAAGGCTGGCCATTATGAAGAAGATCACCCGTCTCCGGGCTCGTCATCCTCTGATCTGACAGGAAATGCGCTCGAGATCGATGAGGACGGGGAGTACACTTCAAAGGATGAGGTGGCTGCGTACATCTTTATGTTTGACTGTCTGCCCTCGAATTTCATCACCAAAAATGAGGCGAAGGAGCTGGGCTGGGTCAGCTCAGAGGGTAATCTCTGGAAGGTGGCACCGGGAAAGAGCATCGGCGGAGACCGCTTTGGAAACTATGAAGGCACATTGCCGGAGAAGAAGGGACGCCGCTACACCGAGTGTGATATCGACACGGACGGAAGCTACCGGGGAAGCAAGCGTATTGTTTTCTCAAACGATGGACTTGTCTTCTACACGGAGGATCACTACGAAACATTTGAGCAGCTGTGGCCGGAGGACTTTGGCCTGTGACGCTGCGGTGGCAGGAAGACGGTGAAGGCCGGGAAGCGTGTTAGATGCGATTTGACGCTGCATAAAGGAGACAGGAAGGCTGTTTAGACAGCCATGAGCAGGATAAACTCAAGCGGGAGGAAATGATGGAAACGATCAGGCTGGATGCGGAAAATATGAAGACGGCGGCGGAGGCCCACAGCTATCTGATGGAGAAGCTGGAGCTGCCGTCCTACTATGGGAAAAATCTGGATGCACTCTACGATGTGCTCTGCGAGCGGGAGGAGACCCGGATCGTGCTGGAGCATACGGAGCAGGGCGGCGATTATTTTGCAAAGGTAAAGCGTGTTCTGCTGGATGCGGCCCGGGAGAACGGGCAGCTGTATGTGGAAGAAGCCCAGATGCCGAAGAAATACCGGCTGATCGCACTGGACATGGACGGAACCGTGCTCAATGACGAGAAGGTGATGACGGAGCGGGTGGAGCAGTCGATCCACGATGCGCTGAGCTGCGGCATTGAGGTGGTATTTAACAGCGGACGCTCACTGGCGGAGATGGAGCCCTTCCTGAAGCGTTTTCCGGATATGAGCTATCTGATCGGGGCCAGCGGTGCGCTGGTGCTGGATCTGAAGAAAGACCAGGTCATCAGCCTGCAGGCCATCGACCCGGAGATCATCCGGGAGCTTAAGGAGGCGGCTGCGGGCCGGGATATTATTTTCCATGCCTTTTCGGAGGGACGCAGCTATTTCGGACATGATCATGTCTGGAAGCTCACCGAGCATCTGATGGGACCCTATGCGGCCACGCTGCCTGATCTGAGCGGCCAGGTGGAGGATCTGTTTGACGAGATCCTGGAGAAGGGGATGCGCACAGAGAAATTCAATCTGTATCATACCTGCACCGAGGAGCGGGAGCGGACCAGGGCGAAGCTGCCGGGCTTTACGGAGAAGGCGGAGCTGGTCAATTCGGAGATCGCTTCGCTGGAGATCACCGCCAAGGGTGTGAATAAGGGCGAAGGCATCCGCCGGCTGGCAGAGCATCTGCAGATTCCGGTAGAGGAAACGGTGATGATCGGCGATGCAGACAACGACCTGGCGGGCCTGCGGGCCGCCGGACTGGCCATCGGCATGGGCAACTGCAACGAGAACGTGAGAGCAGTGGCCGACCGAATCACAGCGGACAATAATCATGACGGCTGTGCACTGGCCATCGAAGAGCTGGTCCGTGCCTGGAAGGATCAGGATTGAGTAGAATCTTGGAACAGAAGTATATGAGGCCGGCTTGCCGGCCTCTTGAGAACTGAGGATAAATATGGCAGGAAATGAAGAGATTACACTGAAGGTGATTGCGCGGATCCGCAGCGATTTCAAGGAAAAATTCGGCATTCCCCGTCAGAGCGGGGTGGTCCCCTCTTTGAAGGCGGAGATCGTATTTGAAGAGGAGTTTCGCAATCCGCATTGCATCATGGGGCTGGAGGAATACTCCCATCTGTGGCTGATCTGGGAGTTTTCGAAAAATGTCCGGGCCAAATGGTCCCCCACGGTACTGCCGCCCCGGCTGGGTGGCAAGGTGCATAAAGGGGTTTTTGCTACGCGCTCGCCCTTCCGTCCCAATCCGCTGGGGCTCTCCTGTGTCCGGCTGGAGTCGGTGCGGATCGATGAACAGCTGGGACCGGTGCTGACGGTGCGGGGAGCGGACCTGCTGGATGGAACGCCCATCTATGACATCAAGCCCTATGTGGCCTACGCGGACTGTATTCCGGACGCCGTCAGCGGTTTCGCGGATCTGGTCAAGGACAAGGCCCTGGAGGTGGTGTTCCCGGAGGAGCTTCTGCAGATTCTGCCGGAGGATAAACGGGAGGCGGCCATCGGCATTCTGGCCCAGGATCCCCGGCCGGCCTACCAGGATGATCCGACCCGGCGCTACGGCACGGCCTTTGCCGGCTTCGATATCCGCTTCCATGTGGAAAACGGTGTGCTGACGGTGTGCGAGGTCGTGGCGGTGTGAGTGCGGGAAACGGCTCAGGATCGAATTGGACAGAAAAACAGAACGCCGAGAATGACAGCAGGGACGCAGGGGAGTAATTCTGAAAATCGGCGGGAAGGTAGTTCCGCAAAGCGCAGGAAGGCAGCGGTTGAAGAAAAGGAGAAGAAGGCTTGGTTACAGGTGTTGACTATATTCGAAGAGGAGAGCAGGCACTGATCTGCCGTCTGTACGGGGACGGAACGCTGGTGAGGATCCCGGACCAGGTGGATGGTCTGCCGGTGACGGGGCTGGCGGATCACTGTTTCGCGGCGGAGACCTCCTGGAAGCTGCGTAAGGAAGAGCATATCCTGAGCGGGGACTGTAAGCCGGAGAGGGTGCTGAGTACGCAGGCGGAGGAGATCATCCTGCCGGATGGGCTGGAAGCCATCGGCGAGTATGCATTCTATGGCTGCCGGGACCTGCACAGCCTGGAGCTGCCCTGGGACATCCATTCTCTCTCCGGCGGTATTTTTGTGGCGGTGAACAATCTCCGGGAGCTGCGCTTCCGGCAAAAAGCCGGTCAGGAAGACCGGAAGCCTTGTGAGACCGAAGCAGTGCCGGCCTATACCATGGACGAAGTGCCCGGTGCACTGCGGGAGCTGCTGCTGGAGATTACCGACGAGCTGGACATCTGTCTGGTCCGTCCGGACGGAAGCATTTATGGCAAGATGGTCTTTCCGGGGTACGTGGAGGAAGGAATCGAGAACACACCGGCCCGGATCATCGATCTTCACTTTGAGGGCATGGGTTATAAATACCGGCAGTGCTTTGTGCAGCGGCAGATCGACTGGAATCACTACGATCAGCTTTTCTATGAGACCTCCGTCCAGGAGCTTCCGGAAACGGTGCGCGCTCTTTGCTTTGCACGGCTGATGTATCCGGAAAAGCTCGGTGAAAAGGCGAAGCAGGATTATCTGGAATACCTGAAGCGGGATCCGGCGGAAACCGCCCGGTGGATCTTCCGGGGAACGGATCTGGCACCTCTGAAGCTGCTGATGCAGGAAGAGGATTACTTTACCCAGCCGGTGCTGGAAAGCTTTCTGCAGACGGCGCTGGAGCGGAAGGAACGGGAGGCCGTGAGCCTGCTGATGGACTACCAGAGAAGGCGCTTCCCGGTGAAGAAGAAGAGTTATGACCTGTAGCCAAAGCCTGATGGTTCAGGTGGTTCGATTCCGCGATGTGGTTGCCGCGGGTGCGGCAAGATTCCGCTACCGAAGGCAATTTGGAATGGATTATTGCCGGTTACAGGCTTTTGCCGTTCCATATGACTATGCAAATTAAGAGGAAACAACATGGCAACAAACGCAGAGCGCATCACGGAGCTGTATGTTCAGACCGGACAGCGGATCCTGGGAGATGCGCGCAATGCACTTTATCTGAATATGCGATATCTGGATCTGGCTCTGTCGGCGCTGCGGCTGCAGATCACCACGGAGCTGCCGGGAATCGGAACGGACGGACAGTATCTGTGCGCCCATCCCAAGATCCTGGCGGATCTGTACGAGCGGGATCGTCGCCTGGTCAACCGGGTCTACCTGCACGTCACCATGCACTGCCTGCTGCGGCATCTGTTCAAGCGACCCCACGGGGACGAGCTGCTCTGGAACCTGGCCTGTGACATTCACTGCGAGTCCATCATCGACACGCTCCGGGTCCGGTCCGTCTGGATGGGCGTCAGCGTCCTTCGCCGGGAGTGGTATCAGAAGCTGAAGGGAAAACGACGGGTATTGAGTGCGGAGATCATCTACCGGGAGCTGGCGGGCATGAAGCTGCCGCCGTACACCCTGACAAGGCTGAAGGAGGAGTTTAGTATCGATGATCACTCCCTCTGGCCTCAGTGGCCGGATCCGGATCAGCCCAGACCGCCGGCGATGCAGATGCTGCAGAACAAGTGGGATGATCTCAGTGAAAAGACCCAGACCGAAATGGAGACCTTCGCCAGAGAACAGGCGGAGGGAGACGGTTCGATTCTGGAGGAGATCCAGGCGGGCAACCGGCCCAGGACGGACTATCGGGGCTTTCTGCGAAAGTTTGCGGTGCTTCACGAGGAGATGTCTGTGGATCCGGATTCCTTTGATTACGTGTTCTACACCTACGGCCTGTCACTGTACGGCAATATGCCGCTGATCGAGCCCCAGGAACAGCGGGAGGTTAAGAAGATCCGGGAATTTGTCATCGTCATCGACGTGTCCATGTCCACCAGCGGCGAGCTGGTGCGCACGTTCCTGGATCAGACCTATGCGGTGCTCAGCGAATCCGAGACCTACCTGAGCAAGGTCAATATCCATATCCTGCAGTGCGACGAGCAGGTGCGGGAGGATGTGAAGATCGAAAACAAAGAGCAGATGGAAGAATACATGCAGCATTTCACCTTAAAGGGTGGTGGCGGAACGGATTTCCGGCCGGCCTTTGAGCATGTGTATGCACTGCAGGAGCGGGGAGAGCTGTCCGGATTGAAGGGCATGATCTACTTTACGGACGGATTTGGCATCTATCCAAAACGAATGCCGCCCTGGGATACCGCCTTTGTCTTCATGGAAGAGGATTATTCCGATGCCCAGGTGCCGCCCTGGGCCATGAAGCTGATCCTGCTGCGGGAAGACCTGGAGGAAGAGGACCAGGCGCTGCGTACGGACTATGTATTCCTTGAATGAGCGAGACCTGGAAAGAGTGTTGCAGTTCATGCGTGAACTGTAACGGAAGAGTTGTTCAGAGCATGTGAGAAACAGGCTGAGCTGATACGGTGCGAGACAGAAAGAAGTCGGAATGGCTGCGGAGCGGCAGAAAACAGACCAAAGCTCTGAGCGAAGAACAGCAGAGCAGGATGTTATAGAAGGAAATCAAGACGAGGTTACGACGAACTATGAATATCAAACGTGCAAAACAGGAGATCAAAAACGCTGTGGCAGCGTACCTGGAAAAGGATGAGAACGGAGATTATCGGATCCCTCCGGTGCGTCAGCGTCCCATTCTGCTGATGGGTGCGCCGGGTATCGGAAAGACGCAGATCATGGAGCAGGTGGCCGGTGAGTGCGATCTGGCGCTGGTCAGCTATACCATCACCCATCACACCAGACAGAGTGCCATCGGTCTGCCCTTCATCCGTGAAAGGGTCTATGGCGGGGAAAACCGATCCATCACCGAGTACACCATGAGCGAGATCATCGCGGCGGTGTATGACCGCATGGAGGAGTCTGGCAAGAAAGAGGGCATCCTGTTCATCGATGAGATCAACTGTGCCTCGGAAACTCTGGCGCCCACCATGCTGCAGTTCCTGCAGGGTAAGAGCTTCGGCAATCAGAAGGTGCCGGAGGGGTGGATCATCGTGGCGGCCGGAAATCCGCCGGAATACAACAAGTCCGTGCGGGAGTTCGATGTGGTGACCCTGGACCGGGTGAAGGTGATCCCGGTGGAGCCGGACTATGAGACCTGGAAGGAATACGCCTATGAGAATGGCCTGCACGGAGCGATTCTGGCCTATCTGGATATCCATAAGGAAAACTTCTACCGGATGGAGACCAGCGTGGACGGCAAGCAGTTCGTCACACCCCGTGGCTGGCATGACCTTTCCGAGATGCTCTTTGCCTGCGAGCGGCTGAATATGCCCTCCGACCGGGAGCTGATCGGGCAGTATCTGCAGCATCCAAGGGCTGCCAAGGATTTTGCCAACTATCTGGAGCTGTATCGGAAATACCGCAGCGATTATCAGATCGATGAGATCCTTTCCGGCACGATCCGTCCGGGTACGAAGAACAAGCTCAAATTTGCGCCCTTCGATGAACGTCTGGAGGTGGTCAGCCTGCTGCTGACCAGGCTGGCGGAGAATTTCCGGCTGGTCTATCGGCTGGAGGCCAATACCGACCGGCTGTATGAGGTCCTGAAGATGGCCAAAGCCCGGGGCGCCCTGTTCGACACACCGGACTGGAAGCAGATCTTAGGAGATATTCTGGAGGAGAAGCAGCAGGAGCTGACCTTGAAGATCGCCTCCGGCCAGAATGAGCGTCAGCTGAAGGCGGAGTATAAGCCGGTACTGCAGGAGCTGGAGAGCTATCTGCAGCAGCTGGCCCGGGCTGCGGTGGATGAGCCGGAGCGGGACGGATTCGATCTGATCCGTGAAAGCTTTGGGGCCTATAACGAGAAGCGGGAGGCTACGGTGGAAATGGCTTCCCGGCAGCTGGAGTATGCCTTTGATTTCATGGAGGAGATCTTCGGCGAGAGCCAGGAGATGATCGTATTTATCACCGAGCTGGCAGCCAGCCCCCAGTCGGCAGAATTCCTGCGGACCAATCCCTGCGACCGGTACTTTATGTACAACAAGTCGCTTCTGTTCGAGGATCGGGAAGCGGCTGTCCGGGAGCAGCTGGATGAGATCCGGAATCTGCAGATCACCTGAGTGGATTATAATTGTCGCCTCGGATGTACCGTATCCACCACACAAAAATCTCACATGATTTTAAGAATACCAGATCTCCTGGATGGCCCGGGCAATGGCATCGGTCTCACAGTTGCCAATGACCCGGTCAGCGATGGCCTTTACATCCGGAATGGCATTCTCCATGGCCAGACCGATGTTGGCCAGCATGATCATGGAGCGGTCATTGCCACCGTCACCAAAGGCCACCAGGTTTTCAGGCGAGAAGCCCTCGGTGGCGAGCAGACGGCGGAGGCTTTCGGCCTTATCCATGCCGCCGGGCATGACCTCGATGAAGTAGGGGGAGGAGCAGGAGATCTCATACTCGCTGCCCACGGCCTCCTGATAGAGCTTCCATTTGGCGGAGATCATTTCCGAGGGGCCGACCACCAGCAGCTTGTTGACGTCTGACTGGATATAGTCTTCGATGTTGTCCACCTTCTCTACGGCCAGATGGTTCATGTTGGCTTCCGACAGCGCATAGGGGTTATCCGGCTCCTCGGTGATCAGAGCGGTTTCGGAATAGGTGACCGGACACAGACCAAATTCCTTGGCGATGCGGGCAGCACGAACAGCCAGATCCCGGGGAAGCGGGTAGGTCACCACGGTTTTATGGTCACTGCAGCGGACCACCTTGCCTCCGTTGAAGCAGAGCATATATCCGCCGAAGGATCTAAGGTCCAGTACCTCCGCCACCGGTGCAATGCCCATGGGATGACGCCCGGAAGCCAGAATGACCTTGACGCCGTCCTCCTGAAGCTGACGCAGCGCAGCCAGGCTGGCGGGGAGCACTTCCTTTTTGCTGTTCAGCAGTGTGCCGTCCAGATCAAAGGCGATAAAACGGTGCTGCTGATTTGAAAGAATTGGTTTATTCATTTCCTTAACATATTCCTTTCTTTTAACAGACTCCGGATTTTCGGGTGATTGACCCAGAGCGAACTTGTCGCAGTGGGTTTTATGGCTCGTATTCATAATAGAATGGTTACCGTCTGGAGCAGCGATGCTTTAAACGGTAACCATTCGTTAATTATAGCGATTTATGTGTTAAAAGTCACTTGTTACTTCAGGCCGACATTCCAGCCCAACATTCTAGCGGAAGCTGCGTACCCAGTTCAGCAGAGAGTCGCGGTAGATGTTTTCATCCACTGTCCGGCGCATCTGATCCGTTACCGGGCCGTTTTTGGCCATCTTACCCAGGATCGCAGCCTGCAGCTCTTCGATAGACATATTTTCGTAGTCGGTTCGGGCAGCCTGGACTGCCGGATCGGGAGTCGGTGCGGGTTTGGCCTCGACCGCCACAGATTCTGCCTGGATATCCTCGGCAACCTTTTCAGCCTCAGCCTTCTCAGTATCAACCTTTTCCTCAGCCTTTTCCGCAGCAGCCTTTTCAGCGGCAGCCTTCTCAGCAGCGGCCTTCTCGGCAGCTTCTTTAGCCATCTCCTCCAGGTCGAGTCCGGTACGGCCTTCGCAGAGGGCAGCCGGAATGAAGATCTCGCCGGCGTGGGCCTTTACACAGAAGGAGGCACCGCCGCCCTGCACCTGCAGGGTCTCACCGCTGATGGCACCGATATAGGTGCCGTCCGGCAGGTTGCCTACCGAGATCCGGGCATCCTGGTCGTCGTTGTTGACGGAGACGAGGACGGTGTTTCCGTCCAGACTGCGGGCAAAGGTGTACTGGCGATTGGTCAGAGCCAGTTCACGGTAGTCACCGTAGGACAGGGCCGGAACAGCCTGACGAATCTTTCCAAGACGGCTGACGATGCCGGTGCAGGGATTGGTCTGCAGTGCATCGGCAAAATCCTCCAGCTTCAGGTGCGGACGGATATCGTCGTCGCTGCCGCCCCGATGCTTGTGACCATCGATGCCGAATTCCGAGCCGTAATACAGGGACGGAATGCCCGGCAGGGTGTACAGCAGCACGTGGACCGGGAAAAAGTCGGCCTTATTGGCCAGCTTGGTGTGGATACGTTCCACATCGTGGTTATCCACAAAGTTGTACAGCTTCAGACCGGAGCCGCTTTGTCCCATATCGTTTAAGCGGCGAACCGTGTGGGCGATCTCGAAATAGTTGTGGTCATTGTGGCCGGAGTAGAGAGCCTTGTGCAGGTGATAGTTGGTCACCGAGTGAAGGGTGCTCTCGTTGGCCCAGCGGCTGTATTCCCCATGGATGACCTCACCCATGAGCCAGAAGTCGGGCTTCACACTGTCAGCGACCTGACGCAGCATTTTCATGAAATCAAAATCCAGCACATCGGCTGCATCCAGGCGGATGCCGTCCACGTCAAATTCACTGACCCAGAAGCGGATCACATCGGCGATGTAATCGCGCACGGCGGGGTTACGCTGATTGAGCTTGACCAGCAGATCGTAGCCGCCCCAGTTTTCGTAGGAGAAGCCGTCGTTGTAGCTGTTGTTGCCCCAGAAATTCACATTGCAGTACCAGTCCTTACCGAAGGATCCTTCGCGGTTGGCCTGCAGATCCTTAAATGCAAAGAAGTCGCGGCCGGTGTGATTAAAGACACCGTCGAAGATCACGCGCAGTCCCTGGGCATGACACTCGCTGACAAAATCCTTCAGATCCTGATTATCGCCCAGGCGGGAATCCAGCTTGCGGTAGTCCGTGGTTTCGTAACCGTGTCCAACGGATTCAAACAATGGTCCTATATAAATGGCATTACAGCCAATGCTCTTAATATGTGAGATCCAGGGAAGCAGCTCACGCAGTCGGTGAACCGGCTCGCCGTAATCATTCTGCTTCGGTGCGCCAAGCATACCGAGCGGATAAATGTGATAAAACACTGCCTCGTCAAACCAAGCCATAAAAAAACCTCCAAATCCTGCGCACCACTGTTTGTAGTGCATGTTGCATAAAAATCTTTTGCATTTTAGCATGAAAAAGTAAAAGTCGCAAGAGCGAAGGGCGGTTTTGGATGGCGGTGTATTATAAAAATGTATAAGAAAAAGTGCGAAACATTGCGAAAAATGCAACAAGGGCAAAATCCCTGCAGGTCACTCCGGGTGACGGGATTTTGCCCTTGCTTTTTTTGAAACCTATCGTTTTCTGACAGACACTGTATGAGATCGGGCTGCCGCCGCAGCGCTTACTGTGCCGCCGGTATACTGTCAAAGATGATGATCTGCTCCGGTGTCAGATCCTGGTAGGTATCGCCGGATCCCTGAGAGGCGCCGTAGTCCGGGGGCGTATCGGCCCCCTGGATCACGGCGGGAGCGGAGCCGGCGCCCGGTGCCTCATTCGGTGTGTATCCCGGATCATTCCAGGTTTCCGAATAGGCCGGTGGCTCCGCGACGGTTCCCTCCGGCACGGTCTGGGTGTAGGGATCGTAGATATACTCGTCCGAGGTGAAGATCTGGATCGAACCATCCTCCGGCTGAACGCTCTGCTGGGATACGCTGCTGCCGGCCTGGGTCGAGAAGCTGCCTCCCAGCACGGTCTGGTCGGAGCTCAGGATCACGATGGCATCCTCGTTTCCGCCCAGATCGACGGCATCCTGGCCAGAGCCGGAGCCCTGTCCCATATTGCCAAGGAGCGCCGGGGGTACCGGACCTCCGCTTCCGTGCACGGAGCAGTAGTAGGTCGGCTGGGTGCCGGCCCGGAAGCATTCGATGTAAGCCCGGGAGCAGCCCGGATCGGCAGCCTTGCCGGACTGGGGGCAGATGGCCATCTCCACCACATCCGCAGGACGGGTAAAGCTGGTGACCGGCAGATCCTCGTGGATCCGGTTCATGATGCGGTTCCACAGCACCTTGCTGTAGGTGTGACCGAGCTGGTCATCCGGCAGCTTGTCGTTGTTGTCGTAGCCGCCCCACACGCAGCAGGTGTAGTAGGGGGTGTAGCCGGCAAACCAGATGTCCCGGTAATCCGAGGTGGTACCGCTTTTGCCGGATACGGGCATCTCGCCCAGATCGATGGTGGTGTTGGCTGTGCCCTCCGGTGATGCGATGACGTCCTTCATGGCATCCGTGAGCAGATAAGCGGTGGAAGGCTGAAGCACCTGGGTACCGACGGGAGCGGTGTTATCCAGAATAACATTGCCATAGCTGTCCAGCACCTGGGTGTAGAGCTTCGGCTGCATGCGCATGCCGAGATTGGCGATGGCCGAGTAGGCACTGCACAGATCCAGGGTGGTCACACCCCGGGTGATGCCGCCCAGGGCCAGCGGCTCCACGATGTCGCTGAGGATCTCGGTGCCGTTATCGTAGGAATCCACCAGAGTGGTGATGCCCAGCGCCCGGGCATATTCATAGCCCAGCTTCGGCGTTACCTTGTTCAGACAGCGCACCGCCACCACATTGACGGAGCGCACGATGGCTTCCCGGATGGTGGTGGGACCGGAGTAGTTGTTCAGGTCCCAGTTGCTGACGGCGATCCCGTTGGTATAGGTGGTGGGTTCGTTGTCATACAGGGTGGCCAGGGTATCGCCGCAGGCATCCAGTGCCGGTGCATAGGTGGTCAGGATCTTGAAGGTGGAGCCCGGCTGACGGGTGGTATAGGTGGCACGGTTTAAGGTCAGGGAGGCATCCTTGTGACCGCGGCCGCCTACCAGAGCCCGCACATAGCCCGTGGCCTGGTCGATGAGGACCACGCTGGCCTGTGGCTGGGGCGAAAGGCTGATGCGCTCGCCTAAAAATACATCCGTTTCCTTCTGAACGGAGGCTTTGAAGGCGGCGGCACTGGCCCGGGCCTGCTCCGCCGAATCATACATCAGATCAAAGGAGGGATCGCTCTGCCGCACGAAGGCACGCAGATCCGTGTTGCTGTAATCCGTCACCTCGCCGTTCTCATGGCGCAGGCTCAGGGCATAATCGATCCCCACCCGGGTTCCGGCCGGGAAATTGTCCGGATTTTCAAACTCCTCATCACAGATGGCCTGCAGGGTGCTGTCCTGGGCGGAGTAGATCCGCAGACCGCCGGAATAGAGCAGCTTGTAGGCCTGCTTGTAGGTCATATCCTTCTGGCTGATCAGATCATTGATGATCTGGTCGATCAGGGCATCCTGGTAGTAGGTGTAGATGGAGGTCTCGTGGGAGGTGGTCTCATCGTGCCAGGCGATCCGGCTGTACACATCATCCGCCAGTGCTTCCTGATAGGAGGAAGAGGAGATATAGCCCTGGTCCAGCATATTGTCCAGGACCGTTTTGCGGCGACGGGCATTGGCCTCGGGATATTTGATGGGGTTATAGGCGGTGGGATTCTGGGTGATGCCGGCGATGACCGCGGACTCGGACAGGGTCAGATCCGTCACATCCTTGCCGAAGTACCGGTAGGAGGCAGCCTGCACGCCATAGCAGCCGGCCCCCAGATTGATCACGTTCAGGTAGTTTTCCAGAATCTGGTCCTTGCTCATGACCTTTTCCAGCTGCAGAGCCAGGAACTGTTCCTGGACCTTGCGCTTTAAGCGGTCCTCGAAGGTGCTTTCGCTCATCCAGTCGGTGAAGACCGAGTTTTTCAGGAGCTGCTGGGTGATGGTGCTGGCGCCTTCGGAAAAATGACCGCCGTTTTTAAGACCCAGCACAAAGGCCCGGGCAATGCCCGGCAGATCCACACCCGAATGGGTGTAGAAGCGCTTGTCCTCAATGGCCACGAAGGCGTGCTGCAGGTGGTGGGGGATATTGACCAGACTGACCAGATCCCGGTTATTCTCCGCCAGCGTCAGCTTTTGCTCCTTGGTGCCGTCCTGACTGCAGATATAGCTGGCCGACTCCAGGGAGGCGGTGGTCAGCGGATCCAGCGAAGGGGAGGCCTTGATGACATTGGAGGCCCACCAGAGAAAGGCGCCGCCAAAGAGCAGCCCGGCCAGAACGAGGACCAGGATGAACATACGCAGGGCAAAAAAGATCTTTCCCGGAAGACTCCGGCGACGGCGCCGGGTTCGTGAACGCCGGGCAGATGGATAACGGTTTGACATAAAAAACTCCTTGTGATTTCAGGCTGTAACATACGTATAACATTTTAGAAAATTCTGTGGTATCATTGTAGGACATCGGAAGAAAAAGTTCTAAGAAAAACGATACAATTTCTGAAGAAGAAATTCTTAAGGGAAAGATACAGAGATGAAAAATGGACTGCGTTTTGTCTGGGAGGAAGGAACCGCCCAGATCGAGGAAAAGAAGTCAAAGTTTATCACCACGGTTCGTCCGGTGCACTCCGAGGAGGAGGCGTTGGAGATGATCGCCGGCCTGAAAAAGAAGTACTGGGACGCCACCCATAACTGCTGGGCCTACTGTGTGGGGGACCGCCAGCAGCTGCAGCGCTGCAGTGATGACGGAGAACCCCAGGGAACGGCGGGACGTCCGATGCTGGAGGTCATCCTGAAGCAGGACGTCCACGATGTCTGCGTGGTGGTGACCCGTTATTTCGGAGGGACCCTGTTGGGAGCCGGCGGACTGGTCCGGGCTTACAGCGCCGCCACCGCGGCCGGTCTGGGAGCCGCCCGTATTCTGGAAAAGTGCAAAGGCAAGATCCTGACGGTGCGCAGTGACTACAGCGACTCCGGCAAGATCCAGTATATTCTGGCCCAGGATCAGGTGCCGGTGCTGGATACCCGCTACACGGACTGTGTGGAAACGGATCTGGCGGTGGATGAGGAGACCGAAGGACTGATGAAGAAAAAGATCACGGAAGCGACGGCAGGCCGGGCCATCTGGACCGAAGAGACGGAGATGGAGTTTGCGCTGGACGGCCGGGAGGTCATCCTGCTGTAAGGCGGGAAGTTACGGGATCCCGGATCGTTTTGTCGTAACCGAGCCGGCCCCGCTTCAAACGCTGCCAGGATGGAGTAATCGTGAAATCGCGGAATCTGACATAAGGGCTGTGGTAAAGATGGCTGTGGAGACCGCGCATGGAGTTTTGCGTATAATGAGGAAAGAAGACAGAAAAAAAGTACTGATTACATTGAACGGGAATTACGCTGCGGCCGATCAGGGGGATGATCGGGTGGAGATGGTGATCCCGGGGCATCTGATGCGAAAGGATGAGCAGGTCTACCTGCGGTTCGATGAACCGGCGGAGGAATCCGGCGTCGAGCCGGTGCATACCCTGATCACCTATCCGAAGACGAAGGACAGCGCTCAGGTGGTGCGCACCGGTCCGATTCGTTCCCGTATGATCTTTGAGGTGGGAAAACGGAGCGAATGCCATTATGACATGGGGATGGGCGTTCTGGAGCTGAGTCTGGTCACCACAAAGCTGGAGATCCGGGAGGAGAAGGAACAGATCCTGCTGATGATCCATTATTCACTGGATGCCGGGCAGGGGCAGGTGGTGGACTGTGCCATCGATCTGACGGTCAGGGAGAAGGTGAGCGTCCATGAGTGAGCGAAAAGCCATGGCTGCGGCGTCTTCCGTTTCACAGACGCCGGGCGGCTGCGGGCAGACTGAGAGTCCGAAGGAAGGCGGGCTGCCTGAGCGAAGAGATCTGCCCATCGGCGTGTTGGATTCCGGCGTCGGCGGAATCAGCGTGCTGCGGGAAATGGTGCGGCTGATGCCCGGGGAGGATTTCCTGTTTTACGGCGACGCGGCCTATGCCCCCTACGGAACCAAGACCCGCCAGCAGGTCTGTGAACGGACGCTGGCCTGTGTGGAGGAAATGATGCAGACCGGAATCAAGGCACTGGTGGTGGCCTGCAATACGGCTACCTCGGCGGCCATTGAAGTGCTGCGGGAAAAGTATGACCGGCAGATACCGGTGGTCGGCATTGAGCCGGCTTTAAAGCCGGCGGTCAGCGGAGGACGTAACGGCGGCGGAAAACCGACAGTGCTTGTGATGGCCACTCCCGGAACCGTAGCCGGCGAAAAGTGGAAGGCGCTGACCCGGCAGTACGAGGGAAAAGCGAAGATCCTGTCCCTGCCCTGTCCCGGTCTGATGGAATATGTGGAGCGGGGGATCCTGGAGGGAGATGAGCTGAACCGCTTTTTACGGGATCTTTTGGGAGAGTTGCCCCGGAGCGGTGTAGATGCGGTGGTGCTGGGCTGTACCCATTACCCCTTTGTAAGGCATGAGCTGGAAAAGATCTTTTCATCGGAGACCAGGATCCTGGATGGCAGCGAGGGAACGGCCCGTCAGCTGCTTCGGCGTCTGAAAAAGCGGGAGCTGCTGCGAATGGATCCGTCCCATGAGGGGCAGGTCACCTTTACCGGCAGCGGAGAGGCACGGGAGGATTTCTGCCGGATGCTGCTCGAATGGGAACCATGAGATAAAGTGTCAGGCAGCGCCAGCCGCTTTGCAGCTGAAGTCCAAACAGAATTTCACAGTGAATCAAACAAGCCGCATCTTTCGATGCGGCTTGACTGTTTTTACATCTTATTTGCCGGTTACCTTAGCCTTGATGCGGCCAAAGAAGCCTTTCTTTTTCTGCGGAGTCTCCAGCTGAGAGCGGATACCCTTGACATCCATGATGTAGATGCCGCTGATCACAGCCTTCACTTCCTTCTTCACCGGGATCAGATCGAAGACCTTGTTGTCTGCGATGAAGGTCATGATACGGGGACCAACCTTGGCCTTAACTACCGGTACCTTGGAGCGGCGCATCAGCTTCGGAGCCTGGTCGATCACCATCTGAGGCAGACCGGACTGCTTGAGCGGCAGTGTTTTCTTATCAATGATCAGCATGGAAACGGTCTGTTTCATGGCCTCCATCTGCTCGGCCTGTGCATCCTGCTTCTTCTGCAGGCGTTTTCCAACAAAGTACAGGACAACCAGCGCAACCACTAAAACAATCAGGATAATCAGTGTTACGATCCAAAATGTCTTCATAGGTTCCTCCCTTATTAGCTTTTCATATGGTCGGATCTTTTGCAAATCCGCATAATCCTTTGTATTCTAGCACCGATTGGATGAATGTGCAATGAGTTTAAGCGGTAGTGGAGGAGCGGTTACAGTTCAGGCAGTTCGCAGCGGGAAAAACAGCGAAAAGAGAGCAGGAGAAATTGGAGGGAGGCTAACGGGTATTAAAATAAAAGCAAAAATGTACAAAAGAAGAGTGAAAAACATCTGAAAACAGGGTATAATGAAACAGAAGATAAAAAACGTGAAAAATATTTTCAACAAAAACCTGAAAATGAATTTATTCACATCGCTGAAAAGAAATTTCTTTTCACTATAAACTTGACACTTTCTCCCCATTTATCTACAATTCAAGGCAGATAATGCATTATGAATTAGCACTGCTGGCGGGCGCGTCGCGGCAGTGAGCATCTCGGAAAAGGGGAGGTGACAATATGATCATCGATACACTCGAAAATCTGCATCTTTACGAAAAGGATTATCCGTTTCTGAAGGAGGTTCGGGAATTTCTCGCAAAGGGAGAGCCGGATCTGGAAAAGGGCGGACACGTTGTTTCTCCGACGCTGAGATACAATGCAGCCTGGTACAAAACCAGCAAGACCAAGGATGAGTACGAGATCCACCATCGTGAAGCGGATGTCCATGTGATGATGGACGGCGTGGAAGTGATGAAGGCAGCATCACGTGCTCTGAACGAGCAGGCTGGCCCGTACGACGAGGCAGGCGACTGCGCACTGGTAAAGGGACCGGAATGCATGAGCATGGTTCTTTCCAGAGGTGTCTTTGCAGTATTTCTTCCGGGCGAGCCCCATATGCCGGGCGTTGCTTTCGAAGAGGAGCTGGACATCAAAAAAATGATTTTCAAAGCAGAGTGCTAAATCATCCGGAAACGGTGATTAAAAATTATAAGCATACATTTAAGGAGGAAAAGTGTTATGAGAAAACTGATGGTTGCAATGGCTACTGCAGGCGTTCTGGCTATGACCGGTATGACCGCTGTCGCAGATGACAACGTATCCCTGAAGATCGGCTTCCAGGCTAACAACGGTTCCAAGGAGTATGAGGCAGCTGAGCTGTTCGCTGAGAAGGCTAACGAGTATTCCAACGGAACGATCACCATCGAGATCTTCCCGGGCGGCCAGCTGGGCGATGACAGAGCTATGGTTGACCAGGTTGCTGCAGGCGCTCTGGATCTGGTATTCGCTGAGACCGGAAGACTTGGTCTGTGGGAGCCGGAGCTGGAGATCTTCAGCTATCCGTTCGCATTCGATGATTTCGATCACATGATGAGAACTCTGACTGAGACCGAGTACGGCCAGGGCATCGCTGCAAGACTGGAAGAAAAAGGCTGGAAGGTTCTGGCTGACGCTTACAACGGAACCAGACAGACTACCTCCAACAAGGCCATCGAGTCCATCGACGACATGAAGGGCCTGAAGCTGAGAGTACCGAACGCAGATGCTAACCTGGCATTCGCTAACTACTCCGGCGCATCTGCTACTCCGATGCCGTTCTCCGAGGTTTATCTGGCACTGAAGACCAACGCTGTTGACGGTCAGGAAAACCCGCTGTCCACCATCGATGCTCAGAAGTTCTACGAGGTTCAGGGCTACTGTGCACTGACCGGACACATCATCAACGACAACAACTACATCATGAGCACCATCGTTTACGATAAGCTGTCTGCTGAGCAGCAGGAAGCAATCACCAAGGCTGCACAGGAAGCTGCTGCTTTCCATACCGAAGCATTCCAGACCGACGAAGAGACCCTGCTTGAGAAGTTCGAGGCTGAAGGCATGACCATCACCACTCCGGACAGAGAAGCATTCAGAGAGGCTTGCGCTCCGATGTACGATGAGTACGTTGAAAAGTACGGCGATGCAGCTGTAAAGGCTATCGAGGAAGCAAGAGAGTAATCCCTCGAAATAATAAGAAGTAACGATCCATTCGTGGATGGGGGTCTGCAACAGACCCCCTGATTTTCATGTGTGTCCTGGGAGTTAATTATGAAAATTGGAAAAATCAAAACACCGAGTGATGCAGTCCATGCCATTGAGAAGTTAGAGCAGCTGGTCTCCGTGATCCTGTTCAACATCGTTTTGTTTACCCTTTTCTGGCAGGCCGCATCCAGAAAGATCGGTTCTCCGTCAGCCTGGACAGATGAGACCGCGCGTCTGCTGTTCGTATGGCTTGGTGCGCTGGGCTGTCACCTGGCTCAGAAAGAAAATATTCATGTTCGTATCGACATGATTCTGGGTTCTCTTCCGAAGAAGGTTCAGATGTTTATCGAAGCCGCCATCAATGTGGTTATGATCGGCCTGCTCAGCTATATCTTCTATCACACCTTCTCCATCGTACAGAGAAAGGCCTTCACGCCGCTGGTAACCCTGGGTATCGGTGAAAACTGGCTGTATGGCGCCATGTTCGTGTGGACTGCTCTGACGATCATCGAAATGATCGCGCAGCTGGTCAACATCTTCCGCAAGGGCGAGGTTGTCAGAGAATGGGTAGTCGAAGATGCTAAGAATGATTTCTATGATATAAAGGAGGAAGAGTAATATGCAGTTGGTACTGACCTTTGTATTATGGTTTATTATGATCATGCTGGGTGTCCATGTCGGATACAGCCTGATCGTGGCATCCCTGTTCTTCTTTGCCACTACAAACAGCTTTAACCTGGTTCCCTTTGCACTGGAGCAGATGTTCAACGGCGTCAACAGCCAGACTCTGCTGGCCGTACCGTTCTTCGTACTGGCCGGTAACCTGATGAACGGCGGCGGTGTTACCACCCGTATCTTCGATTTCGCCGCTTCCATGATCGGTCACAGAAAGGGTGGTCTGGCACACGTTAACGTACTGGCTTCCCTGATCTTCTCCGGTATGTCCGGTTCGGCACTGGCTGATGCCGGCGGACTTGGCCAGCTGGAGATCAAGAGCATGAAGGATGCCGGCTTCGATGAAGGCTTCGCCGGTGGTATCACCGCAGCAAGCTGCATCATCGGACCGCTGGTTCCGCCTTCCACGCCGCTGATCATCTACGCTGTACTGGCTAACCAGAGCGTAGAGAAGCTGTTCATGGCTGGTTTCCTGCCGGGTATCCTGACCACCATCGCGCTGATGGCTATGTGTGCTTACCTGTCTCATAAGAGAAACTATCCGTCCGAGCCGAAGAGAAGCTGGTCCTACAGAGCACAGTCCTTCAAGAAGAGCTTCTGGGCCCTGCTGACCCCGCTGATCATTCTGATCGGTATCTTCACCGGTTTCTTCACTCCGACCGAGGCAGCCGTTGTGGCAGCTCTGTACACCATGTTCCTTGGCTTCTTCGTATACAAGGAGCTGACTCTGGAGACCTACTTCAAGATCTGTCTGGAATCCATCAAGACCAGTGGTACCATCGTACTGATGATCCTTGGTGTAACCCTGTTCCAGTTCGTTATCTCCCGTGAGCAGATGCCTCAGGCAATCGCTTCCTTCTTTGTTGATAACGTAAACTCCAAGTACATGCTGCTTCTTATGATCAACATCGTACTGCTGCTGCTGGGTACCGTCATCGACGCTCTGCCGCTGCAGATGATCCTGGTTCCGATCCTGCTTCCGGCTGTTGTTGCTTACGGCATCAATCCGGTTCAGTTTGGTGTTGTTGTTATCTTCAACCTGATGATCGGTATCCTGACTCCGCCGATGGGAACTGCTCTGTTCGTTGTAGGCCGAGTTGGTAAGATCCCGTTCAAGACGCTGGTGAAGGGCGTTATCCCGTTCCTGATCCCGCTTCTGATCACTCTGGTTCTGCTGAACCTGTTCCCGCAGATTACCCTGACTCTGCCGATGCTTCTTACCGGTGGTGTCTGATCCGCGAATTAAAGACTATGCGAGGCTGCCGCACGAAAGTGCGGCGGCCTTTTTATTTCATAGGATTAAAGTGTCAAAAGTCACTCTCCACTTCATGCTTGCATGAAAGTGGAGATGTGACTTAATGACACGCCCCGATATGAGCAAGAAGTGGGGAAGGGGCCCCATGGATTGCGAATAGCGGGTAGGATTGTGGGAGTGCGAAGCACGAAGCAATCCGTAATCACGGGCAAGTATCCGAACAATCGCCGCTGCGCGGCTAGCGTGCTATGCACGCTTTGTTCATTCATAGGAAATTCCGACCGGAATTTCCTATGGGCCCGATATAAAATCGGGCAAGTATCCGAACAATCGCCGCTGCGCGGCTAGCATGCTATGCATGCTTTGTTCTTCACAAATATTTCACAGGAAAAGGAAACGGATTGTGCTATAATGCTTGAGGAGCATTTCCAAAAGAACGCTTTGACAGGAGAGCGCGTCCGGGGACGATTTATGAATTGGAAACAGATGAGAATGCAGGATGCGGCGCTTCTGTCTGCAATACATGGATGAAAGGTGGATCACGTGATGAAAAAGAGAGTATGTGTGGCCGTACTGGCCGGAGCAGCACTGATGGCTGCCGTACCGGTCTGTGCCCAGGAAGCCCAGAGTGAAGCAGTAACGGAGGCAGTGACCGAGGCAGCCGGCGATGCGGCCGAGGAGGAGACCCCGGCGGTACGTCCGGAGTATAAGGCCCTGGACTATGTGAAACTGGGCGAGTATATGAATCTTCCGGTGGAGATCGATCCCATCGTCGTACTGGAGGAGGAGATCCGTACGGCTGTAATCAATGCCGCCAAGGCAACGGAGGGCGTTGAGTTTGAGGAGCTGACCGAGGGCGAGGTGGCAGACGGCGATATCGCCAACATTGACTACGAGGGCAAAAAGGACGGCGTGGCCTTTGAGGGTGGTACAGCCGAGGGCTACGATCTGACCATCGGTTCCGGTACCTTTATTGCAGGTTTTGAGAGCGGCCTGGTCGGGGCTAAGATCGGCGAGACCGTGGATCTGAACCTGACCTTCCCGGAAAACTACGGCTCGGCTGAGCTGGCCGGTGCGGATGTGGTCTTTACCGTTAAAGTCAATTCCGTTAAGCGGGTTCCGGAGCTTTCCGATTCGCTGGTCAATACCCTGTCCGGCGGTCTTTACAGCACGGTGGACGGTTACATGAGCTATTTGACCGAGCAGCTGCGGGCCCAGAAGGAGGCTGCCCAGGAAAGCGCCATCGATGAGGAACTGATGACACAGCTGCACAACACCTGTGAGATCACCGATTATCCCCAGGATCTGCTGGATTACTCTGTAAACAGTGCCATGGAGTATTACACGAATGTGGCAGAGAGCTATGACATGACCCTGGAGGATCTGGTATCCGGTGCCTTTGGCCAGGATATGGAAGGCTTTGCGGCCGCCATCGAAGAGGATACCAAAGCCAGCCTGCAGCAGGAGCTTCTCCTTCGCGCCATTGCGGAGCAGGAGAACCTGGAGGTGACGGATGAGATCTACCAGATGGGCTGCGAAAAGTATGCAGCTCTGATGGGCTACGACAGCATCGATGCCTTCAAGGAGGTCTACACCGATCAGGTGATTCGTACCAGCCTTCTGATGGACCTGGCACTGGATCTGGTGCGGGATAATGCGCTGATCATCGAGAAAGAGCTGGAGACCGAGGCAGAGGTACAGCCGGAGGAGGCTGTGACCGAGGCCGTGACGGAAGGCTGATGGCAGTGAAAGCAGAATAAGTGGAATGCTTACTATGTAAGGAAGTCGGAAATCCGGCTTCCTTTTTTCTTGCGGTGGGCGGAGCGATTGCATATAATGACAGAGGAAAAGTGTTACAGTTCACGCTGTGAACTGCAACGGGCCAAAATCCATTCCAAATTGCCTTCGGCAATGGGATTTTGGCCTGCAACCCTCGGGTTTTTGCCGCATATGCGGCAAAACACCTCGCGGAATCGAGATACCTGAACTGTAACGAAAAAGTACATCATATGTGACACATTTTGAAAAGGAGGAGAAAAATGAATCAAAACGACGGAGCAATTCGCGACGCGAAAGCACTGGGCGTGCCCAAGATGCTGCTTCTCGGCCTGCAGCACATGTTTGCCATGTTCGGGGCTACGATCCTGGTTCCGATCCTGATCCGCGGATTTTTCGTGGATGCCATGGGAGAGGCACCGTCAAAGGGACTGACGATTTCCATCACCCTGTTCTGTGCGGGCGTTGGTACCCTGCTGTTCCATGTCTGTGCAAAGTTTAAGGTGCCGGCTTTCCTCGGTTCTTCATTTGCATTCCTTGGCGGCTTTGCCACCATTGCAAACTTTAAGGATGGTATGTATGCGACGATGAGCGCCAACGAGAAGGCAGCCTATGCCTGCGGTGGTGTGATGATCGCCGGTCTGATGTATCTGGTGCTGGCTCTGATCATCAAGGTGATCGGAGTGAAGCGCGTGATGCGTTATCTGCCGCCGGTGGTGACCGGTCCGGTCATCATCTGCATCGGCCTGAGCCTGGCCGGTTCGGCAGTCAACAACGCCAAGACCAACTGGTTCCTGGCGATCGTGGCACTGGCTGTGATCATCGTCTTCAATATCTGGGGCAAGGGTATGTTCCGCATTATCCCGATCCTGATGGGCGTTGTGATCGCCTATGTGGTGGCCCTGATCATGCACATGGTGGGCATCACCAACCCGGGCGGAACTCCGATCCTGGTATTCGATTCTGTAGCGAGCGCAGGCTGGATCGGTCTTCCGAACTTCCAGCTGGCCAAGTTTGACCTGTCGGCTATCCTGGTGATGGCGCCCATCGCCATCGCAACCATGATGGAGCATGTAGGCGATATTTCCGCCATCTCGGCTACCACCGGCAACAACTTCCTGGCTGATCCGGGTCTGCATCGCACCCTGGTAGGTGACGGTCTGGCAACGGCTCTGGCCGGTCTCATCGGCGGCCCGTCCAACACGACCTACGGCGAGAACACCGGTGTTCTGGAGCTGAGTAAGGTATACGATCCCCGTGTCATCCGTCTGGCAGCGGTATATGCCATCGTGCTGAGCTTCATTCCGAAGGTATCTGAGGTCATCGGAACCATGCCGGCCTCCATCATCGGCGGCGTCAGCTTCATGCTGTACGGTATGATCTCCGCCATCGGCGTGCGCAACATCGTGGAGAACAAGGTGGATCTGACCAAGTCCCGCAACCTGATCATTGCAGGTGTGATCTTTGTCTGCGCTCTGGGCTTCACAGATGGTCTGACCTTCCAGGTTGGCGGCGCATCCATTACCCTGTCTGCCCTGGCTATTTCCGCCATCGCAGGTATCGTGCTGAACATTATCCTGCCGGGTAATGACTACGAGTTCGGTTCCAATCCCCATGGCGATGAGAACCGCGGTATTCATCAGTAAGATCAGTGCTGGGTAAAACACTGGAGGGGTGTCTATCGACATCGCCATGTATTTATCAGCAGGACCAGCGCTGGTAAAAACAGACTCCGTTAAACGGAGTGAAGCGAAAAGCTGTCGCGTGAGCGGCAGCTTTTTGATTCGCGAGAAGAGGTTGACCTGGAGGCAGAGCATGTAATAGGATGAAAATGTTATAGTGAATAAGGAACATCTGTCTTGCAGGAAAGATGCAGACGGGAGATTTTAACAGGGGAACAAATATGAGGAGGAGTATAGGGTGAGACAAGAAAAAAGAATGAACCGTATGCTGCGGACCGTATTGCTGGCGCTGCTTTTGAGCCTGCTGGGCGGACTGACCATGACGGCGCAGGCGGCGACGAAGATCAAGGGCATCGACGTGTCCCGATGGCAGGGCACCATCAACTGGAAACAGGTGAAGGCGGATGGTGTCAAGTTTGCCATGATCGGCATGGGCCGGGTACACGGGGATCGGCTGGACCTGGATCCTCAGTTTGAAAACAACATCAAGGGAACCAATCAGAACGGAATCGCCGCCGGCATCTATCTGTACTCCCTGGCGACTACGGAAAAGCAGGCGATCCGGGAGGCGAATCTGATTCTGGATGCCATTGAGGGTTATACCGTATCCTATCCGGTGGCCATCGACCTGGAGGACCAGGTGCAGCGGGGATTGAGCAATGCCAGACGTACGGACATTGCCCTGGCTTTTATGAAGACCATCAAGGAAGCCGGATATTATCCGATGCTTTACGCCAGTGAGAGCTGGCTGCAGCATTCCATGGACTACAGCCGCATGAAGGCCTATGACATGTGGGTGGCCCGCTGGAGCAGCGGCATGACCTTTTCGCCGGTAGCCATCTGGCAGCACAGCAGCACCGGACGGGTCAAGGGCATTAACGGCCTGGTGGATCTGGACATCAGCTACAAGGATTACACAAAGCTGATCACGCCGCGAACCAAAGCGGACAATGCGGATCAGCGTTCCGGCTGGCAGACCAAGGGAACGAAGACCTACTATCTGAAGACCTGCGGCGACAAGGTCACCGGCTGGAAAAAGATCGACGGCAAGTGGTATTACTTTAACGGAAAGGGTGTACTGCAGAAGGGCTGGTTCACCTATAAGGGAAAGAGCTGTTACACCAATGCAAAGACCGGCGCCAGAAAGACCGGCTGGGTGAAAAAAGGAAAATACACCTATTTTGTAAAGAACAGCCGGGTGCAGACGGGCTGGCTGAAGCGCAGCGGCAAGACCTATTATCTGACAAGTAAGGGCCGGCTGGTTACCGGACGGAAAAAGATCAAGGGCAAGTGGTATGAGTTTGATAAGGAGACCGGTGCACTGATCGAGAAGAAATGAAAAGTTGATCAGCTGTCGCGTGATGGTTAACGAGAAAGCCTGACGTAGAGGAAGTTCGCGCAGCAGATAGAAACTTTTGGATTAGCAGAACAGAAAGAAGACCGGGAAAGACGGTCTGGTTTGACAAAATGGGGAAATGCCTGTATAGTATTCAGTACCGCGCAGCCGGGGAGATAGCGGTGCCCTGTACCTGCAATCCGCTACAGCAGGGGTGATACCGATCCGAGGCTGCACTGTTGTGAAGCAGCACTCTATAAGTGGTGATGACGTTTGGGTCTCGTGCGGCAGAAACCCGCGAACCGTGTCAGGTCGGGAACGAAGCAGCACTAAACGGGAGCTTCTGGGCGACGCGAGGCAGCCTGGACTGAGCTAACTGTAGAGAAAGCGTTTGTGACATGTAGTCGACGTGAGGTGCGCGGCATAAAAATAGAAGGTTTGAGATGATGGGTGTTCGCCTTTGCGTTGTGAAGGAAGCACAGATCGATCAGGACATAAAAGGCGGCGGGTCGTGAGACCCGCTTTTTGTTGTTTACAGGCAGGAGCGTGGGAGTGCGAAGCACGAACCGATCCGTCGTTCTTTGGTTACTTTCACGCGTGAACGGTAACATTTTTGGCACAGTAATCTTCAAAAATCGGGCAGGCAGTTAAGTGAGATCTGTCTTGTTAAGGAGAAGAGATGATGGATATGGGGCTGCATCAGCAGAAGCTGGATGAAAAATTTATGAAGGAGGCCATGCGGCAGGCCAAAAAGGCGGAAAAGCTGGACGAGGTGCCCATCGGCTGCGTTATCGTGCAGGATGAAACGATCATCGCCAGGGGGTATAACCGCCGCAATACGGATCACAGCACTACCTCCCATGCGGAGATGACGGCCATCCGGAAAGCCGGAAAAAGGCTGGGTGACTGGCGGCTGGAGGACTGTACGATCTATATTACCCTGGAGCCCTGCCAGATGTGCGCCGGAGCCATCGTCCAGGCCCGAATCAAGCGGGCGGTGATCGGCAGCATGAATGCCAAGGCCGGCTGTGCCGGTTCGGTCTACAATCTGCTGGAGGAGCCCCGGTTTAACCACCAGGTGGAGGTGGAGCGCGGGGTCATGGAGGGGGAATGCAGCTGCATGCTGTCCTCCTATTTTAAGGATCTGCGCCGACGCAAGCAGGAGCAGAAGCGAAAAGAAAAAGCTGTGGCGGAAGGGATTGAAGCGGAGAAGAACGAAGTGGATCACAGGAAGGCTTAGCATTGTTCTGGGGGCGATTCGTCGAGGTATTTGCTGTATATGCGGCAACCCGCCGAGGAATGCTTAATAAAACAAAGAAAAAGGGGCATTACCCTTGTTTTTTTCGGGAAAAGCGTTTACATTCTTTAGGTATGAAAGATGCAGGCTGGCGGCGACTTTTAAGGCGCGGTACCGGATGAACTGCATTGGAACATGATTTGGAAAAGATGAGCAGAGGACGACCGCCGTTTCGGCAGAGCATCTGCTTAAGAGGAGTGAAGACTATGAAGATCGGAATTTTAGGATATGGTAACCTTGGTAAAGGCGTTGAGAGTGCAGTTCGTCAGAACCCGGATATGGAGCTGACCTGCATCCTGACCAGAAGAGATCCGGCCAGCGTAAAGCCGGTTACCGAGGGCGTAAAGGTTTATTCGGTGAACGATATCGAAAAGTTCAAGGATGAGATCGATGTACTGGTGATCTGTGGCGGTTCCGCAACCGACCTGCCGAAGCAGACTCCGGAGTATGCAAAGTACTTCAATGTAATCGACAGCTTCGATACCCATGCCAGAATTCCGGAGCATTTCGCAAACGTAGATGCAGCGGCAAAGGAAAGCGGTCATACCGCGCTGATCTCCTGCGGCTGGGATCCGGGTATGTTCTCTCTGATGAGACTGTATGGCAGCTGCGTTCTGCCGGAAGGAAATGATTATACCTTCTGGGGCAAGGGTGTCAGCCAGGGTCATTCCGATGCGATCCGTCGCGTAGAGGGTGTTAAGAACGGCAAGCAGTATACCATTCCGGTGGATGCTGCGCTGGAAGCTGTTCGTTCCGGCCAGAATCCGGAGCTGACCACCAGAGAGAAGCACACCAGAGAGTGCTTTGTGGTAGCAGAAGAGGGCGCTGATCTGGCTAAGATCGAGAGCGAGATCAAGAATATGCCGAACTACTTCGCTGACTACGATACCACGGTTCATTTCATCTCTCAGGAAGAGTTTGATGCAAACCACAGCGAGATCCCCCACGGCGGTTTCGTATTCCGTACCGGTGTGACCGGCTTCAACAAGGAGCATAAGCACGTGATCGAGTACAGACTGAACCTGGATTCCAATCCGGAGTTCACCTCCTCTGTCATCCTGGCCTTTGCCCGTGCCGTTAACCGCCTGGCTAAGGAAGGACAGACCGGTTGCAAGACCGTATTCGATATCGCACCGGCTTACTTAAGCCCGCTGTCCGGCGATGAGTTAAGAGCACACATGCTGTAAAAATACGAGAAATTCAGGAGTCTGTCCTTCGGGGCAGGCTCCTTTTTTCATCTCGTAGGAAATTCAGCCTGGAATTTCCCGTGAGGCCGATATAAATAAGGGTAAATATCCGGATAAACGCCGCAAAGCGGCTGGCGTGCTTTGCACGCTTTGTCCTTTCATAGGAAATTCCGGTTGGAATTTCCTATGGGCCCGATATAAAATCGGGCAAATATCCGAACAACCGCCACAAAGCGGCTAGAGTGCAAAGCACGCTTTGTCCTGGCCGGGCAATAACTGTCATTCCGTCAATAGCCAGTTATCTGAAAATATCGTATAATAACGGCAACAAATCTAATTTCGTTACAGTTCACCGGGTGGCCTGTAACAGGAGGCAGGAGGTGCAACTGTGAAAAAGATCAAGAGCTACATCCCTCGCATCTGTGAAGCGCTGGAGCTGATGCTGGCGCTGCTGGTTATGGTGGGAATCGGTTTCAGCATTTACAATCTGATCTTCCGGACGGGGATGTTTGGAGGATTGCTAAACGGTGAAACGGGGTTTGTGGAGTTTCTGGAGCATGTGTTTACGATCGTGATCGGAATCGAGTTTCTGGAGATGCTTTGCCGACCTAATGCAGCCAATGTTCTGGAGGTGCTGATCTTCCTGGTGGCACGGCATATGATCATAGGCGAAAAGGTTTCGGTCATGCAGGATTTCCTGTCGGTGCTCAGTGTATGTCTGCTTTGCGTGGTACGTCGTTATCTGAGAATCAATCTGCGTAAGATCGAAAAGGAAGAAGCGCTGGAGCACGAACACGAGCTGGAGCATGCCCGTGAGATGAGCGAGGGCAAGTAGGCTGCGCTTGTATGAATATGGTTGTTTTGCGGTTTGGCAGTGCCTGTATGAACATGATTGCTTTGCGGTTTGGCATTGCCGAGGTGCGGGCCACGCTGTCAGGCGAAGTGTTTTGGCGGGCAGGAGCAGTCATGGAACTGCTTAAGATGAATAGAAACGAAAAAGAGGCTGATCTGCATCAGCCTCTTTTTGAATCAGTGGATTTTAATGCCGGAGCGGGCCTCCTCCCGGAGACGGCAGTAGGTTTCTTCGAAGGGGAGATCTCTGCTGCGGCACAGTGCCGCCACGGATTCATATTCCGGGTAGGCGTAGGTCTGATCGTTATGATGGCAGACCTTGAGGCGAACCGGGCCCAGCGAGGAGTAAAAATCCAGACTTTCACGGCGCAGGCAGTCGCGCTCCATGGTTGTTTTGCGAATGCCGATGGTGGAGGTATGCGCAAAGATCAGTGCCTCCAGGGCCGGAGCCTGATCTTCGGTGCACAGCACGCTGACCAGCCAGGCCGGACGGTTCTTTTTCATGAAGATGGGGGTGTAGAATACATCCCGCGCTCCGGCGGCAAACAGCTTATCCATCAGAAAGCCCAAGGCTTCGCCGGTGCAGTCGTCGATATTGGTCTCCAGCTTCAGGATCGTATCGCCGGAGGTAAGCCCGCTGGAAAAATCCGGGGCGGAAGGAAGCGTATCGCCGAAGCAAAGCCCGCTGGAAAAATCCGGGGTGGAAGGAAGCGTGTCAGCGGAGTTAAGGCCATTCGAAGGAGCCAAACTGGAAGGAATGGTGCAGATCGAGGTATCCTCCAGCAGCATGGCGCGCAGATACCCGCAGGTTTCGTAATCACGTTTGCCGCTTCCATAACCGGTTTTCAGAATGCGGAAATGGGCGGGAAGCTGACGGTCCGTGCGGATCGCAGCGGCGATGGCGGCACCGGTGGGGGTCACCAGCTCACCCTGGATGGGAAGGATCTGAAGATCGAGCCCCTGTGAGGCGGCGATGGAGGCCACGGCGGGTACCGGAATCGGAAGAAGTCCGTGACGGCAGCGGATCTGGCCGGTGCCTTCCGCCAGATGGGTGATCACCACCCGGTCGGGTTTCAGGTCATCCAGACAGATGGCGGCAGCGGCGATATCCACGATGGAATCGACGGCGCCGACTTCGTGGAAATGCACCTGATTCAGGGGCAGTCCGTGCACATCGGCTTCGGCCCGGGCTACGATGGTAAAGATCTGCTCAGCCAGGGTCAGTGCGCCCGGCGTCAACTGACCGGCACGGAGGATGGTAAGCACATCCTGCAGATTGCGCCCATGAGGGGTATGTTCGTGATGGTGCGGCGCGGAATGCGTCGGATTCTGCTCGTGGCTGTGATGATGCGACGCAGAAGAATCTGAATGGTGCGCCGATGTGTGATGATGTGTCATCGAATGATCTTCACTATGCGGGCATGCGGCCTGGTGACCGGCCTGAGATGCCGCGCCGGTTCCATGCAGATAGTGCATATTGTGGTCAAGGCCCTCCGGATCGTCCTGCAGACGTACCAGGAAATCACAGCAGCGAATCGCACTGCGGGTACGGTGGCTGATCTCGATCTCGTAGTCCATCAGGGGCAGAGAGGCCAGCGCTGTACGCAGGATCTGTTCATTGGCACCCAGATCCAGCAGGGCTGCCACGGTCATATCGCCGCTGATACCGGCGGAGCAATCAAAATACAGTGTTTTTAAACCAGACATAGAACACTCCAACTTATAATCATAGTCAATCTTATCGGAAAAATACATTCGGAAGTATTCTACTGTTCTTTGCGGTTTCTGACAAGGTTAAAGCGCAGGCCGCATTACGGCGATTGGCGTGATAGGTTACAGTTCAGGCGGCTGGATTCCGTGAGGTGTTTTGCCGCATATGCAGCAAGATTCAAAGGGGATCGAAATGCCTGTGAAATGAAAAAAGCATGGCCGCTGGCCATGCTCGGGATCAGGAAAAGTCGGAATGAGGTCCATTGTGAAATTCATGCCGGCAGGAGTACAAAAATACGATCAGACAGCCGATCAGGAAAGGATACCCCGCGAAGCAGATCAGCCAGTCGGTGGTGGAAAGGGCAAAGGAGCGGATGCAGAGCCACACAATGCAGCCGAGCAGAGCCAGGAGCAGACCGAAGATGAAAAAGGCTGCTTTGTATTTTGTCTGGGCTTTCCAGTTTTGATCGTCAATCATCGTCCATAAACGTTTCATAAATACCTCCCGTCAGCGATGGTTCGCTTTTGACCCAGTATGCGGGCGGTATGTAAAAGCTGAAACCCGGACATTGTAAAGAGAAGGTAAAATCTAACAATAGAAGGGACTGACTGTGTAAAGCTTTTGTAAATATACACAAATTTTACATGCATTTTACAAATTCCACCATTCGGATTTACAGACGGATATTATGCTCGGTCTGAACCTTAAGAGGCAGGACATGCGAGAACTAAGCGTATTTGAGGGGAAAATCTGCAGGTCGGATCTGTGTGCTGCGGTACGGGCGGAAGGCCTGTTGTGAATAGTGATATGCGGCACACAGATGAATGGACCGCGCAGCCTGCCGGATAAATGTATACTGTATAAATGAGGTAAGAAATGGACATTTTCAGTGTTTTGACGATGGTGGGCGGTCTGGCCCTGTTCCTGTATGGCATGGATACCATGGGAGACGGCCTGGTAAGACTTTCGGGCGGAAAGCTGGAGAAGATTCTGGAAAAGCTGACGGAGAAACGCATCATGGCGCTGTTGCTGGGTGCTCTGGTAACGGCTGTGATCCAGTCCTCTTCGGCGACTACCGTCATGGTGGTAGGTTTTGTAAACTCCGGAATCATGAAGCTGACCCAGGCAGTGGGCGTGATCATGGGTGCCAACATTGGTACCACCATCACCTCCTGGATCTTATCCCTGGCGGGCATCAGCAGCAAGAATGTCTGGATCCGCCTGTTAAAGCCCAGCTCCTTTACACCGGTGCTGGCTGTGCTCGGCATCATTTTCCTGATGACCGGCAAGGATGGTTCCAAAAAGAAGATCACCGGCAACATCCTGCTGGGCTTTGCGGTTCTGATGTTTGGTATGGAGACCATGAGCGGCGCGGTGGCCCCGTTGAAAGAGAATGAAGCCTTTACGGGTATGCTGACCGCCTTCTCCAATCCGATCCTGGGTATGATCGCCGGTGCGGTATTAACGGCCGTCATCCAGAGCTCCTCGGCCTCCGTTGGTATCCTGCAGGCCCTCTGCCTGTCCGGTGTGGTGAATTATTCGGCGGCGCTGCCCATCATCATGGGACAGAACATCGGTACCTGTGTAACGGCTTTGATCTCGGCCATCGGCTCGGGAAAGAATGCCAAGCGGGCTTCCTTTATCCATCTGTATTTTAATCTGATCGGAACGGTGCTGTTTATGGCGGTATTCTATTCGATCAATGTATTTGTACCCTTTGCCTTCCTGAATCGACCGGCAACGGCCGCCGGTATTGCGGTGATCCACAGTGCCTTCAATATTGGATGCGCTCTGGTGCTTTTCCCCTTTGCCAATGGACTGGTGAAGTTTTCCTGCCTGACGGTACGGGATAAGCAGACCGGTCGTGGAGCAGGCGAAAAGGCAAAGGATATCCCGGTGCTGGCCGCGCTGGATGAGCGCTTCCTGGAAAGCCCGTCCTTTGCCATGCAGCTTTGCCGGAATGCGGTGGTAGAGATGGCGGCCTTTTCGAGACAGTCCATTGAGAAGGCCATGGATGTGCTGGAGGAATACGGCCAGGATAAGGTGAAAGCAGTCATTGAGCTGGAGCAGCTGGTGGACCGCTTTGAGGATGTGCTGGGTTCCTATCTGGTGAAGCTGGCCGGACATGATCTGAGCAAGAAGGACAGTCATCTGCTGTCCACCATGCTGCATGTGACCAGTGATATTGAACGTATCTCGGATCACGCGGTGAATATCGCCGAGTCGGCTCAGAAGCTGCACAATCAGGGGCTGGTGCTGACCGCCGAAGGAAAGAAAGAGCTGAAGGCGCTGTCCGGTGCCGTGCGGGATATTCTGAGTATGACCATCGAGGCCTTCTGCAGTGATGATCTGGAGGCGGCGGCCGGCGTGGAACCGCTGGAGGAGGTCATCGATGATCTGGTGATGGAGATGAAGCAGCGGCATATCGTTCGCCTTCGAAAGGGAATCTGCTCCATGGAGGCCGGCATTATCCTGGAGGATATCCTGACCAATTTCGAGCGTGTCTCGGATCACTGCTCCAATATCGCAGTGATTCAGATCAAGATGCCCACGGATGTGCTGGATCTGCATCGGTATGTGGACGTGACACTCAAGGAGAACGACCAGCATTTCCGGAGAGAGATCCTGCGGCTCAAGCAGGTGTACCAGCTGCCGGCGGTTGGCGTGTAAATACGCTGCGGATCGGCCGGTTCGATGCCGCAAGGTGTCTGGCTGAATGGGGGATAGAAACCCTGAGGTAGCAATATAACAGAATATGAATGGTCAAAAGGCGGATTACCGGTAGAGGTGATCCGCCTTTTTCGGTATGTTAGGCGGTAGTTAGAAAGACTGGAGTCCAAGGACAGGAGCCGCGATGTGGCAGATGAGTGGAGCCGGGGAAAAGCACAGTCTGGTCAGAAACGACAGGTCAAACAGGGGATGAGTTCATATCGAATGCAGGAGGAGAGCAGAATATGAAGATACAAAGCATTTTTGATCCGGAATTTAAAGTGTACGGACAGATCGTGGATGGATACGATTTTTCGGAGCTGCTGAGCCGGCTGGAGGCCTGCGCCCCCATTCCGGAAGGAATCAGCTATGTGCCGGATGAGCCGGCCCTGCAGGAGCTTCCCATTGCCGGGCTGTTTTCACAGAATCTGTTTGGCGGCATGCCGGTACAGGTTGGCTGGGTCAGCGGACACAACACGAAGCTGAACTGTCTGGAATACCATCGGGACAGTGAGTACAATCTGGGAACCGAGGATTTTATCCTGCTGGTGGGTAAACGGGAACAGATGGAGGAGGACGGTACCTTCGATACCTCCCTGGTGAAGGCCTTTCGGGTACCAAAGGGTGTGATGGTGGAGATCTTTGCCACGACCCTTCATTTCTGTCCCTGCGACAGTGATCCGAAGAAGGGCTTTTGCTGCCTGGCGCTGATGTCCAGGGGCTCGAATACAGAAAAGCCGGACATAGAGCCTGTCAGCCGGGAGGACCGGCTTCTCTATGCCCGGAACAAATGGCTGCTGGCCCATCCGGATTCGTTCCAGGCGGGGGATGGAGCCTTTGTGGGATTGAAGGGTGAGAATATTGACCTGGCGGACTGAACAGCAGTCATGCGGCAGGATTGCTCCCGGCCACATCACAACGGATTGGGCCGGGAGGCGGGCATCATTTCGTCCTGTACCAGCTTTTCGCGGAATTCGGTGGGAGAGATTCCCTTGACCTTCCGGAAGGCACGGTTGAAGGAGGAGATGCTGGTAAAGCCGCATTCAAAAGCAATATCGATGATCTTATGGCGGGAGCTCGCAAGCAGCGATCCCGCCTTTCTGATTCGCTCCGAGGTCAGATAGTCGATAAAGGTCATCTCCGTGTAGTCCTTGAACAGATGGGAAAAATAGGACTTGCTGATGCCGATGTGCCGGGCTGCATCCTCCAGCGTGATCTGACTGGTGCAGTTGTCGGAGATGTACATGCAGGCCTGGGCAATAAGCTTGGCCGTGCGGGACTGCTCGGATACGGACTCGGTGTCGCTTCCCGGATGGGTGGCCAGCAGCTGATAGCCCAGGCTGGCAAAAAACTGCATGAGCTTGGAAGCGAGCATCAGCTCCTTGAAGCTTTCATTGGACTCATAGATGGTAAACAGTGACTTGAACAGAAAGATCAGATAGTCGCTGTCTGCATTGCGGGCCTCATAGGGGATACAGGGGTATCGTCCCAGAATGCGGGTGATGGTCTCAATCTCCTTAAAGGAGGAGAAAGAGGTCAGCGGAAACTGAATGATCAGGAAGGAGTCCTCGGACACATAGTTGATGGAGTGAAGATCTCCGGGCTGAAGAATGACCAGATCATTGACCTTCAGCCGGTAGTTTGTGAAGTTGACGCAGACCTCATTCCCGTCCGCCAGGCTCAGGAGCATCTCGGCAAAGGGATGCCAGTGGGATTTGTTCGCATAATCTGCACTGATATAGTGCGAAAAATTGAGCTTCTGGCCGTCCTGGAAGACGAGTTTTTCGTAGTGTTCGTATAATTGCATAGCTATAAAACCACTTTCTGATAGCAATGTCGTAGATTGTGCTTTGGAAATGACAGTATTGTAGCATTTCGCTGTGCATATTTCCATATCAAAATGGCGGCACGTGTACAAAAAGCCACTATTTGAAGAAACGCTGAAGTCATGCTTGGATGAAAAGATAAACTTAGCAATATCTGCACAGGTCTATCGAAAGAAGTAAAAAACAAGCGGCGTAAGGATTGACTATAATGCAATCAGCAAAACAAGTGATGCAAGTCACGAAAAATTCAGACAGACTGCAACTCGTCAACGACAGATTTTGAAAGGTGGTATGAAGTATGGCAGGAGTAGTTGGTACAAACCTGGTGGCACAGGTTGGTTTCATCGTAAAGGATGTAGAGGCTACCAAAAAGAAATGGGCCGAATTCCTTGGTATGGAGGTTCCGCCCACACAGCCCATCGGTGATTATGCAGTGACCCAGACTCAGTATCAGGGTGAGCCGGCACCGGAAGCCTATTGCTGGATGGCATTTTTTGATGTAGGACCGGGCCTGCAGCTGGAGCTGATCCAGCCCAATGACAAGCCCTCGACCTGGCGTCAGTTCCTGGACGAGAAGGGTGAAGGCATTCATCATGTTGCGTTCCAGGTTAAGGACTCCGCAGCCTGCGTGGCCAACGCAGAGGCAGCCGGCCTGAAGCTGGTACAGCGCGGCGTGTATGGCGACGGCAGCGGCGAATACAACTATCTGGAAGCTCCGGAGCTGAAGTGCATCGTGGAGCTGCTGGAAAGCTATAACAAGTGATGCGGCTTGGTACTTCTTCGCCGCTGACCCACACCTGTCCGGAGGATTGGGCGGAAAAGCAGAAGTCCCTGGGACTTTCGGCAATCAATTTTCACCTGACCTGTCAGGATGATCCGGCGCTGGTGGATGCCTATGTTCGGGCAGCCAAGGAAAAGGATCTGATGATGGCCGAGGTGGGGGTGTGGAAAAACACCATGGCGGAGGATCCGGCGGTGCGCAGCGAAGCCATTCGCTATGCCATCGGTCAGCTGGAGCTGGCGGATCGCATCGGAGCCAGATGCTGTGTGAATATTCTGGGAGCAAAAGGCCCCCGGTGGGATGGAGCCTATCGGGAGAATTACTCGAAGGAGACCTGGAAGCAGGGCGTGGCCATGATCCGGGAGATCATTGATGCGGTGAACCCGAAGAATACCTGTTTCACCATTGAGTCGATGCCCTGGATGGCACCGGACAGCCCGGACCAGTATGTACAGCTTCTGGAAGAGGTGGACCGGGATCGGTTTGCGGTCCATCTGGATGTGTTCAACTGGATGAACACACCGAGACGCTACTTTTTCTGTGAAGAGTTCATCGACGAGTGTTTCGAGAAGCTCGGCAGCAGGATCCGCAGCTGTCACATCAAGGATGTAAAGCTGGAGGAGAATTACACGCTGGCGTTTACGGAAACGTATCCCGGCGGAGGCGGCATCAACATCGGTCATCTGATCCGACGCGGTATGGAGGCCGATCCGGAAATGCCCTTTATCATTGAACATCTTGACACGGATGAGGAATATATCCGTGCCGTGAAATATGTGCAGCAGATCAACAGGGAATGCAGTCGCGGGTGACAGGAGAGTCCCGGAGACAGGCATTCGATGAGGGAGGCAAACGAAGCGCCCTCACACAAAGCAAGGAGGATAATATGAAAAAGAGAAATGCAAAACTGATGGCATCTGTCCTGACGGCAGCTACCGTTCTTTCCATGAGCAGCATGGCTTTTGCTGACAACCTGGTATGGTGGGGCTGGACTCCGGGATCACCGCTGAATGAGAACTATGTAGCCAAGTTCAACGAGACCTATCCGGAGATCGGCATCGACTGGAAGCAGACCGCCATCGATGATTACGATGCAGCTATCATGCCGAACCTTGGTTCCGGCAACGGCGTAGATATCTTCGAGGTATCCGCAGGCTCCGCAAACGGCGGTGTTCAGAAATTCGGACCGAGCGCCATCGACCTGACTCCGGCTCTGATCGAAGCACTGGGTGAGGACTATGCCGACAAGCTCAACGAGGCATCCCTTTCCTCCATGACCGTAGACGGCGAGATCAAGGGTCTGGGCGTTGGTACCTGCTACGCCGGCAACCTGTGGATCAACAAGGATCTGTTCGATCAGTACGAGGTAGAGATCCCCACCGATCTGGAAAGCTGGAAGGCTGCCTGTGCAAAATTTGAAGAAAACGGCATCATCGGCTTTGTACAGGGTGCAGGCCAGGGTGCTTTCAACATCGATACCTTCCATGCCATCTGCGATAACGTAGAGCCGGGTCTGTTCACCAAGGCTGCTACCGGTGAGATCGAGTGGACCGACAGCGAGAGCTTCGTAACCGCTATGAACCTGTGGAAGACCCTGTTTGATGAGGGCATCATGCAGGAAGGCGCACTGGGTATGATGCAGTATCCGGAAGCCAACAACCTGTTCATGTCTCAGCAGGCTGCTATGGTCATGATGGGCTCCTGGTACACCATGAACTGTCTGCCGGATACCATGAAGGCAAACATGGAAGCAGCTTCCTCCACCGATGCACCGTTTGCTATGATCCCGATCGACTTCCCGGACATCGCCGGAACCGGCAACGTTGGTTACGTATTCTCTGATATCGACTACGCAAATGCCGTTGCTTCCACTGCAGCAGATGTAGAAGCAGCTACCAAGTTCTGTGTATGGCTGGGTGCTTCCGAGGAAGGCCAGCAGCTCATCGCTGACTCCCTGAACCTGGTTCCGGTTCTGAAGAGCGTTTCCCCGAACTGGGATGTTGTTGAGCTGACTAATCCGGAAAAGCAGAACGATGCTGTTCAGGCTTATCTGGAGAACTGCGTAAACAATCCGGAAAACCCGCGTTTCGGCAGCATCAGTGCTGACCTGAACGAGCAGCTGTCTCAGGTTCTGGCTGGTGTAGCTTCCGACCAGATCGACGCTGAAACCGGCCTGGCTATGCTGGCAGAGGTTGAGTAAGAAAGCGTGATGGTTCAAACGGTGACCGGTAACCGGACATCGTTTCAAATCAGGACGAATTTGTGAAGATCGCAGTATCAAGGATCATGTGCTGAATCGGACTGAACAGGTTTTGAATGATAAGAAGGCCGCATGATCTTAAGAAATGCGTCCTCCCACGGGAAGCGCGCAGGAAAAGCGCGCTTCCTCCATTTCCGGCGATCCCCCTTGCCTGAAATGAGAGAGGGGACGGGGCCTTTGATTTCAAGGATCAGGAGTCAGAAGCTGGAGGACAGCCCGTCTGCATGGCAGACGTGGGGTGATGGCCGGCTTTTGGCGAAATGATCATAAACAGGAGAAAAGGATGAAAAAGAAAAAACTGCCCTGGCTGGCCAGCTTTGTCTGGATCCTGCCGGCACTGCTGTTCATCGGTGCGATCGTATACTATTCCATCGGCTTTACCTTTAAGCTGTCCACGGTGGACTGGAACGGTATGCTGTCGGTTCCGATGAAGAATGTAGGATTTGACAACTATAAAAAGGTATTTTCAGACCCGGTCTTTTATAAGTGTATCAAGAATACGGTGGTATTCTTCATTGTGACGTTTGTTATTCAGAATTTCCTGGGCTTTGTGTTTGCAGCCATTCTGCACTCGGATGTCAAGCTGGCTACGCTGCACAAGTGCCTGATCTTTATTCCGACGATTCTGGCTCCGGCGACCATGGCTCCGGTATTCCGTCTGCTGTTTTCGCCCCAGGGCCTTTTACAGAAGATCTTCAACTTTATGCATCTGCCGATTACCGTGGACTGGCTGTCCAAGCCCACTGCCTCGCTGATCGTGCTGATGGTGGTGGCCATCTGGCAGTATACCGGTATGAGCTTCATCCTGTACTATGCAGCCATGAGCCAGATCGACCGTGAGATGCTGGAGGCGGCCCAGCTGGATGGTGCCAGCGAGGTGCGGATCCTCTGGTCCATGGTATTCCCGGGATGCCGGGGTACCACCGTTTCCATGGCTATGCTGGGCGTGATCGGTGCCTTGAAGACCTTCGATCTGCCCTGGCTGATCACACCGAACAGTCTGATGCATGCCACGGAATTCCTTGGAACCTATATCTATCGTACCGGCGTTAAGCAGGCGCACTTCGGCACGGCAGCGGCTCTGTCCATCTGTCTGCTGGTGATGGCTGTGATCGGTGCACTGCTGACCAACCGGGCGAACCGTGTGGATTAAGAAAGGAGGAAGATCATGATCAAGCTTCACAGTCGCAAAAAGAGAATCTTTCTCCAGCTTCTGCTTCTGGTGATGACCATTCCCTATGTGCTGCCGCTGTTTCAGATGGTGGTGGGCTCGTTGGGCGGCATCGGTATTTTGAACTACAAGGCGGTATGGGATACAGGTGTTATCCCCACCTTCTTCCGCAACTCGGGACTGATCGCTGTGAGCGTTATCCTGATCGTGCTGGCGCTTTGCATGACCGCAGGCTTTGGTTTTGCCAAGATGCACTTCAAGTACAAGGAGCTCTTTTTCTGGATGATCCTGCTGGCTATGACGCTGCCGGAGGTTATCCTGCTGACACCGCTGTACACGACCTTCAACAAGCTGGGACTGACCAGCACCTTCCTGTCGGTCATCCTTCCGTCGGCAGCGCTGCAGCTTCCCTTTACCATCATTCTGACCCGGAATTTCCAGGAGGGTATTCCGACGGAGCTGATGGAGGCGGCCACCATCGATGGTGCCACCACCTGGCAGGTCTTCTACAAGCTGATCCTGCCCCTGTCCAAGCCCATCGCCTCTTCGGTGGTGATGCTGACCCTGATCAACGCCTGGAACGCCTATCTGCTTCCGCTGATCTTCCTGCTGAAGCCGAGCATGCAGACCGTTACGCTGCTGCCCACCTACTTCCAGGGCGAGTTTACCAATGACCAGACCAAGATCCTGGCGGCCGCTGTGATCACAGCTCTGCCGGAGATCATCGCATACCTGTGCATGCAGAAGAACTTTGAAAAGGGTATGTCTGCCGGTGCACTGAAGTAATGAGGACGGGTTATCCGTGACCTGTCATTCGTCCGGTCGGACGAGAAAGGAGTTTTACCATGGAACGTAAAGTAATGGATCATGAGCTTTGTGTTGTGACCGGAGCAGCCAGCGGCATTGCCCGGGCTATTGCCGAGAGATTTCTGGCAGAGGGTGCTGACCTGATCATCGGTGACTACAATATCGAGCTGGCAAAGGAGCTCTACGGAAATAACCCGCAGGTGCTGGACATTGTTCAGATGGACGCTACCAAGATCGAGGATCTGGAAAGACTGGGCGAGGCGGTTGCCAAAACCGGCCGTAAGGTCAAGGCGGTGCTGCCCATCGTTGGAAACGGCCCCAACAACATGATTCCGGATGTGACTCCGCAGATGTTCCATCTGACCATGGATCTGAATGTGTTCTCTGCTTTCTTTACCGTGCAGAAGGTTCTGCCGTACATGTCGGACAAGTCCGCCATCGTGCTGATCTCCTCCATCGCCGGTTTCCAGGGCGGCAAGAATGCCATCGTTTACAATGCGGCCAAGGCAGCGGTTCGTTCCATGGCCCGTTCCTTCGCCGGCGAGCTGGCTGAGCGCGGCATCCGTGCCAACGCCATCAGCCCGGGACCGACAGAGACCACCGGCTTCAAGGAGTTTGTTAACGATAACGACGAAGCCAGAAAGGGCATTATCGCCAATATTCCGCTGGGACACATCGGTAAGCCCAGTGAGATCGCAGCGGTTGCGCTGTTCCTGGCATCGGATGAGGCTTCCTTTGTGACCGGCGCCGAGGTCATCACCGACGGTGGATTTACAAATCGCTGATTGCGGGCGGATGTCAGGTGGTGACAGCAGGCTGATTTAGCCGGCGATATCATTGCCTGACCTGTTTTGAAATTGTCTGAGAGAATTGAAAGAAAGACGAAAGGCCGTGAATGCGGCAGATTGGAGAAATACTATGGCACTTTCATCGACCAGTATTGTAAAGGTTATTGTGGTCACGGACGATCTGGACAGAACCGTGGCTGCTTATAAGAAACTGTTTGGTACCGGCACCGAGCCGAAGGAGTTGCCCCGCAACAATTGCCGGGAGCCCTTCACGGTCTACAAGGGACAGCCGGGCGGGGATATGCCCATGCGCGTGGAGAGCGTGTTCAGCGACAACTTCTGGTTTGAGATCATCCAGCCCATGGGTGACAACGATCCCTGGGCACAGTGGCTGAAGGATCACGGCACCTCGATCTGCTCGGTGTGCCTGATGTCCGATGGTCCGCTGGAGGAGGATGAGGCCTTCATGAAGGAGGCCGGATATGAGTCGATCTTCAAGCAGGAGAAGGGCTTTGAAGCCTATGAATACTTTGATGCGTCCAAAGATCTGGGCGTGCTGGTGGAAATGAAGGAGCACTATAAGTGATCCGCTGCACTGGGGCTGTCGCTTGCGGCAGCCCCTTTTGAATGTGTATAATGGGCGCAGACAGCAAGGAGGAGCGGAACATGAATAATGCGAGCATAAATGAACGCGTCAGCGCCCTGCGCCAGCGAATGGCCGAGGTAGGGGTGGATGCGTATTTTGTAGCAACAGATGACTTCCACGGATCGGAGTATGTAGGGGACTTCTTTAAATGCCGGGAGTTTATTACTGGCTTTACTGGTTCGGCGGGTGAGGCCCTGATCCTGAAGGATGCGGCCTATCTGTGGACGGATGGCCGTTACTTTATCCAGGCGGAGCGGGAGCTTAAGGGATCTCCTTTTGTGCTGATGCGCAGCGGAACGCCGGGGGTTTTGAGTGTGACGGAGATGGTGGCCGGGGTTTTGCAGCAGGGACAGACTCTGGCGTTTGATGGACGGACGGTGACGGAAAGCCGCAGCCGTCTGTTTAAAAAGGCACTGGAGAAAAGCGGAGTCTGCCTTCGGACGGATGTGGATCTGGTGGGGGAGGTCTGGCCGGACAGGCCGGCTATGTCCTGTGAAAAGCTCTGGTTTCTGGAGGAGGAATGGTGCGGCCAGTCCCGGGCAGAGAAGCTGGAGAGAGTGCGCAGGTGCATGAAGGAGAAAGGGGCGCAGGCACTGGTGATGGCGTCGCTGGACGACATTGCCTGGACGCTGAATATCCGGGGAAATGATATTGCCTGCAATCCGGTGGTGCTTTCGTATCTGATCCTGGAGGAAGAGAAGGCCACGCTGTTTGTGCAGGAGGATGCAGTTGCCGGCAATGCAGCGGACATGCTGAATGGAAATGCCGGCAGCCGGATGAAAGAACTGGAAATAGAAAGCGGGTCAGACCGAGGCTGCATTCCGGCGAGGAATGAGACGGAGCAAGGCGAGCAGCGAAATGCAGAAACTGCGAGGGAACGGCTTGGCAGGGACGGCGTGGAGATCCGTCCCTACGGGGAAATCGGAGCGGCTCTCCGGCAGCTGAAGGCCGGCAGAGTCTGGCTGGATCCGGGCAGTGTCAGCAGTTTTCTGTTCAGTCAGCTGCCGGAAAGTGCGGAAAGGCTGGAGGAAGAGAATCCGACCCGGCTGATGAAGGCCGTGAAGAATGAAACGGAAGTGGAGCACATGCGCCAGGCTCACATCCGGGACGGTGTGGCGGTGACGAAGTTTATTTACTGGCTGAAGACGCATGTGGGAAAGGAGGAGATCACGGAGATCTCTGCCGCGGAGAAGCTGGAGGAGTTTAGAAGCCAGGGCGAGAATTATCTGGGACCCAGCTTTGATACCATTGCAGGCTATGCTGAGCATGGGGCTATTGTTCATTACAGTGCGACGCCGGAAACGGATGCGGCGCTGAAGGCGGAGCATATGCTGCTGGTGGATTCCGGCGGACAGTATCTGGAGGGAACGACGGACATTACACGTACGATCGTGCTCGGACCCATCAACCGGAAGGAGAAGGAATATTTTACCCGGGTACTGAGGGGGACGCTGAAGCTGGCGGCAGCTGTGTTTGCCGAGGGCTGCAGCGGTGTGAATTTTGACTATCTGGCCAGAGGGCCGCTGTGGGAGATCGGGGAGGATTTTCGTCACGGCACGGGGCACGGCATCGGATATTGTCTGAATGTGCATGAAGGCCCCAACAGCTTTCACTTCCGGGCCGGAGTCCGCAAGGACTGTCTGACGGTATTCCAGCCCGGAATGATCACCTCGGATGAACCGGGATATTACTGTGAAGGGGAGTTTGGCATTCGTCACGAGAACCTGATCGTATGCGTTAAGGATCAGAAAACGGAATATGGGCAGTTCCTCCGGTTTGAACATCTGACCATGGTGCCCTTTGATCTGGAAGGTATCGATCCGGCACTGATGTCGGAGCGGGAGCGACAGCTGCTGAATGACTATCACGCTCAGGTGTATGAGAAGATCGGACCGTATCTGGAAGAAGAGGAGCGGGCATGGCTGCGGGAAGCCACGGCAGGTATCTGACAGAAAAAAGGCGCCTTGCACCATTGATTAAATTCAATAGTGCAACGACGCCTTTTGTGTCAGGCTTACTCAGCCTGCGTTCTTTTCGTAGATCAGCATCAGTCCCCGCAGCAGCAGATCATCATCCAGGATGATGTGATTGCGGCACAGGGGAACGATGACCTTGGCCAGTCCGCCGGTGGCCACGATGGTGGGTTCCTCCGGCAGCTCGCCCCGAATACGATCGATCATGCCGTCGAGGCAGGCGGCATTTCCGTAAAGGATACCGCTGCGCATGCAGTCGATGGTGTTGGTACCAATCAGGTTCTTCGGCGGATCCAGACTGATTCGCGGAAGCTGGGAGGTGCGGCTGGTCAGGGAGTCCAGGGAGACACGGATACCCGGCAGGATCATACCGCCGATGTAGTTTTTCTTTTCATCGATGACGGTGATGGTCGTTGCCGTGCCCATATCCACCAGAACCAGCGGACAGGGATACTGGGCAATGCCGGCTACGGCGCCCACAATGAGGTCTGCGCCAACCTGGGCCGGATTGTCCATGCGAATGTTCAGGCCGGTACGGATGCCAGGGCCGACGACCATGGTATCTACGCCGGTGACCTTGTATACGGCTTCCTTCAGATGAGATGTAATGGGCGGCACAACGGAGGCAATGATGGCTCCGGTGATGTCCCCGGTGTCGATCTGGTGGATCTCCAGTATGTTGTGGAAGGAAATGGCATATTCAAAGGCTGTTTTGGCGTGGTCGGTAGACAGACGCTCTGTGAACAGGATCTTCTGGTTTTCGATGCAGCCGAACACGATGTTGGTATTGCCGACGTCAATGGCAAGGATCATAGTGGGACCTCCCTTGTATAAAACGGCATGAGAGTTCATGCCGTTTGTTTGTTTTATAGGTAATGATCAGGCACGAACGGCCTTGCGGCTGAGCATGCCAGCCTTGGCCAGGGCTGCGATGACAGCGGTGGTCAGGATGGTGGAAACGACCATCTCAAACACGGCGTTGATGCCAACGAAGCCGCAGATGAACAGAATGATGTTCTGGCCTCCGATCTTTTCCTGCATGTATTCGGTCTGACCGAACAGCAGTACCAGAGCGGACATGAAGAACAGTGTATTTAAGAATGCAGCCATAAATCCGGTGATGGTGGCTGAAACATATACGGAGATTTTTTTGCGGGCTGCACGGAACAGCAGGCCCAGTAAGATGCCGTCCAGTACACGGGGAACGACGCAGAGAATGAAGGTGCGAAGCGGGTCATAGCTGAACATAATGCCGACCAGACCGCTGCTCAGGCCGTAGCTGCTTAAGCCCCAGACCAGACCGGCAACAGCACCGGCAGCCGGACCGATGGCGACTGCTGCGATGGCCACGGGAACCATATTCAAAGTGGCGACCAGTGGACCGATGGGAAGACGTCCCAGGGGCGTGAAGGCCATCACAAGAAGAACGGCAACAAGAAGAGACAGCAGGACAAAATCCTGTGTTGTGAAGAGTTTCTTTTCAGTTTTCATAGTATACTCCTTTGCTACTATTCCCTGACATAACCGGATGAGCACAGCGTATGCTGCGAGCAGTGCGGATGCCGCCCCGAAGGTACGACTCACAGCGGGAGGGAAGCTCCCGGCCTGCTGACAGGATACGGATGGGTCATCTTGTCGAGGGATACAATACAAAAGGGCAGTGACTGCCCTCGGATACGCGCAAAGTATAGCACAGGGAAAACTGGAGCGTAAAGATGCAGGCGGGGCGAATCGTGTTCTAAATTCTGTGCAAGCTGCATTTGAAATGCATGTGTCGAGGCGCGGTCCATGCCTGAGGCCGCTCACGAATGCTCGTTTCCTGCAACTCGCACGCACCTATTTGAGCAGGCTCCCGACAACTCGCTTCGCTCAGACAAGTCTCCGCCTGCTCAGCTAGCGTGCCACGCTGCGACGGAAGCCTCGCCAGTGTTCGCTTTCCCTCAGGCATTGGGCCCTGCGCCCGAACCACCTCTCCAAACGCCTTTGCAGGACAGGAGCTGCCATTGAACTGTCTCAAAAAGTATACTTTTTTATCTGAGTGCATAGTGTATAATAGAAGCATACTAGAGAATAACAAACAGGAGACGAAAGAATGCTGAAGGGAAAGACGATTCTGCTGGGAGTCTGCAGCTCCATCGCAGCCTACAAGGCGGCGGAGCTGACCAGCCTGCTGCTCAAACAGCACGCCAGTGTGCATGTACTGATGACAAAGAATGCGACGGAGTTCATTTCGCCGGTGACCTTTGAAACGCTCACCGGACATAAGTGTCTGGTGGACACCTTCGATCGTCATTTTGTGTTTGAGGTGGAGCATATCGAACTGGCCAAGGCAGCGGATCTGGCCATTGTAGCCCCGGCGACAGCCAATATGGCAGCCAAGCTGGCCCATGGACTGGCGGATGATATTTTGAGTACGACGATTCTGGCCTGTACCTGTCCGAAGCTCATCGCGCCGGCTATGAATACCCGGATGTATGAAAACCCGGTAACCCAGGATAATCTGGAGACCCTGCGGCGATATGGCTGGGATGTGATCGAACCGGGCAGCGGTCGTCTGGCCTGCGGGGATACCGGAAAGGGCAAGCTGGCTCCGGTGGAGGAGATGCTGGAGTATGTGATCCGCCGGGCAGCTCTGCCCCAGGATCTGGCAGGCACCCGCATTCTGATCACGGCGGGACCGACCCGGGAGGCCATCGATCCGGTTCGGTTTATTACGAATCATTCTTCGGGAAAGATGGGCTATGCCCTGGCTCGAATCGCCATGCTTCGCGGAGCGCAGGTTACGCTGGTGAGCGGGCCCACCAATCTGAAGCCGCCCATGTTTGTGGATTTTGTGCCTATCACTTCGGCACATGATCTGTTTGAGGCGGTGACCAGCCGCAGCGATGAGCAGGATATCGTCATCAAGGCGGCAGCCGTGGCGGACTATCGTCCCTGCGAGGTGGCCAGTGAGAAGATGCATAAAAAAGAAGGGGATCTTTCCATTGCCCTTTCCCGGACCGAGGATACGCTGCAGTATCTGGGAGATCATAAGAAACCGGGGCAGATCCTGTGCGGCTTTGCCATGGAAACCGAGCAGATGGAGGAGCGGGCGCAGGCCAAGCTGGTTAGAAAGAACCTGGATATGATCTGCGCCAACAATGTCAAGGTGGAGGGAGCCGGCTTCGGCGTGGACACCAATGTGCTGACGTTGATCACCCGGGAGGATCGACGGCAGCTGGAGCTGATGAGCAAAGAGCAGGCAGCCTTTGAGATTCTGAGTCAGCTGAAGGGGATGTTGAGATAAATCGTTTTCAGACATGGCCCGTACGGGCCGGTTCATATTATGAAGTGTTGTATAAAAATCAGACAACAAAGGATGGAAAAGACCGGGATCGGCAGCAATGCATGGTGACAGCACAGGTCAGAAGTGAATGAGGAAATGTAGACGTACGGCAGAATGGAGCTATGCTGCCGGGAAACGGAGGCAGGTATGACACTGACACAGCTACGATATATTCTGGTGATCTCGGAAACGGGATCCATCAACAAGGCGGCAGAACTCCTGTATGTTTCGCAGCCGTCTCTGACCAATGCCGTGAAGGAAGTGGAAAAGGAGATCGGCATCACTCTGTTCTATCGCAGCGGCAAGGGCGTGACCCTGACCAACGACGGGACCGAGTTTGTTCTGTATGCCCGGCAGGTCTGCGAGCAGTACGACAATCTGCTTGAAAAGTACGGCAAGGGCGGCAATCTGAAAAAGAAGTTTGCGGTGAGCACCCAGCACTATTCCTTTGCGGTACATGCCTTTGTGGAGATGGTCAAAAACTTTGACGCCACCGAGTATGAGTTTGCGATTCGGGAAACGCGGACCAGAGAGGTCATCTCGGATGTGAGCCAGATGCGCAGCGAGATCGGGGTGCTGTATTTGAGCAGCTTCAACCGGCCAGCTCTGGAAAAGGTCATCCATACCGCCAATCTGGAGTTCCGGCATCTGGTGACCTGCCGTCCCTATGTCTATTTATGGAAGGGACATCCGCTGGCCGGAGAAAAGGAGATCGCCTTTGAGCAACTGAAGGCCTATCCCTGCCTGTCCTTTGAGCAGGGAGACAACGGTTCCTTCTATTTTTCGGAGGAGATCCTGCCCACCGCAGAGTACCCGTGCATCATCAAGGCGAACGACCGGGCGACCATGCTGAATCTGATGGTGGGGCTGAATGCCTACATCCTCTGCTCGGGTGTGATCTGCGAAGAGCTGAATGGCTCGGATTATCTGGCCGTGCCCTTCCGGGAGGAGGACGCCGGCGGGGAGGGCACCATGGAGATCGGCTGTCTGGTTCGCAAGGACCGGCGAATCAGCCGCATGGGCGAGCTTTATATCCAGGAGCTGGACCGGTATCTGAAGGAGCATGTGCAGGATGTGGAGAGCCGGACATAAGAAGACAGGAGATAGATTTTAATGATGACCAGACAGGAATGGAATGAATGCTATATCAGCCAGGGCATCAGCCCGGCACTCATTGGCGAGATCGAAAGATTTCGCCTTTCTCATCCGGTGGCGGAATGCATGGCAGACCGCGTACAGGAGCCGGAGATCCCGTTTTTTGGAGCAGAGGTGTTTGAGATGGCCGCCTCGGCGCTGCTGCAGGGTGAAAACATCCTGCTGACCGGAACCAAGGCGACGGGCAAAAATGTCCTCTCGGAAAACCTGGCATGGATGTTCGGGCGACCGATCTACGACATCTCGTTCCATGTCAATACGGACAGCAGTGCGCTGATCGGCACGGACACCTTCCGGAACAACGAGGTGGTGCTGCGCCGGGGACCGGTCTATGATGCGGCGGTCTACGGTGCCTTTGCGGTGCTGGATGAGGTAAATATGGCGAAAAATGAGGCAATCTCTGTTCTTCATGCGGCACTGGATTTCCGGCGGATCGTGGATGTGCCGGGCTATGAACGGCTGCGGCTGGATGATGCCACCCGCTTCATCGGCACCATGAACTACGGCTATGCCGGCACCAAGGAGCTGAACGAGGCGCTGGTATCCCGTTTCCTGGTCATCGATATGCCGGATGCATCGGAGGAGACGCTGGAGAAGATTCTGACCCGGACCTTCCCGGATCTGAAGGCGGGAGCGCTGGAGCAGATCATCGGTCTGTTCCTGGATCTGCAGACCAAGGCCCGAAACCATGAGATCTCCTCCAAGCCGCTGGATGTGCGCGGCCTGATCGGTGCGCTGAAGACCGTGCGGGGCGGTCTGTCACCGCGGCGGGCGATCCGCATGGGTGTCACCAATAAGACCTTTGACCAGTTTGAGCGGGAGATGGTGGAGGATACGGTCATGACCCGTATCCCTTCGGACTGGACCGCCGGAGATATCTTCTGACATGATTACGGAAAAGGATTTTGAAGACCTGGATGAATATGCGCTGGATGCCGGGCAGATGGAAGCCGCGGAGCGGATGCGCAATCTCATGTGGACCGTCAGCGGTGATTACACGCTGAATACAAAGCTGGATCTGCAGGACTGGAAGCACACCAAATGGGTGGCTGCCTATGACGCGGTGAAGCAGGGGGCGCTGGCAAAGTTTTTTGACCAGAATGCCTTTGCGGTGTACCTGGCCAAAAAGCTCTATTACGGAGCGGATCAGGGGCCGTTGACCGCCATCGCCCAGATGTGCGTCGACGCAGCGGTGTATCCCCGGGCTGTTCGGGAACGACCGGGGGTGCGGGAGATCCGCAGTCTGGCCTACGACTATATATTGGAAAGAAAGTTTTCGGCGCTGAGTGCCTCCTGGGTCGGACGGGTGCGTCTGGCCTGGATGCGGGATGTGCTGCGGGAGGGGGCGGTGGCCTCCAATGGTGTGAAAGCAGAGGCAGGCGTGAATGCCGCAGAGCATGATGAGAAAGAGGCGGTCGCCGAGACTGCCGACGCCGAGGAAAGTAAAATGGTGGCTTCCGGGCATGAGCAACGGCTGGCGCAGCCCCTGGCCCGACTGGGGCACCTGGAAGCGGACGCTTCCACCTGGCAGCTGATCCGGACGGTGGATGAACTCTACAATGAGATGATCGATCCGGATTTTGTGAAAAAGCATGGAGACCTGGAGCATGTACTTTCGGCTACGCTGGAGGAGATGCAGGAGTTCAACTGGCGGGATCTGCTGGAGGAGGAAGCCTATGAACAGCTGCTGCAGCAGCTGCTGGAGCAGGTGAGCCGGGAGGATTTTCAGCCGGATCAGCCGGCGACAGCTCCGCCGGAGCAGGGAAGCGAAAGCGCTCAGGCGGCGCCCCGGGTCATTCAGATCGATGAAAAGGCGGCGGCAAAAATGTACGCCTACATCGAAAAAAACTACGGGCGTTCCTATTTAAATGAGCATGAGCAGAAGGCTTTGAACTACCGGCTGTGCCGGGGAGCCCATCAGGACTGCCGGCTGTATATGACGGATGGTATCCTTGAAAGCCATGTGATGGTCAATGCCCAGTATGTGAACACCAGGGCGCATGTGCGCAACAACCAGCGGCTGTTTATGAATTCCACCCACCTGCTGCGCCGCAACGTGGAGGAGATGAGCGCGGCCCTGCGGCGGAGCCTGATGCTTCGCTCTCAGCCGGAGGCCATCTATGCGGAGCATGGTCATGTCCGGCCGAACCAGCTCTGGAAGGTAGGGCGTGTGCCGGAACCGGGTAAGCTTTTTTTTAGGATGACCCGGGAAAACAACAACGATTTTGTGGTGGAGGTCCTTCTGGATGCCAGCGGCTCCCAGCGTGAACGGCAGGGCCTGGTGGCTCTGCAGGCCTACATCATCTGTGCGGCGTTAAGTGAGGTGGGACTGCCCCATCGGCTGGTGAGCTTCTGCACCTTCTGGGATTACACGGTGCTGCAGAGGATGCGGGATTTTGACGATGCCCCGGATAAGGACCGGAAGGCGCTGGAGTATGTGACTTCCTCCAACAACCGGGACGGGCTGGCCATCCGGGCCGCGGGCGATGAGCTGAGTCGGCGGCCGGAAGAGCATAAGATCCTGATCGTGCTGAGCGACGGGCGCCCCAACGATGTGGTGGTCGGCCGGCCGGGCAGCCGCAATCCCCAATCCTATTCCGGGGACTATGCGGTCCGGGACACCGCCTTTGAGGTGCGCCGGCTTCGAAGTCAGGGCATCCATGTACTGGGAGTCTACACCGGCAAGGAGCAGGATCTGGCAGCGGAGAAGCTGATCTTTGGAAGAGATTTCGCCTACATCCATGAGATCCGCAATTTCTCTCGGGTGGTCTCCACCTATCTGCAGCGTCTGCTGGAGCAGGATGTGGGAGAACTGTAGAGGATCGATCTGGCTGAACCGATTTGCCAAAGCCGGATACGGAGAAGCGGCCGATCAGGGCGATTACCTTATCAGACGATGCATTGGATGGGATGGGAGGATCCTCGGAAGATTGCCCTTGTCGGAACAGGCAGAAAGGCATACAATACAGTAAGAAAAAACGGCCCGCGGGCCGAAGAAGGAGAGTTATATGGCAGAGAACAAAGAGTGCTCCAGTGCATCCTCCTGCTCACGCAGCAGCTGTGAGGGATGTCCGAGCAAAGACAAAAAAACCAGCTTCCGTGTGGACGCTAACATCTATTCAGAGATCAAGCATGTGATCGGTATCGTCAGCGGTAAGGGCGGCGTTGGCAAGTCCATGGTGACCGCTTCCCTGGCGAACCAGCTGGCTAAGGCCGGTTATCGCGTGGGTATCATGGATGCCGACATTACAGGCCCGTCGATTCCGAAGATGTACGGCCTGACAGGTCCGGCTGAGATGACCGCCGACGACAATATTCTTCCGATCATCACCGATAACGATATCAAGGTCATGTCTCTGAACCTGCTGATGCCCGATCCGGAGCAGGCGGTCGTATGGCGCGGACCGGTGATCGCCGGCGTGGTCAAGCAGTTCTGGACGGATGTAGTCTGGGGCGAACTGGATTATCTTCTGGTAGATATGCCGCCGGGAACCGGTGATGTTCCGCTGACGGTGTTCCAGTCTCTGCCGGTGGATGGAATCGTGATCGTGACATCTCCGCAGGATCTGGTGCAGATGATCGTCAAGAAGGCCTACAACATGGCTTCTCTGATGAAGATCCCGGTAGTAGGACTGGTAGAGAACTTCAGCTACGCCCTTTGCCCGTGCTGCGGCGAGAAGATCGAGCTGTTCGGCACCAGCCATACGGATGAGGCAGCTGCTTCGGTAGGACTGCCGGTACTGGCTAAGCTGCCCATCGATCCGGCCCTGGCCAAGGCTGCGGATGAGGGGCGATTTGCCGAGGTGGATCAGACCAGACTGGAAGAGGCAGCCAGAGCACTGCCGAGAGCGTAAGCGAGTTGATCAGACTGGAAGAGGCAGTCAAAGCATTGCCGAGAGCGTAAGCGGATCGATACGTTATAAACACGGTTGGTTCTTTCGCGGGAAATTCCGAATGGGTTTTTCCTGCGGACACGACAGGCGCAAACTGAAAGGACCCTCCCTGGAGGCAGGATGTGAAATCACTGACAGGGAAGGTCCTTTTTCGTTACAGTTCACTGCGTGAACTGTAACCCTTTTCTATATTTGTTTGGAGAATCAAAGTGTCATGCCTCACGGCTCCGGCTATGTCTGGGGGGAAACGGAGAGGTGAGCGGACGGTACCTTGATCAAAAAAACGATGCTTAGACTGTTGCAAAGCGACCGATCACCGGACGCAGGATCTTGTGATCCTCCGGGCTGTAGGACAGGGTCAGTTCGCGGCCAAGATCCATAGCCAGGATGCCCATGATCGATTTGGCATCGATCAGTACGCGGTCGTAGGACAGATCTACGTCATGCTGACAAAGCTTCGTGCAGGAAACGAGATCACGTACATCTTCTACGGCGTTCAGCTTGATTTTCTGGTTGATTAACATGTATGATCACCTCGTAATTCTCAAAAAATGAAAGTGTTTTCAAGTTGAAAAGCATTATGCTCTTGACTATCATATTTGTCAATAATGGTCATTGAAATTTGTGTATATCTTACAAAAATGAAGTTTGGCGTGGATTTTCGAAACGTTTTCGCACAGGTTTCTTTGGAAGCAGCCGACAGCTGGATGCATAGGATTACCATGCAGCGCAATGAAAAACGGTGTTTTTTTGTATAGATTTCAGGTAAAATTTTGGCGGCAGAGCAACATAAAGCATGAGATGCAGCGGAAGTTCTGTGAAAATTAAGTGAAATATGGCGCTATAAGAGGGAAAATCGTTGTTTTGTTTTGGAACCGAAGAAGCAGTCGCGGAGATACCTGACGTTTGTTTCGGAGCCGGAAGATCCGCCACGGAGATATCTGGCCTTTGTTTCGGAGCCGGAAGATCCGCCACGGAGATACCGGGTTTCCGGAATGTACCCATGTGATAATGAAGAAAGGAGAACGAATGGAAGAAAAACAGCAGGATGCAGAGCACGCGCTGATACGCGTATCCGTACGTTCTCTGGTTGAGTTTGTGCTGCGAAGCGGAAACATCGACAGCAGCAGCGGCGGCATGATGGTGAAGGATGCCATGATGCTGGGCAGCCGGCTCCACCGAAAACTGCAGGCCAATGAAGGCGACAGCTATGAGGCGGAGGTGCCTCTGGCCGGGGAGTTTCCAGATGATGGCTTTACCCTGCTGGTGGAAGGCCGGGCGGACGGCATCATTCATGACGGAGAGAGCATCACCATCGACGAGATCAAGGGTGTTCTGAAAAATGTAGAGAACATGGAGGAGCCTGTGGGGATCCATCTGGCTCAGGCGAAGGTCTATGCCTGGCTGTATTTGCGCGATCATCCGGATATGGAACAGATCGGCATCCGGATGTCCTACATTCATCTGGAGTCGGAAAAAATCCGCCGGTTTTATGAAAGCTATGGGCGGGAGGAGCTGCGGATCTGGTTTAAGGATGTGCTGGATGAGTACCGCCGTTGGGCGGATATGGAAGTAAAATGGAAGAAAAAGCGCACCCGGTCCATCAAAAAGCTGACCTTCCCCTTTGCCTACCGGGATGGGCAGAAACAGCTGGCGGGGTATGTATATCGCACCATTGCCCAGGGAAAGCTGCTGTTTATTCAGGCCCCCACCGGCGTGGGAAAAACCATCACGACGGTCTTTCCGGCTGTGAAAGCCATGGGGGAAGGCCTGGGAGACAAGCTGTTCTATCTGACGGCCCGGTCCATCGCCCGGACCGCAGCCTGCGAGGCCCTGGAGCTTCTGCGGAAGAGGGGGATGGCCTTTAAAAGTGTGGAGCTGACGGCCAAGGAGAAGATCTGCTGTCTGGACAGTCCGAAGTGTACGCCTCAGGATTGTCCCCGGGCCAGGGGTCATTATGACCGGGTCAACGAGGTGATCTATGAGCTGCTCCGGAGCCGGGATGTACTGAGCCGCGAGGTGATCGAAGAGGCGGCGGAGAAGGGAAATGTCTGTCCTTTTGAGCTGTCGCTGGATCTGTCTTTGTGGACGGATGCGGTGATCGGTGACTACAACTATGTGTTCCATCCCCGCTCCCGGTTAAAACGCTTCTTTGGTGAGGGCATCAAGGGCGACTATCTGTTTCTCATCGATGAGGCCCACAATCTGGTGGATCGGGGCCGGGATATGTTCAGTGCCCAGATCGTCAAAGAGGAACTGCTGGCTCTGAAAAAGCAGGTGGCGCCCTGGGCTCCGGCACTGGAGCGGGCGCTGATGCGGTGCAACAAGTCCATGCTGGCTATGAAGCGGGAGTGTGAGGACTATCAGGTGCGGGAGGACGGCCCGGGAACGCTGCCCATTCAGCTGATGAATCTCTCCTCTCAGATGGAGGATTTCCTGGAGGAGACCCGCCGGGATCATGAGGGATTGAAGCGGATCCGCAGTCAGCAGGTGCCTGCCGAGGTGCGGGAGGCGGTGCTGGACATGTATTTTCAGGTCAGCTTTTTCCTGGAGATCTGCGACCTGCTGGATGAACACTATGTGGTCTACACGGAGCACACGGCGGAGGGGCGGTTCCGGCTGCGGCTCTACAACGTGGATCCGTCCGCCAATCTGCAGAGCTGTCTGAAGAAGAGCCGATCGGCAATCCTGTTTTCGGCCACGCTGCTGCCCATTGATTATTATAAGAAGCTTCTCTGTGATGTGAGCGACCCTTATGCGGTATATGCTCACAGCTGTTTTCAGCCGGAGAAGCTGCGGGTTCTGATCGGCCGGGACACCAGCAGCCTGTATAAACGGCGGGGGCCCCAGCAGTATCAGCGGATGGCGGAGTATATTCTGGAAATGGCCCGGTCGAGGCCCGGTCATTACATGGCCTTCTTCCCTTCCTTTAAGATGCTGGAGGATGTTTATGAGGAGCTTCTGCGGCAGAAGGAGGGGGCAGCGGTCCGTTTTCTGGTGCAGCAGCGGCATATGAGCGAGGAAGAGCGGGAAGATTTTCTGCGGGAATTCCGGGAGACGGAGCAGAAGACGCCAGGCGACTCTTTGCTCGGCCTGTGTGTGGCCGGCAGTATCTTTTCGGAGGGTATCGATCTGCGGGGTGATTCCCTGATCGGAGCAGCGGTGGTGGGCGTGCCCCTGCCGATGGTTTGCACCGAGCAGGAGATCCTGCGCCGGTATTACGACGAACGGGGGGAGGACGGCTTTTACTACGCCTACCTTTGTCCGGCCATGAACCGGGTGCTGCAGGCGGCCGGGCGGGTGATCCGGACCGAGGAGGATGAGGGCATCGTTTTGCTGATGGACGAACGTTTTTCTTCCTATAATATACAGTCCATGTTTCCACGGGAATGGACACAGACCAGGATCTGCAGCCTGCGGACCTTCCCCGGGGAGGCCCGGGCCTTCTGGGAGGAGCGGACGAAACCTGAAGACCATGTTTCTTCATAAATCCGGGGAAATGAAAAGCTGGCGGCGACAGCTGAGCCGTGAATGAAAGGCAGAGAGTTTTCGGGGGTGCAGTTTAGCCGGTTCGGTTCCGCGAGGCGTTTTGCCGCGTAGGCGGTAAAATCCCGAGGGCAGCAGGCCAAAATCCCGAGGGTTTTTCGGAACGATATTTCAGGTTTGCTTGCCAAGATAAACTGAATTGGTATATTATGGAGTCGGTATGGTGCGTTTTTGCGGCACCATTGAATGATTAGCTACAGATGTTTGGGCATAAGGAGGATTCCGATGAGCAGTGTAAGACGTGTGTATGTAGAAAAGAAAGAGGCCTTTGCAGGTGCTGCCAGAGACCTGACGGGTGAGATCCGTAAGTATCTGGGCATCAGCTCGCTGACGCGCATTCGCATTCTTATCCGTTACGATATTGAAGAGATTTCCGATGCGGTCTTTGAACAGGCCCTGAATGTTGTCTTTTCCGAACCGCCGGTAGATACCCTGTACCGTGAGACATTTCCGATGCAGGAGAGCGATCGGACCTTTACTGTAGAATACCTGCCGGGACAGTTTGATCAGAGAGCTGATTCGGCTGTTCAGTGTGTGCAGCTGATCCGTGAAGATGAGCAGCCCATCATCCGCTCCGCCACCACCTACGTGCTGGAGGGTGAGATGACCGACGAGCAGTTCGCAGCTGTAAAGAATTACTGCATCAACCCGGTGGACTCCAGAGAAGCAGCCGCTGAAAAGCCGGAGACCCTTCGCATGGAGTTTGCAGATCCGGAGGATGTTAAGATCTTTGACGGTCTGACTGCTGCCAGCGAGGATGAGCTGAAGGAGCTGTATGCTTCCCTGAACCTGGCTATGACCTTCCGCGATTTCCTGTGCATCCGTGATTACTTCCGGGATGAGGAAAAGCGCGATCCGTCCATGACCGAGGTACGTATGCTGGATACCTACTGGTCGGATCACTGCCGTCACACCACCTTCCTGACCGAGCTGAAGAACGTTTCCTTCGACGATGGAAAGTATGCACAGCCGATTCAGGAGACCTGGCATGAATACCTGGCTGATCGTGACGTTCTGTATAAGGGACGCTCCGACAAGTTTGTCAGCCTGATGGATATGGCCCTGCTGGGTGCCAAGAAGCTCAAGGCCGAGGGCAAGCTGGAGGACCAGGAGGAATCCGATGAGATCAACGCCTGCAGTATCGTCGTGCCAATCGAGATCGACGGCGAGACCGAGGAATGGCTGATCAACTTTAAGAATGAGACCCACAATCATCCCACAGAGATCGAACCCTTTGGTGGTGCTGCCACCTGTCTGGGCGGTGCGATCCGCGATCCGCTGTCGGGAAGAACCTATGTATATCAGGCAATGCGCGTGACCGGTGCCGCTGATCCGCGTGCATCAGTAGCAGAGACCATGCCGGGCAAGCTGCCCCAGGTCAAGCTGGTTCGCGAAGCTGCACATGGCTACAGCTCCTACGGAAACCAGATCGGTCTGGCTACCGGCTATGTTAAGGAAGTTTATCATCCGGATTATGTGGCTAAGCGTATGGAGATCGGTGCCGTTATGGCAGCTGCTCCCCGCAATGCCGTTATGAGAGAGACCTCGGATCCGGGCAACATCATCATCCTGCTGGGTGGACGTACCGGCCGTGACGGTATCGGCGGTGCAACCGGTTCCTCCAAGGCCCACACCACCTCCTCCATCGAGGTATGCGGTGCCGAGGTACAGAAGGGTAATGCACCCACCGAGCGTAAGCTGCAGAGAATGTTCCGTCGTCCGGAGGTTTCCAGCCTGATCCGCAAGTGTAACGACTTTGGTGCCGGCGGTGTATCCGTTGCCATCGGTGAGCTGGCCGACGGTCTGCGCATCGACCTGGACAAGGTGCCGAAGAAGTATGCCGGTCTGGATGGAACCGAGCTGGCTATCTCCGAATCTCAGGAGAGAATGGCTGTTGTTGTTGCAGCTGAGGATGTAGAGAAGTTCCTGGGCTACGCACAGGAGGAGAACCTGGAGGCTGTCTGCGTGGCTGAGGTCACCGAGGAGCCGAGACTGGTTCTGACCTGGAGAGGCAAGGAGATCGTCAATGTATCCCGTGCGTTCCTGAACACCAACGGTGCGCATCAGGAGACGGATGTACAGGTAGAGATGCCCTCCGAGGAGGAGAATTACTTCAATCGTCCGGAGGTATCCGAGGAAGAGGCAGGACAGAAGCTGCTGGATACCCTGGCTGATCTGAACTGCTGCAGCCAGAGAGGTCTGGTAGAGCGCTTCGACGGCTCCATCGGTGCCGGCAGCGTGCTGATGCCCTTTGGCGGTAAGTATCAGAGAACCGAGACCCAGGCTATGGTAGCCAAGGTACCGGTGCTGAAGGGACACACCGATGCGGTGACCATGATGTCCTACGGCTTCGATCCGTATCTGTCCAGCTGGAGCCCGTATCACGGATCTCAGTTTGCTATCGTTGAGTCGGTGGCTCGTATCGCAGCAGCCGGCGGTGACGTTCGCAAGATCCGTTTCACCTTCCAGGAGTATTTCCGCCGCATGAGCGCGGATCCGAAGCGCTGGAGCCAGCCGATGGCAGCACTGCTGGGTGCATATCGTGCACAGGTCAAGCTGGGACTGCCCTCCATCGGTGGTAAGGACAGTATGTCCGGAAGCTTCAACGAGATCGATGTTCCGCCGACACTGGTTTCCTTCGCAGTGGATGTAGCCAGTGAGCGTACCGTGGTAACACCGGAGCTGAAGAAGGCCGGCAGCCGTCTGGTATGGCTGCACACCGACAGAGACAGCTTCGATCTGCCGGATTACGACAAGCTGCTGGCGCAGTACGATGCTTTCTTTGCAGATGTGAAGGCCGGCCGGATCCTGTCCGCATGGGCAGTAGACGGAAACGGTATGGCAGCCGGCGCAGCACGCATGGCATTCGGTAACCGTCTGGGCGTGAAGTTTGCCGATGACGTGACCGGAGCACAGCTGTTTGCACCGAACTTCGGTGATATCCTGGCTGAGGTACCGGCCGATGCAGAGGGCTTTGAGGCCGCTTACACCGTTGTCGGTGAGGTCGTGGCTGAAGAAAGCATCCGCTGGAGAAGCGTCAACGTGGCTCTGGATCAGGCACAGAATGCCTGGGAAGGAACCCTGGAGAACGTATTCCGCACCAGAAGTGCTCATCCGGAGACCTCTCAGGAAGCACAGACCGAGCCCTACAAGGCAGGCAGCCTCTATGTTTGCAAGAACAAGGTGGCTAAGCCGCGTGTATTCATCCCGGTATTCCCGGGTACCAACTGTGAGTACGACAGTGCCCGTGTCTTTGAGGCCGCCGGTGCCGAGACTCAGACTGTGGTATTCAGAAACATGACCGCTTCCGATGTCCGTGAATCCGTTGAGACTTTCACCAAGGCCATCGAGCAGGCACAGATCATCATGTTCCCGGGCGGCTTCTCCGCCGGTGACGAACCGGATGGTTCTGCAAAGTTCTTTGCAACTGCATTCCGCAACGAGAAGATCAAGGAAGCTGTCAATAAGCTGCTCCAGGAGAGAGACGGTCTGGCACTGGGTATCTGTAACGGTTTCCAGGCACTGATCAAGCTGGGACTGGTTCCGAATGGCGAGATCCTGACCCAGACGGCCGATTCACCGACCCTGACCTTCAACACCATCGGACGTCATATCTCCCGCATGGTCTATACGAAGGTAATGAGCAACAAGTCCCCGTGGCTGCAGGGAGCTACCCTGGGTGAGACCTATGTTAACCCGGCTTCCCACGGCGAAGGACGTTTCGTTGCCAACGCAGAGTGGCTGAAGAAGCTGGCTGAAAACGGTCAGATTGCAACCATGTACGCGGATGCCAACGGACAGCTGTCCATGGACGAGGAGTGGAACATCAACGGCTCCTTCGGCGGTGTCGAAGGTATCACCAGCCCGGATGGCCGTGTATTCGGTAAGATGTGCCACAGCGAGCGTCGCGGACAGAGCATTGGCATGAACATCGTCGGAAATCAGGATATGAAGATCTTCGAGTCCGGCGTGGCATACTTTAAGTAATAAAGATCAGGGCGTCAAAAAGGTACTCTCTGCTTCATGCCTGCATGAAAGCGGAGGTGTGACCTGAGAATACGTAAGCATACGTTTGACACTTGATCGAATGCAGACATAAGGACGGCGGGGTCAACAAACCGTTGACTTCGCCGTCTTTAAAAACATCAGTCAGGAGAAAACAAAGCCAATGAGAGATGAGGATATCAAGCGACTGCTTCGGGAGCTGGCCGAGAGAGCGGAAGCGGACGGACAGGTAAAAAGCCCGAAGGTCCGGATCAGTTTTGATCCGGAGCAGGAGCCTGCGCAGGATGAACCTCTGCCAAGGGAATCCAGAAAACGGGAGCCGGCCCAGCGGCCGACTTCAGAGAAAAAGACATCAGGGAAAGAGACTCGAAGAAGATCCGAAAAACCGAATACTGTTTCAGAACCTGCTGTCCTGGAGGAAGAGGAGGCAGTCTCATTGACGGAGACTGATTCGGAGACTGAGCTGGAGACTGTACAGAGCGGCCAGGAAAAAAGAGGGTTCGCTCTGCCGAAACTGCGCCTGCCGCGTCTGTCCCTGGGACGCCGGGGTGAGGAGAAAAATGAGGACGGCGCTGCGTTTGAAGATGAGGCCGCTTTTGAGGACGCTGCTGCGTTTGAAGATGAGGCCGCCTTTGAGGACGCCGTTGAAAATGCCGATCCGGAAGAGAAAGTGCTTTCCGGGGAGGAAGAGGCACCGGAGCTGTCTGAAAACGAAGCCGACGAGCCGGAGGAACTCCCGGAAGAGGAAGCTGAAGTGGAGGACCGCTCAGGCTTTGCAGCGGATGAGGCGGATTTTATGGATGAAATCTCCGATGAAGAGGCACAGCCGCCGCTGACGCTGAGTGAGAGAATCGAGTTGATTCGCCAGGTGCTGGATGAAAAGGGCGTTGGAAAACGGGAATGGGCTCTGATGGGCGCAGCCGGTGTGATGATCCTGCTGACCCTGCTGGTTCTGATTCCGATGGCGACCCGGAAGAAGATCCGTACGATCACGACCCAGGATGGGCTGAAGATCCGCGTGGAGGCGGAGCCGGAGGAGTGGTGCACCAGTGGTGAGGTGACCCTTGGCATTAAGGCCGGAACACCGATCCAGAGTATTCTGATCAACAATCTGCCCATCGACTTCGAAGGAACGGACAAGACCCAGATCAGTCTGACCGCGGATACGGAGAATCTGGATGTGATGGTGGTCTGCGAGGACAAGGTCATGACCGCTGTGGTGGAAGTGCCGATGATCGATGAGGTGATGCCGGTACTCAGTATCCAGAAGGAAGGCAGTCTGGTAACGCTGGAGGCAGTGGATGAACGGTCCGGTGTGGCCGGAATCTGGTACGGCGAAGTGGAAGCCTTCAGTGATATCCCGGCTTACAAGCCCTACACGGAGCCTTTCACGGCCGAAGCGGATACGGTATATGCCTGCTACTGTGTCGATGCAGCAGGTAACACCAGTACCCCCATCGTCAGCAATCTGGTACGGGCCTCCTCGGTGACTCTGGCTCAGCAGGAGCTGACGCTGTTTCCGGGTGAACGTCGTTCGCTGGATCTGACGATGGAGCCGGCGCTGTCCTATGTGAACGGTCTGAGCGTTACCAGCTCGGATCCGGCGGTGGTTTCCGTGGACTTTGACGGTCAGGTAACGGCCAGAGGAGCCGGTCAGGCGGACATTACCGTGTCCGGTGACGGGCTGGTGACCCAGACCTGCCGTGTGAAGGTCATCACGGAGGCGCAGGTGACCATCTCAGCCATCGGTGATCTGACACTGGGTGATGACGTGAACTTCAGTCCCATGACGAGCTTCAGTACGGTGGCCGCCATGAACGATACGGGTTATTTCTTTAATAATGTCCGGTCGGTGCTGGCTTCCGATGATATCACCTTCGGAAATCTGGAGGGAGCGCTGTCCAACGGCGGTACCCGAAAGGAAAAGCAGTTTGCATTCCGGGGAAGCCCGGAATACACAGCCATCCTGACCGAGGGAAGTGTGGAGGCGGTTACGCTGGCCAACAATCACTCGGCGGACTATGGAGACCAGGCCTATGCGGATACGCAGACGGCACTGGAGCAGGCGGGCATCGGCTGGTGCAGCGGAGAGCAGATCAGCTTCCGGGATGTGAATGGAATCCGGGTGGCGCTGATCGGCATCTATGCACTGGAGAATGGTACGGAAAAGCTGGGTGAGGTGGAGCAGACCATCGCAGCGGCGAAAGCCCAGGGCGCAGGCCTGATCGTAGTTGGTTTCCACTGGAGCGCCGAGATGGCGGAAACTCCGGACGATTCCATGGTGACGCTGGCGCATGCGGCCATCGATCAGGGAGCGGACATGGTGGTTGGCCATCACCCGCATGTACTGCAGGGAATCGAGGAGTACAACGGAAAGTATATTGCGTACAGTCTGGGCAATTTCTGCTTTGGCGGAAACAGCACGCCGTCGGATATGGATACCATGATCTTCCAGGTGACCTTTGAACTGGATGCGTCCAAGAAGGTGACGGACTGCCGCATGAATATCGTGCCCTGTACCATCAGCTCGGATCCCTACGCCAACAACTATCAGCCGACACCGGCCCAGGGAGAAGAGGCGGAGCGGATCCTGGCTAAGATCCGGGAGCGAAGCGCAGCCTTTGATCCGCAGTTTTAACGGACTGACTTTTGGGATTGTCGAAGCATAGAGTTCGCAGGAGGGCTTTGCTGCTTTGGCCTGAGAGTTTAGGCGTTTCGAAAACGCGATCATTATTGGAATAGGAAAACTAAGGTTTCGGAAAGGGGAGCTGTTATGCAAAGAAAATGCATGACGGCTCCTTTTTTTCTTGCAAAAAAATGAAAGCGTGATATGCTAAATATGTAATATAAAGATTGTGGGTATACACTCAATATATGTTAAGTTACAGTTGACATAGTTGGTCTAGAGGACATAGAGGGCAGGGAAAGAGGTGAAGGGGATGAGCGAGTGGAAGACGACCTATCATTATGTATCGGTTAAAACCGGAAAACGGATCTTTGCGGATGAGGTGGTGAAGTACCGGCTTCTGGAGCAGATGGATGAGGAGACCTTTGACAGGAACCTGAGGATCGCAGGGTTTTGTATTCTGGATGACCGGTTTGATGTGCTGCTGGTGGCCGAGGAGGAACAGCTGCTGCTTGGGCAGAAATATGAACCGGCTCAGATTGCAGGCTGCCGGGAGGAGACGGCTGTATACCGGGCCGGCGGAAAAGAGGGGGAAAAGGCGGTATGCCAGGTCGGCGGAAAAGGCAGGGAAGAGGCGGATGGACTGAAAACAGATCTGATCGAGAGACTGACCGGGGAGATCTATACGGATTACCAGCGGTTCAGCTACGGGGATGTGGATCCGGTGCGTGACATTTCCATCGAGTATCGGAGCTTTCACAGTCCGGTGGAGGCACTCCGTTGTGTCAGCTGCATACATATGCTTCCACTGGAGGCAGGGATCGTGGACCGGCTGAAGGACTACTGGTGGAGCAGCTATCAGCATTATCGCGGCAGCACGGAATGGCCCTTTATGAATGTAGAGCCCATCCTGTCTCAATTTCGGGGCGGCCGGGAGGATCCTTGGATGAAATTTGTCCGGTATCAGCTGCGGCAGACCAAGGATCATAAAATGAGGGGAAAAAGAGCATAGAGGGCAGGGGTGATCATCCGATTGCGTCTCCTCTTTACGACAGGTGCGAAGAGGAGACGTGATTTTGTATCATAGGAATTTCTAAAAGGAATTGCTAAGGAATTCTGAAGCTTGGGGTAAAGCTGTGACAAAGGGAAGGGTTCGTGCTACAATGGCACCCATACAGAAGGAAAGCTGACAGAGCGTGGAGCTGGAAGCGTGTGAAACTGACAGAGAAACGGGTTGCTGGAGAAATTGGGCTGCTCTGGTGCTGGGCTGTCAGAGACATGAACTGAAATAGAAGATCCGGGAGGTTACAGCATGAAAGTCAAATATTTAATTGCCGGAGCAATGACCATGGCCTGTATGATGATGGCGGCAGGCTGCGCAGAAAAGGATAGTCACATGGGAGCTGCCGCATCGGGAACGACCCAGGCTGGAAATACATCGAACGGAAGCGGTGTGGTGACCGGAAACGGTAACGAGCAAACCGGAAATCCAGACAGCGGGCAGAGCAGTGATCAGAATAGCGGTGCAACCGTAACACTGCCGCCCCAGGGAAATAATCAGAGCGGCCAGGCGGATGCATCCGCTTCTCAGGGTGGCGATGCAGCGGGGGAGGATACTGTGGTGTATGTGGACGGCTCCGGCCAGTCGGTGGACCCGAACCAGACCTACGATGCGTTGAACCAGACGGATGATGCGGCGATCAATCCCAGCCAGGAAAGCTATGAAAACGATGATGCGGTGTGGGAAGGAAGCTATGAAAACAGCAACGGGGAGGTGCTGACCATCTCCGGTGTGGATGAAGACGGTGTGTCTTTTGCCTTTGAGGTCTGCGGTATTGCCGGCAAGGCGGTGCTGCAGGATACGGTGACAGCGGTCTATAACGGCGATGACCACAATGATGTGGTATTTGATCTGGGGGACGATGAGATCGAGGTGACGGTCTGCTCCCAGGAGGATTTTGATAATTCGGATTCGCCGGTGAATGGAGTATATACCAGGCAGATGTGAGCGGACAAAAGTGGCCCTGCGCCCGAGCGATTTCTCCCAGCGTGGCGGCTCAATTTGTCAGAAAATATAAAAGAAAGCAGCGAAAAGAAAGTCATGAAAAAGCCTCCGGAAACGGTTGACATTCCGTGGGCTGGCATATATAATGACGAAGTCAGTTAAACGAAGTGCAAACACGTGGGATCATAGCTCAGCTGGGAGAGCATCTGCCTTACAAGCAGAGGGTCATAGGTTCGAGCCCTATTGGTCCCATCACTTCTTTTAAGACAAATATGGCGGAATAGCTCAGTTGGCTAGAGCATACGGTTCATACCCGTAGTGTCGAGAGTTCAAATCTCCCTTCCGCTACTTGGGAGCTGTTGCAGAGATGCAGCAGCTTTTTTGTTTCCCCCCTTTTCATGGATCCCGAATCTGTGTTAAGATAAGCGGAAGTGTTCGGATTGTATTGTTTGACTATGTGTCGAGCGTTACTCGCTGTTTCATGCCTGCATGAAAGTGAAGCGGTGACGTGGGGACATGTAATCATCCTTTTGACACCCTGATCATTATATAGGAAGAGGAAGACAAGATGGCAAAAGATAAGAAAATGGTTGAGCAGATCACATCCATGGATGTGGATTTTGCGCAGTGGTACACAGATGTTGTTACGAAGGCAGAGCTGATCGATTATACCAGCGTTAAGGGCTGCATGGTTATTAAGCCGGCTGGCTACGCGATCTGGGAAAACATCCAGAAGGAACTGGATGCGCGTTTCAAGGAGACAGGTGTAGAAAATGTATATCTGCCGATGTTCATCCCGGAGAACCTGCTGAGAAAGGAAGCAGAGCTGGTGAATGGCTTTGCACCGGAAGTAGCCTGGGTTACCCAGGGTGGTGAGGAACCGCTTCAGGAGCGTCTGTGTGTCAGACCGACTTCGGAGACCCTGTTCTCTGATTTCTATAAGAATGATGTTCAGTCCTACCGTGATCTTCCGAAGATCTACAACCAGTGGTGCTCGGTAGTACGTTGGGAAAAGACCACCCGTCCGTTCCTGCGCTCCAGAGAGTTCCTGTGGCAGGAAGGCCACACCGTTCATGCAACCTATGAAGAGGCTGTAGAGCGTACTGAAATGATGCTGAACCTGTACGCGGATTTCTGCCAGGATGTGCTGGCTATTCCGGTGGTACGCGGCCGTAAGACCGAGAAGGAAAAATTTGCAGGTGCAGAGGCGACCTACACCATCGAGTCCCTGATGCACGACGGTCAGGCTCTGCAGTCCGGTACCTCCCACAACTTCGGAAGCAAGTTTGCGGAAGCCTATGACATTCAGTTTACCGATCGTGACAATAAGCTGAAATATGCTTATCAGACCTCCTGGGGTATGACCACCCGTATGATCGGCGCGATCATCATGGTACACGGTGATGACAGCGGTCTGGTTCTGCCGCCGCGTATTGCACCGGTTCAGGCTGTGGTCGTTCCGGTTCAGCAGCGTAAGGAAGGCGTGCTGGAGAAGGCTCAGGAGCTGAAGGATGTACTGGCAGCAGCCGGAATCCGCACCCGTCTGGATGATTCGGACAAGAGCCCGGGCTGGAAGTTTGCCGAGGCTGAGATGCGCGGTATCCCGATCCGTATCGAGATCGGACCGAAGGATATGGAAGCCGGCCAGTGCGTAGTCGTACGCCGTGATACCAGAGAAAAGACTGTGGTGGCCTTAAACGAGCTGGGCACAAAGGCTCCGGAGATCCTGGCAGCTATGCAGCAGGATATGTTCGAGAGAGCAAGAGTACATCGCGATGAGCATACCTTTACCGCTCCGAACAAGGAAGAGTTCCAGAAGCTCACTTCCGGCAGACCGGGCTTCATCAAGGCTATGTGGTGCGGCGAGCGTGCCTGCGAGGAAGCGATCAAGGAAGAGTACGGCGTAACCAGTCGCTGCATCCCCTTCGATCAGGAACACATCGCAGACGAGTGTGTATACTGCGGCAAGGCAGCCAAGCACATGGTATACTGGGGCAAGGCATATTAATATAGCGAAAATATTTCGGCGGTCAGCGCAGGCTGGCCGCCTTTTGTGATTCCTAGTGTCCCAGGGACCATAAAGAAAAATTTAGTGTCCCAGGGACCCTTAAGAAATTATTAAGAGACTGCGTCCCAGGGACGATAAAGAAAATCCAGTGTCAAGCGTAAAGTTTACGGCAGGAACACCGAAAAATGTCGAAAAAATGTAGGTTTGCCTTTATTTTGCGTAATAAATGCGAAAAAGTTATTGACGGATATGATTTTAGAGCGTAGAATATCCCCATATTTCGCGGAAACACCGCATATTTTAAGGTTAGACATCCGGATGTGGATATGGAATACGGCCGGGCTGAAGCATGGGAGTCAAATTATTTCGTTGCGAAAACATGCGGCGGGGTGGTTTGAAGCAGGCAGGACGGAAAACAGACGGATGCGAAGGAGGAAGAATATGAAAAAGACGATGAAAGTGACAGGCACTGTACTGGCCGCTATGATGGCTATGTCTATGACAGCAGCAGCTGGCGATACCTGGAAGATCGGTGAGATCGGACCGACCACCGGCGCAGCAGCAGACTACGGCAACAACGTAATGAACGGATGCCAGATCGCAGTAGATGAGATCAATGCAGCCGGCGGTATCAACGGTACTCCGATTGAGTTCATGCCGGAAGACGATGTACATGATGTAGAAAAGTCCAGCAATGCTTACAATGCACTGGTTGGCGAAGGCGTACAGGCAATCATCGGATGTGTTACCTCCGGTCCGTGTACCGCTGTTTCCTCTCTGGCAGCTGAAGACAACATGTTCATGCTGACCCCGTCCGCATCCTCTACTGCTGTTCTGGATGCAGGTAACGCAGACGGTTCCCAGAACCTGTTCCAGCTTTGCTTCACAGACCCGAACCAGGGACTTGCTTCTGCAGACTATATCGACACCACCATGCCGGAAATCACCAAGGTTGGTGTTATCTACAATAACGGTGACGTTTACTCCACCGGTATCTTCGGAACCTTCCGTGCACAGGCTGAGCAGTGCGGTTTTGAGATCGTAGCTTCTCCGGCTTTCGATGACACCACCGTTGACTACTCCGCAGCAATCCAGGAGTGCATGGACAACGGCGCTGAGCTGGTGTTCCTGCCGATCTACTATACACCGGCATCCGGTATCTTCAAGCAGGCTAACGAGATGGGCTACGATCCGATCTGGTTCGGTGTAGACGGTATGGACGGTATCCTGACCGTAGAAGGTTTCGACACTTCTCTGGCTGAGGGCGTTATGCTTCTGACTCCGTTCGCAGCAGATGCAGCTGATGAAAAGACCCAGAACTTCGTTAAGGCTTACGCTGAAAACTACGGCGGTGCTGTTCCGACTCAGTTCGCAGCAGACGGCTATGACTGTGTATATGCCATCAAGGCAGCCATCGAGGCAGCCGGCGCTACTCCGGATATGGATCATTCCGCAGTATGTGATGCCATCAGCGTATCCATCACGGAAATGGAGCCGCTGGAAGGTCTGACCGGTACCATGACCTGGAGTGCTGACGGTACTGTTAACAAGACCCCGACCGCTGTTATCATCAAGGACGGCGAGTACGTTTCCTACGAAGGCTGATTCCGGACGCGGATCCGGCAGCGCTGATGAAAGTCGGGAGCTGCCCGTGAGAAACACAGGTTACGGTCCTTCGGTATCCATGGAAGCGAAAACGATGAGTTTTGCGGGACCTGGTCGCTGGAGCGGTAACCGAAATGAGGCTATCTAACAAAAATAACCCGACAGGGGGTTGCTTTCGCAGCCCCCTGTTTCACAGTTAAGGTGAAAATGAGGTGAATTATGAGTTTTCTGTCTTATCTGATCAATGGAATCAGTCTCGGCAGTGTATATGCCATAATCGCATTAGGCTATACGATGGTATACGGCATCGCCAAAATGCTTAACTTTGCTCATGGTGACGTCATCATGGTAGGCGGCTATGCCACCTTCAGCATGATGATGTATGCCGGCGCGAATCCGCTGGTGGCCGTGCTGGCAGCGATCGTGGTATGTACAGTACTGGGTGTGGTAATCGAAACGATTGCGTATCGCCCGCTTCTGGAAGCGGCATCTCCGCTGGCTGTGCTGATCACCGCCATCGGTGTCAGCTATTTCCTGCAGAATGCGGTGCAGCTGATCTTCGGTTCCGGAACCAAGAGCTTCCAGTCTGTTGTCAGCGTACCTAATCTGAAGCTGGCAGACGGCGCCCTGACCATTACCGGAACCAGTATGGTGACCATTGCGGCCAGCGTTGTGATCATGCTGGTGCTGACCATCTTTGTCAACAAGACCAAGGCCGGTCAGGCCATGCTGGCGGTAGCCGAGGATAAGGGGGCGGCTCAGCTGATGGGCATCAACGTAAACCGTACCATCGCACTGACCTTCGCCATCGGCTCCGGTCTGGCTGCCATCGCCGGCGCACTGCTTTGCTCGGCTTATCCGGCTCTGACGCCGATGACCGGTTCCATGCCGGGTATCAAGGCCTTCACGGCTGCCGTATTTGGCGGAATTGGCTCCATCCCGGGTGCCATGGTCGGCGGTATCCTGTTGGGTATCATCGAAAACCTGAGCAGAGCCTACATCTCCTCGCAGCTGGCGGATGCCATCGTATTCGGTGTGCTGATTATCGTTCTGCTTGTTAAACCCACCGGTCTGTTCGGAAAACAGATCCGTGAGAAAGTGTAGGTGTCGTATGCAGCTTGTAGAAAAAATGAAAAAAGCGACCCGTCGGAAACAGATGAAGACCTACGGCGTCGTTCTGGCGGCATTTGTTATCATCGAGATCTTATCACTGACCGGAAACCTGCCGAACATTCTGGCCGGACAGCTGGTCACCCTGTGCGCCTATGCCATCGCGGCCATCTCCCTGAACCTGGTGGTGGGCATCTCCGGCGAGCTGAGCCTGGGACATGCCGGCTTTATGTGCGTCGGTGCCTATACCTCCGGTCTGTTCACCAAGTGCATGCAGCCGGTGATTCCCAACAGCAACGTGCGTTTCCTGCTGGCCCTCCTCATCGGTATCGTGGCTGCAGGTGTCATTGGCTTCCTGATCGGTATTCCGGTACTGCGTCTGCGTGGTGACTATCTGGCCATCGTGACCCTGGCCTTCTGCCAGATCATCAAAAATGTATTCCAGGCATTCTACATCGGTCTGGATTCCACCGGTCTTCATTTTTCCATGAGAGACCAGTTTTCCATTAAGATGGCCGCCGACGGCAAGGTCATTGCCTCCGGCCCCCAGGGTATTACGGCACTGTCCCGTGATTCAAGCTTCATCGCAGGCATGATCCTGCTGCTGATCACCCTGTTCATCGTTCAGAATCTGATCAATTCCAGAGACGGACGTGCCATCATGGCGATCCGTGACAACCGGATCGCAGCAGAGTCTGTTGGTATCAGCATCACAAAGTATAAGCTGATGGCCTTTACCACCGCTTCGGCGATGGCCGGTGCAGCCGGTGTGCTCTATGCCCACGGTTTCGCAACCCTGAACTCCTCGGCCTATGACTTTAACAAGTCGATCCTGATCCTGGTATTCGTGGTACTGGGCGGCATGGGTAACATCCTCGGCTCTGTGGTGGCAGCTGTCATCCTGACGGTTCTGCCGGAGATGCTTCGTTTCCTGGATGCGTACCGTATGCTGATCTACGCGATCGTCATGATCGTCATGATGCTGGTGAACTGGTCTCCAAAGGCGCTGGAGCTGCGCGAGGTCTACACCAGTCGCTTTAAGAAAAAGACCGGGAAGGAGGCATAACTATGAGCGCCATGTTGGAAGTAAAAAATCTTGGTATTTCATTCGGCGGCCTTCGCGCGGTAAATGAATTCAATCTGACCATTGAGAAGGGAATGCTGTACGGTCTGATCGGCCCCAATGGTGCCGGCAAGACGACGGTATTCAACCTGCTGACCGGTGTGTACAAGCCCAGCGAGGGCGTAGTCATGCTGGACGGCGAAAACATCACCGGCAAGTCCACCATCGAGATCAATAAGGCTGGTGTGGCCAGAACCTTCCAGAATATCCGCCTGTTCAAGCAGCTGCCGGTACTGGATAACGTAAAGGCCGGCCTGCACAACGAAATGAAGTATTCCATGCTGTCGAGCATTTTCCACACGCCGGCTTACCGGAAGGTGGAAAAGGAGATGGACGAAAAGGCCATGGAGCTTCTGAAGGTATTCGGCCTGGACGGCTTTGCCGATGTAGCAGCCGCCAACCTGCCCTACGGTGAACAGCGTAAGCTGGAAATCGCCCGTGCCCTGGCAACCAATCCGAAGATCCTGCTTCTGGATGAGCCGGCAGCGGGCATGAACCCCAACGAGACCCAGGCTCTGATGGATATGATCTGCTTCGTGCGGGATCATTTCGATATGACGATCCTGCTGATCGAGCACGATATGCGTCTGGTATCCGGTATCTGTGAGGAGCTGACGGTGCTCAACTTCGGTGAGACCCTCTGCAAGGGCAAGACCGCCGAGGTGCTGAGTGATCCGAGAGTTATCACCGCATATCTGGGCAACTGATAAAGGAGAAAATGGCAATGGCAATGCTTGAAGTAAAGGATCTGAAGGTATACTACGGTATGATCCAGGCCCTGAAGGGAATTTCCTTCGAAGTAAATAAAGGGGAGATCGTTGCCCTGATCGGCGCCAACGGTGCCGGCAAGACCACCACGCTGCATACCATCAGCGGACTGTTAAAGCCCAAGGGAGGCTCGATCCTGTTCAACGGAACGGACATCTCCAAGGTGCCGGCGGACAAGATCGTGAGCATGGGCATGGCCCAGGTTCCGGAGGGACGCCGCGTGTTCGCACAGATGACCGTACTGCAGAACCTGAAGATGGGCGCTTACACCCGTTCCGACAAGAACGAGATGGAAGAGACTCTCGAGATGGTCTACAGCCGCTTCCCGCGTCTGAAAGAGCGACGCAATCAGCTGGCCGGTACCCTGTCCGGCGGTGAGCAGCAGATGCTGGCCATGGGCCGCGCGCTGATGTCCCATCCGTCGATCATCCTGATGGACGAGCCCTCCATGGGTCTGTCCCCGCTGCTGGTTGGCGAGATCTTCGACATCATCCGCAGCGTGAATGAGACCGGTACCACGGTGCTGCTGGTAGAGCAGAACGCCAAGAAGGCACTGGAGATCGCTCACAGAGGCTACGTGCTGGAGACCGGCAATGTGGTGATGAGCGGCGACGCAAAGGATATCATGAACGACGACGCGGTGCGTAAGGCATATCTGGGCGAGTAAGAATTACTGAGAGAAAGAGACGTGTGGGGGATTGAGTGATCAGTTTCCCGCACGTTTTTTGTTTTTTGAGAACCCGATATTCTATCCAGGTGGATAAGTGACAAAACAAATTTCGGAGAGCAGATAGCATGCAAAGTATCTTGCGGAAACTGGATAACTGAAGGTAACAGAAAAATTAATCAGCCCCTTTTCCGGTGTTTACTTTGCTCCTCTCAAACGGTACAATAGATGTACAAGAAGAGTTACAGTTCGCGCAGTGAAGTGCCATCTCTCGGTATTTTACCGCTTATGCGGCAAAACACCTCGAGGAATCGAACCACCTGAACTGCAACCAGAAGACCTGCGAGAGGGGATGACGATATGAAAAAGTTTGTGATCACGATTGCCAGACAGTACGGCAGCGGCGGTAAGACCATCGGAAAGATGCTCGGCGAAGAGCTGGGAATCAAGGTATACAGCCGGGAGATCTTAAAGCTGGCTTCCGAGGAAAGCGGCATCAACGAGACCATGTTTAATCAGGCAGACGAAAAGCTGAAGGGTACCTCTCTGTTTCGGATCATGCGCAAGGAATATCACGGTGAACTGATTCCGCCGGAGAGCGAGGATTTCCTGTCGAACCAGAACCTGTTCAACTATCAGGCCAAGGTCATCCGTGATCTGGCGGAGGAGGAGAACTGTGTCATCATAGGCCGCTGCGGCGATTATGTGCTGAAGGATCTTCCGAATGTGGTGCGCGTATTTGTGCATGCTTCCCCGGAATACAATCTGAGAATGGTGCTGGAGCGGGGCGCTTACAGCGGCAAGGATGTGGAGAAATACATCCAGCAGACGGATAAGCGGCGCAGTGACTACTACAAGTACTACACCGGTCACGAATGGACGGATGCCCGGAACTACGATCTGTGTCTGGACAGCGAAAAGCTGGGCTTTGAGGGCTGTGTAGAGACTATTAAGGGTTACCTGAAGGTGCGCTTTGGTGAGGATGTACTGGACTGAAGGACCTGGATTGAGATTGCGCATTCGGTTTGCTTCTGAGAGAAGCATATAATGGGTGAGCGACGTAATCTCGTGCCGGGGAAAAGCAGAGACCGTGGCAGTGCCTGTACGAATAGTATGGATGAGAGTAAGAAAGAAAAACAGCTGGAAATCAGCGAAGGATCTTTCTGAAAATATAGGATTCAAGGAGACGAAAGAAAATGAAAAAGTTAGTAATCGGCAACGATCATGCAGCAACGGATCTGAAGAAAGAGATCATGGCTTATCTGGAGAGCAAGGGCTATGAGGTGGTCAACGTGGGAACGGATGGCTACGAAAGCTGCAACTATCCGGTATATGGTTATCGCGCAGCCCGCATGGTGGCCGATGGTGAAGTAGATGGTGGTATTCTGATCTGCGGAAGCGGTGTCGGCATTTCTCTCACCGCCAACAAGGTGGACGGTGTACGGTGCTGCGTATGCTCCGAGCCCTATTCAGCCAAGATGTCCAGAGAGCACAACAACAGCAACATGGTTGCCTTTGGTGCCCGCGTAGTTGGACCGGATATGGCCAAGATGATCGTGGATGCCTGGCTGGAGGCTGAGTTCCAGGGCGGACGTCACGAGACCCGTGTCAACATGATCATGGAAGTGCAGGACACCCAGAAGCTGACAGCTGATAAGTAAGCACGCAAGAGAAGCGCAAAGCGCGGAATGATTGAATATGAAAAAATGGAGATTACCGCTGCTGGTTTCAGCAGCGGCTCTTTGTCTGAGTCTGACGGGCTGCCTGGGACAAAAGGGTGGCGACGAGCTGATCAGACAGGGAATGGAAAAGCTGGAAAGTAATGATGCAGCGGGAGCTTTGGAAAGCTTCCAGGCGGCCCGGGAGGAAGGAGAGGAAGCTCTTTTGATCTACCGCGGAGAAGGCCTGGCTTATATGGCTCAGGCCCGTTATCCGGAGGCGGTGACCTGCTTCCAGGCGGCACTGGAGATGACGGGCAGTCGTATGCCGGAGACCGTGAAGGACCTGAAGCTGTATCTGGTCAGTGCACTGTGCCGCAGCGGCCGCTACGAGGAGACCATCGAGCTGTGTAAGGAGCTGCTGGAGGCCGGGCCGCTGACGGAGGCCTACTACTACATGGGAGCCGCCTATCTGGACCAGGGCGAAGAGGAGCTGGCAAAGGTACAGTTTGATCAGGCGGTGGCATTGGAGCCGTCGGATTATGCCCTGTATCTGCAGATCTATCAGAAATACGATCAGAACAACTTAAGCGCGGTGGGCGATGCGTATCTGCAGGAGACACTGAAGCTGCCGGCGGAAAGCGACGAGGACCGTTATCATCTGGGACAGATCTATTTCTATCTGGAGAAGTATGAGGATGCGGCGGCTGTGCTCCAGGAGCCCATGGAGAAACGGTATCTGCCGGCGCTGACGCTGCTGGGAGAGGTCTATCTGGCCCAGAATGATGTAGCCCGGGCCCAGAGTATCTATCAGAATGTGCGGGATGAGCAGGGCAATTCGCCCCAGGTACTGGGCGGTCTGGCTCTGTGTGCCATCAAGAGCGGCGACTACGACGGAGCCCTGAGTCTGATCGAGCAGGGGCTGGCTCTGGAGGAGGAGACCGGCAAGCAGGCGCTGCGGTTTAATGAGATCGTGGCCTATGAGGGGAAACTCGATTTCTCCACGGCCCTGGTGAAGGCGGAGGCCTATGTGCAGCTCTATCCGTCGGATGAGCAGGCCCAGAAGGAACTGGCCTTTTTAAGAAGCCGGGGGCAGTAGACTGGTGCCTGATGTCTTGATTTCAAAAGTACTAAGTCTAAGTACAGTCTGTTTGGAAACTCAGTAATGAGAATAATGCAAAGAAGAAACCAGGTTCTTCGGGACCTGGTTTTTGTGTTGCTTAGGATTCAAAGCGGGAAGCTCAGAAGTTTTGGTCTGAATTTCCTGCGAAATAATATAAGCCGCCGCACGCGCGACAGCTTTTTATTCAATCGTGATATTTTCAATGCCATGTCGAAGGATAATATTGATCAGTTCATTTCTGGAATAGTTGCTGTCTGCGGCAAGCTGGTCTAAAGAGGCCAGAATGTCCTCTTTGATTCGGACCGTAATCACACGACTTCCGTCCTCGCCACGTTTTTTGATCACTAAAGGTTCATTTTTCATATCGTCTCACTCCTCAATTCATATTGATTATAGAGTGTGAAGTGAAGTTGATATATATTACATAGAGATACTTATGTGTAATACAATTAGATTGCAGTAAAGAAGGCAGAATGATATACTAAAAGCGTCTGTGAGGTTACAGTTGAAACAGCTCCCGCTGGTGAGCTGAAACGATTTGGGAGGTTGAGTGATGAAGAAACAAATGATGATGATTGCATTGTCACTTGGATGCATGCTTGCGGTTCCAGCGGTGTCTTACGCAGAAAATATGCAGGCTGTCGGTGAGGTGCAGACAGATTCGAAATGGGCACTGGAAGAGTATATCGACGATTTCGGTGATCCGACAGGTGAGAAGTATGCCTTTACGTCAGTGGTTGGAGAATTCAGCAACACGGCAACGACCGGTTCTGAGCTCCAGGTATTTCTTTACTTTGAACCGTATTCTGACAAGGGATTTTCTGCAAGATTACTGGAGTATGGGGATCATCCGCTGAGCGTTGTCGGTATTTCGGATATTGAGGTAAAGTATAAGGTGGATGGTGAAATCTATGCTCATACCGTGCCGGCTTATGCAGTTGCAAGTGATAAGATTGATTTTGGTGCGGCAGATGGTATGAATTGGGATCTGCATACATTCCTGTCAGATGGAAAGGATATTCAGTTCGTCATCTACATCGGTTCTTCGAAATACAGCTTTGCAGTCAGTGCAGATGGATACGAAGAGTGTCTGGATGCCTTTTTTGGAGATATCTATGATTCGGCGCAGGAACTGTTCGAGCAGGAGCAGTATGAAGAAGCGAAGCAGATGTTTGAGAGCGTTGCTTTGTATAAGGATGCAGAGGAGAAAGCGGCTGAATGTGAAAACAAAGGCGATGAGGGAGTATACAACACGGCTGTTGAATTAATGGACAATGGAGACTATGAAGGGGCCAAGGCCATTCTGGAAGAGATCGCCGATTATAAAGATGCAGCTGATAAAATCACGGAGTGTGAGAATAGCATCCTGGAAGCCACCTTCAATTCGGCATTGGATATGATGTCCAATCAGGAATTCGAAGAGGCGCTGACTGTGTTGGAAGAGGTTGCTGAGTCTGTTGTTGTGAATGAAATTGTTGCTCAGGAAGATATTGAGGACATAGTAGGCGAATGCAAGATGGGCATTATGACGCAAACCTGCAATGCGGCGGTTGAACTGATGAACAATGAGGAGTTCGAAGAGGCAAGAAAGCTGCTGGAGCCCATGCTGGATTACGAAGAAGCCAAAGAGCTGTATGCGTATTGTCTGCTTGGAAACTTTACGCAGGTGTATGAATGGACGGCTGAAGTGGTCAATTACGATTTCCAGAACAGCGAAAAGCTGGATGACTATCTGCGGCCGGTATTGTGTGAAGAGAACATGCTTACGACTGAGGAGATCTGGAGCGAATTATCCGGTTTATCCATCAGTATTGCGCTGGAAGCCTCTTCGCTGCCGCTGCCGGATGAGCAGAAGTATGGACCTTCCATTTGGATCTCAAACTATAACTATGTAGAAAAGCCGAATGAGGGCAGCGATACGACCTATTTATCGGTTGAGCCGATGGGAACACTGAAGGTGTTTGCGGACCGATCCATTTTCATCGAAAAAGAAGAGCTGACGGCACATCCGTATGACTATAAGGAGCTTCTGTTTAAGATTCAGGACGGTGTGTTTGTGCAGTCCAGAGACAGCGATGGAAGTATGGAAAATCTGAAACCCATGCGGCTGATCATTCGAACCGATGAGGTCTATACCGAAACCGATCAGGTTCTGGAACTGCTGGGTAAACTTGCTGCGGGTGAAGAGATCAGTGTATCGAGTGAAGCACCGGTGGCAGAAGAAGCTTCGGCGGAAGAAGCAGACACGATCTACGAGGATGCGGCTACGATCCAGAAAGTGCAGGAAGCGCTGAACAGTGCAGGATTTGACTGCGGTACTCCGGATGGTGTAGCAGGAAACGGAACCTATGCGGCACTCAATGCTTATCAGGAGGCCAATGGGTTAACGGTTGAGAATGTCATTACCGGTAAGTTGCTGAAAGCAATGGGAATCGAGTAACAAAATAGAGATGGTTCAGACCGTGAGCTGAAATGAGAAAAGGGAGCCGAAAGGCTCCCTTTAACTATGCCAGCTGCCGCCTTAAGGCGGACGAGATCAGATCGATGATCCAGACCAGAATGATCAGCCCGATGCACAGCGCACCGGCGGTGGGCCAGTCGTAGTGGTTCATGGCAAAGATCAGCGGCGCACCGATGCCGCCGGCTCCCACCAGACCCAGGATAGAGGCCTCACGGATGTTGACATCAAAGCGGTAGAGCACGGCCGAGGCCAGAGCCGGAAACAGCTGGGGCAGCAGCGCGTGACGAATCCGAACCGGAAGCGGAATGCCCATGGTCTTCAGCGCCTGATAGGCTTTCATGTCCATGGAATCGATGGCCTGGGTGAAGCGTTTGGCCAGCAGGCCGATACTGCAGACGCACAAGGTCAATGCGCCGGTGAAGGCACCCTGGCCGGTGACACGGGTCAGGGCCAGACCGTAAATCACAAAGGGGATGCATCGGATGACCACCAGAGCCAGTCGGAAGAACAGGCTGATCGGTCGCGGCATCAGCGTGCGTGTGTTGAGCAGCGCCAGGGGAAACGCCAGCAGTGCCCCCAGAAGGGTTCCAATGATGGAAATGCAGACAGTTTCCAGCAGCAGATATAATAGACCGGCTTTGCCCGGGTCCAGCATGAAGGAAAGCTCCGGCCGGATCAGGCCGCCCAGCATGTTTTGGATGATCCGCAGGCTGGTGTGGGAAAAATCCGGAGGGCGAATGCCTGCCAGGCTGACAACAAAGGCAGCGGTAAACAGGCAGAGCATGCCTTTTTTGAAGGATCCGGTCATCCGCTGAGCGGACAGGATTCTGGCGGAGAGGGTCTGGCTGATCCATTCAATGAGCAGTACGGTGAAAAAGAGCAGCACCAGAATGGCGCCGGCCTTGTCATACTCACGCCAGGAGACCTTCTCGTTCAGGAGAAGTCCGATGCCGCCGGCTCCCACGTAACCAAGGATCGCACTCTGCCGCACATTGGACTCAAGCATATATAGCCCGTTGGCCAGAAAGCCCGGAAGAAACTGTGGCAGGTAGGCATGCATACAGGCGCTGTAGCGTCCGCAGCCCATGCTCCGCAGGGCGTCGTAGGCTCCGCGGTTGCAGGTTTCGGTATCCTCGTAGCAGAGGCGTGCCATGATGGCAAAGGTGTAGATGGTCAGTGCACAGGTTCCGGAAAAGCTGCCCAGCCCGAACACGAAGGTACAGGCCAGTGCCAGGATCAGAGCCGGAAAGGAGCGCAGGATCTGGATCAGAAAGCGGGCCGGTCTGCGGATCCAGGCGGGATACGCCACGGCATGGGAGCAGAAGGGTGCAAAGAGCAGAGCCAGAAGGCATCCCAGCGCCGTGCCGGCAAAGGACATCTGCAAGGTAGCCAAAACCGGCACCAGCAGCGGCGGCAGGTAGCTTGTATCCGGCGGAAAAAACCGGGGAAGCAGGTCACCTAAGTGGGAGCTGCGCTGCAGAAAATATCCCCAGTCGATCTCAAGAAACAGACCGGAGAGGATAAAGATGAGTAAAGCGGCGAAGGGCGCCGCTTTTTTGATGTATGGAGTCTGGCGGGAGGGCCGGATGTTACGTTTCATGGGGCACCTCCCTGCGTGCATGCTCCAGGGCCTCTCCGTAAATGGATTGTAATGTCAGAGAATCTGCATTCGTAGCCGGTCCATCAAAGACAATGGCCCCGTCCTTCAGCCCCAGAAGCCGATCGGAGAATTCCAGCGAGAGCTCCAGGTTGTGGCTGTTCATAAGGATCGTCAGGCCTTCCTTTTCCTGCAGATCCTTTAACAGCAGAAGAATCTGGCGTCCCGTAGCGGGATCTAAGGAGGCTACCGGCTCGTCCGCCAGCAGGACCTGAGGATGACGCATTAATGCCCGGGCAATGCTGACCCGCTGTTTTTGTCCGCCGGAGAGCAGACGGACCGGCGAATCGATCTTGTCTGCCAGTCCGACGCGCTCCAGCAGCTGCCGGGCTTCCTGGATACGCTCTCTGCCGTAGAGACCAAACAGCGCACGGATACCGTTCATATCCGGCAGAGCGGCATGCAGCACATTGGCCAGACAGGTGGACTGTTCCACCAGGCAGAAATCCTGGTAGATCATGGCGATCTTTTTCTGAAGACTTCGGCGCCGGGAGCGGCTGCTGCCGGCAAAATCCGTGCCGTCCAGGCAGAAGTGCCCCTGATCAGCGGGGATCGTTCCGTTCAGAATCCGGAGCAGAGTGGTCTTGCCGGCACCGGACGGACCGATGACGGATACAAATGCACCCTTTTCCAGACTGAATGAGACATCGCTCAGAACAGGGGTCTGATCAAACTGTTTGTATAGATGTGTGGCCTGAAGCTGCATGGTGACTCCTTGGTGTAGTTCTGTGAGAAATGACTGGTCATTCGATGTGCTGCAGACATGTCCGTGGAGCATGCATTTGTTTCGGTTACTTTTGTGAATGACCATGTATCGCATAAACGCGGGCTTTTTGAAAAGGCCCGCGTGTTCATATAATTTTCGAACCGAAAACCCGTTGTGAGGGGAAATCAGAAGCTATGTGCCTGCTTACTGCAGGGACTTCAGCAGCTCCTGGGCGGCACGTTCGCCATCGTAGTTGGCATCATCGCCCCACTCATAGCCGACCTGGCTGAAGACACTGATGATCTCCTGGCCTTCCGGTGAGTTGCCAATCTCGATAAAGGCTTCACCTACGGCCTGGCGGAAATCCTCATCCTTCATGACCTCGGAGGTCTTGCTGTAGGCAATCATGTCGTTGTAGATTCCTTCGGTAACACCGATGATACCCGTCTGCTCTGCCATAGGGCCGTCGGCACCGAAATCACTTTCCCAGACGGGGGCGTTCTTGATGCGGATGTGTCCGTAGGAAACGCAGACATCGACCTGACCGGCGGCCAGACGGGAGATGGAGGTGGTGTGAGAGTCGGACTCTACCACATTGTCGAGATCGGAGATTCCCTTGCCGTACTTTTCCTGCAGATACAGGCACGGATAGATGTATCCGGAGGCAGAGGTGGGATTTAAGACAGCCCAGGTGGCGCTGTTTAAATCATCCCAGGTCAGCTCTTCGCCGGCATTGACCTTATCCTGGAGCTCCCGGCCCTTTTCGGTGGGACCTGCCAGCAGGATGCAGCGATAGTAGGTGGAAAGGTCGTCGGTGTATTCCTCGATGGTGCCGTCGTTCCAGTCTGCGGCGTTGAGGGAGTCCTTATTGATGGCCTTGCGCAGTGCGGTCAAGAGCACGTCGCAGTCATCACTGTAGAGGACATAGTTGCCGCCGGAGATAAAGCCAAGATCTGCACTTCCGGCGGACAGGGCTTCGCCGACATCGGTGTAGCTGGTGCCGACGGTCATGGAGATATCCTGCACATCGTAGCCTTTCTCCAGCAGCACGTCGTGCAGAAGCGCTTCCAGCGGCTCAGTGGATGCGATGATGGTATCGGCATCCGCATAGGGCGAGAAGGCGATCTTCAGGCTGTCGACGGCTGTCGTCTCAGCGTAGGCCGGAGCGGCCAGAGCCAGAGCTGCCAGGGCTCCGAATGCAGTCAGGGTGAGCGGGTTTCTTCTCTGGTTTTTCATGATGTAACCTCCGAATAGAATGAATACTATCCGCGGGAATGTGTGGAAATAAAAGCTGCGGCCATTGTCAGATTTCGGCTTGTTCTGTGCTTCGCATTCATGAAGTGAAGCGTGGCCTCTGGCATTTGAAACCTAAAAAAGGTGCATGCCGCAGCATGCACCCATCACATTCGAGCAGACGCTGCTTATCCGCAGAGATAGCCTGCAGACAGTTGGCGGTCGATCCTGTGGTACCGGCAGCGCATTCAGTTCCTGCGGACCTGTTGTGAAAACCTGGTCCATTACCTGAAATGAAATGCCGGACAGCTGGGATCCTCTCAACCCGGAACACGGGCTCCCTCGCGATCTGGTTTCGTCATCGAAAAAGCGTGAAGACCCGGGAGCTCCCCCGCATCTCACATTCCGAAAACCGCTCTAAGTGTAACATGTCCGGGGGAATATGCAAGCTTTTTTGAAAAGCGAGCAGCGCATGCCCGTGATTTCAATCATGATCTGGTCGAAACGTCATCATTTAACCATCGTTTGAGAAAGTTTAAGGTTTTATTGTCTGATTTTGTGGTACACTTCAACATATGCTTTTGTGAATGCAATCAAAACGCGAGAGTAAAGGAGAGTAAAACAATGCACAAAATGATGAAAAAAAGTATGTTAGCAATCGGCGCAGCAGCCATGATCTTTGGAGCCTATATGTCCACCGCAGCCATGGCTTACGATTTCAGCTTCACCAGCACCAACACCGTAACATCGACGGAGTCGGAGGAAGATGCTGATGGAAACATCACCACGATCACAACCATCGAAAGAACGGAGAACGGAGAAACCACCACATCCACCATTAAGGAATTCTATGATGCAGAAAGCGGACGCACCTACGTGCAGGACATTCCGTTAACCATCGAGAACCGTTCCGACCTGGATCTGGCAGAGTTTTATTTTTCTGAATCGACAGAAGACTGGGGCGATAACTGGTTCGAAGAAGAAGGTGTTTTACAGTCCGGCTATAAGGCAAACGGAACCCTGACGGTGGATAAAGATGGTACGCTGGTGGATGTATGCTGGGTAGATACCGAGGGCCATGAATATGTCCTGCGTGAACTGGAATTAAAGAACGTTTCCAGAGAAGAAGTGACCTTCTCCATTGAAGGAAACGCTGAGGAAGGATATGGTTTCTACTATACGACTTTCAACTATTCAGAGGAAGACGAAACGGAAGCTGAGTAAGGTGAAGGAAGGGAGCTGATATGAAGCTTCGCAATGTGTTGATCGTGGTCAACGATATGGACCGGGCTATTCGGTTTTACAAAGAGCTCTTTGGCTTACAGGTCATTCTGGACCAGGACGGAAATGTGATCTTATCCGAAGGCCTGGTGCTGCAGGATGCCAAAATCTGGAAAAGTTTCCTGGGGCAGGAGCTGCTCCCAAAGAACAACATGACAGAGTTGTACTTTGAGGAGGCCGATATCGAGGGCTTTGTTCGAAAGCTGGAGGAGTCGGAGTTTGAGATCGAGTATGTGAACCGATTGATGACGCACAGCTGGGGGCAGAAGGTGGTGCGGTTCTACGATCCGGATGGAAATCTGATCGAAGTGGGAACGCCGATGTAAGCTTTGGCCCGTTGCAGTTCACTACGTGAACTGTAACTGAACGGTAACTCAAGCTGAAAAGCCAGGATGTAGTAGCTTTACAAATCCACCGGCAGTTACTATAATACAGAGGTGTCGGACAAACGGAGCGGGAGTGTTTTCACGCGATGTTTTGTTGGACTTGAAAAGAAGATAAATGACAAACGGGGAGCTCACGGAGTGGGCTGAGAATCGGCTGGACCGCCGTTACCCATAACCTGATTTGGATAATGCCAACGTAGGGAAATAGCTGTAGATCGGATTCTAGGCGGAACTCTTTGCGTTCCGCCTTTTTTGATTCGTTTGAGGTATTGGCTGGACATAGGCAATATGATTTTGCAAACAACGAAGGATCGTCGGCAGTGTCCGGGACTACGAAGTTATGTGGAGAAGCAGAAAGAGAAGCGGGAGGCAGGAGAAAAACATGAACTGTACCAGAGAAGATATGTTGCTTTATGCGGTAACAGACCGTAGCTGGCTGGGGGAGGAGACCCTGTATGATCAGGTGAAAAAGTGCCTGGAAGGCGGCGCCACCTTCGTGCAGCTGCGAGAAAAGGAGCTGGACACGGAAGCCTTTTATCAGGAGGCCTGCCAGATCCGGGATCTGTGCCGGGAGTATCAGGTTCCTTTTGTGATCAACGACAACGTGGAGGTGGCAATTCGCTGCGGCGCCGACGGTGTTCATGTGGGACAGAGTGATATGGAAGCCGGCGATGTACGTGCCAGACTGGGCGCGGATAAGATCATCGGTGTTTCCTGCAAAACTGTAGAGCAGGCCCTGAAGGCCCAGGCAGCCGGCGCGGATTATCTTGGCGTCGGTGCGATGTTCGCCACTGGCACCAAGAAGGATGCCACTGGCGTTACCTTCGATGCACTGCGGGATATCTGCAAGGCTGTGGAGATTCCGGTAGTGGCCATCGGCGGCATTTCTCAGAACAATGTGATGGAGCTGAAGGGCTGCGGTATGGATGGCATCGCTGTTGTGTC
>JAUNDD010000003.1:89779-95140 GCA_030526245.1 Lachnospiraceae bacterium
TTGCTTCTACAAGCGGTGAATTGGGGGCACCACCTTGCGCCGCTATATAAAACGTCATAAAAGCTATAAGGAGGAAATTATGGTAATGAAAACAGCTTTGACGATCGCTGGAAGTGATTCCAGCGGAGGCGCCGGAATTCAGGCAGATATTAAGACGATGCAGGCCAACGGGGTCTATGCCATGAGCGCGATCACCGCGCTGACGGCGCAGAACACCACTGGCGTGACGGCCATCTTAAATGCAACACCTGAGTTTCTCGGCCAGGAAATTGACAGTATCTTTACGGATATCCGTCCGGATGCGGTGAAGATCGGCATGGTCTCGGAGGGAGACCTGATCCGGGTGATCGCCCGGAAGCTGAAGGAGTACGGGGCAAAAAATGTGGTGGTGGATCCGGTGATGGTGGCCACCAGCGGAGCCCGTCTGATCAGTCCGGACGCCATTGAGACGCTTAAGAGCGAGCTCTTCCCGCTGGCGGATGTGCTGACACCGAACATTCCGGAGGCGGAGGAGCTGACCGGCAGGACGATCTCTTCTGCGGAGGATATGATCGAGGCGGCAAGACAGATCTCGGAAACCTATTCCTGCGCCGTACTTTGCAAGGGCGGCCATAACCTGAACGATGCCAATGATCTGCTGTATCGCAGCGGCAGCTATGAGTGGTTCGCCGGTAAGAGAATCGACAATCCGAATACCCATGGAACAGGCTGTACCCTGTCGTCGGCCATCGCCTCTAATCTGGCGAAGGGCTTTGACCTGGATACCTCGGTGCGCAGAGCCAAGGAGTATATCTCCGGCGCCCTGGCCGCCATGCTGGATCTGGGACAGGGCAGCGGCCCCATGGATCATGGATTTGCCATTGAGAATGAATTTACGCAGGAAAGTGAGTCCTGCTTATGAATACCGGTTCATTGGGTGATGAACTGAAGAACACCGCTGCCCTGAGTTTTAAAGATGTCAGTTTTGCGTACCCGGGGGCAGAGCAGCCTGTATTGGAGCACATCTCCTTTGAGGTAGCGAAGGGCTCCTTTACATCTGTGATCGGAGCCAGCGGCAGCGGAAAGACGACCCTGTTTCGTTTGCTGAACCGGTTTGAAAAGCTGACCAAAGGGGAGATCCTGGTGGAGGGAGCGCCCATTGAGACGCTGAAAACGGTTGCCTCCTACATGCCCCAGGAAGACACGCTGTTTCCCTGGCTGAATGTACAGGAAAACGTCTGCCTTCCCATGAAAGTGAGGAAGATCCCCAAAAAGGAGCGGGAGGAGCAGGCCGGAAGGCTGCTTCGGCAGGTCGGTCTGGATGGCTGGGAAAAAAGCCGGGTCAGCGAGCTGTCCGGCGGCATGCGTCAGCGGGCGGCCTTTGCCCGGACGCTTTGCGCCGGAGAGGATCTGCTGCTCCTGGATGAACCCTTCAGCGCACTGGATTCCATCACCCGTATTTCACTGCAGGAGTGGCTGCTTGAGCAGTGGGAGGAACTGGGGAAAACGATCCTGTTTGTCACCCACGATGTGGAGGAAGCCATCTTTCTGTCTGAACAGGTGATGGTTCTGAAGGGAAAACCGGTGAATGAGGTACAGATCGTTCCGATTCCGCTTCCCAGGGAACGGACCAGGGAGATGCTGATGCGTCCGGAGATCCTGGAGCTGAAGGAGATGCTCATAAGAAGCCTGCAGTCGGAGGCGCAGATATGAGTGCAGATAAGGGCAGAGTGGACGGAGAAAAGCATAGAGAGCAGAGCCCCGGAGGCACTGCTGGATATGAGATAAAAAGCAGCATGAACAGGCGAGGCAGCCGAGTGGTCCGACCGGGCAGAGGCATGAGCAGCCGGGAGAGGAAGATCTGGGGCGGAGCGTTCCTGGTCTTTCTACTGGTCATCTGGGAACTGGCGGCCAGGCAGATTGGAAAAGCGTTTATTCTGCCCGGACCCGGAAGGGTCCTGATGCGGCTGTGGGAAGAGCGGAAAGAGATCTTTTTGACCCATCTGCCGGCAACCATGCAGGTCTGCCTGCTGGGACTGGTCATCAGCATCGCGCTGGGACTGGCACTGGCCATCCTGATGGACCTGGATCCGCGGATCCGCCGGGCGGTTTATCCGATTTTGACGATTTCCCAGACGATTCCGGTGATGTGCATCGCCCCGGCCTTTGTACTCTGGTTCGGATATACGGTGAAGATGCGCGTCATCGTGGTGGTGCTGGTGAACTTTTTTTCCATCACCGTCAATGTGTCCGACGGACTGGCATCCACCCGGGAGAGCCGTATGGAGCTGCTTCGTTCCTATGGAGCCAGCCGGTGGCAGTGCATGACGCTGCTGCGGCTTCCCGGTGCCTGGGAGCATTTCCTGACAGCCCTGAAGGTGGCGATCCCCTGGACCGCTGTGGGCGCAGCCGTGGCAGAATGGCTGGGGGCACCGGCAGGCCTGGGGGCCTACAGCCGGGGCTGTATGCTGAACCTGGATGCGGCCGGACTATTGGCACCGCTGGTGCTGCTGACAGCCATCGCGCTGGCGGCAGGGGGCCTGGTGAATGCGGCCTGCAAGGGACGAAGCGCGGGGCGCGAGTGAGTCTGATGCGGGACACAGGGCGCGCATGAAACAGAAGATGTGAGATGCAGTTCGTGCATGACTTGCCAAATGGTAAAAGCTTAATAAACATCATGGAATGGTTGACGTATCAGGAATTTTTTAAAGATACACCAGGAAATGGCTGTTTTCTGGAATGACATATACATACGTTAAATAAGACGGAATGTAAAAACGATAAGGAGAAAAACGATGAAAAAGAATATGTTAGCGGCAGCACTGGTTCTGACCACAGCTGCATGGATGAGCACGATGACCTTTGCACAGGAACTGACCCAGGTGGACGTGGTCCTGGACTGGTATCCGAATGCGATCCATTCCTTCCTGTATGAGGCGGCCGATGCCGGCTATTTTGAAGAGGAGGGGCTGGAGGTCAACCTGATCAGCCCGGCAGAGAGTGTGGATGCTGTGAACTTCGTAGCAGCCGGCCGTGCACAGATCGGTCTGACCTATCCGGTTGACGTGGTCACCGCCCAGAAGGAGGGCATGCCGGTGGCAGCACTTGGCGCGGTAGCTCAGGGAGCCCTGGACTGCATGTGCTCTCTGGCTGAGAATGATATCACCGAGGATCTGTCCAGCCTGGCTGGCAAGAAGATCGGACATTCCGGTCCGGCTCTGATGAAGGCCGTTGTCCGTACGGTAACCGAAAATGCCGGCCTGAGCGAGGGCGATTATGAGGTGATGGACGTCGGCTTCGACCTGATCACCAGCCTGACCACCGGCAATGTGGACCTGATCGTGGGACCCTTCGTCAACGATGAGATTGTAACCATGCGCAACGCCGGCTATGATCTGAACGTATTCAGCCAGCAGGATTATGGTGTACCCCAGCTGTACGGTCTGGTGATGGCGGTCAATACCGAGGACTATGCGGAGCGCACAGACCTGTACGAGGGCTTTGTACGGGCCTGCCGGAAGGGCTTTGATGATATCGCAGCCGACAAGGAGCTGGCGATGGACATCATCATGAATGAGATGAATTCAGACGATAATCCGCTGGACGAGGCACAGCAGAGCGAGAGCTATGACATTCTGATGCCGATCATGCAGACAGAAGAGAATGCGTTCCTGTCGATGGATGCCCAGGTATGGCAGAACGTGATCGACTGGATGAACGAGATGGAGCTGGTGGACGGCGAGATCGAGGCATCGGCTGTGATGCTTGAAGTGCAGGAATGATGCAGGATAAGCAGAAGAGATGGCGGTATGGGCCGTCCATCCTTCTGGCGCTGGCGCTTTTGATGCTGTGGCAGCTGGCGGCCTGGAGAGCGGATATGCCGCACATACTGCCGGGACCGCTTCAGATTTTGAAGCGGACATGGGAGCTGAAGGAAAGTCTGCTGCTGCATCATCTGCCGGTGACGCTGGTGACGATCCTGTCGGGTTGGCTTCTGTCTGTGGTGCTTGGAACGAGTCTGGCGATGCTAATGCATCTGAGTGAGCATGTGGAAGCAATGCTGTATCCGGCGCTGGTGATCACCCAGACGATTCCGGTGATGTGCATCTCACCGCTGTTTGTGCTCTGGATGGGTTACACCATGGGTGCCAGGCTGCTGGCGGTGGTGCTGTCTACGTTCTTTGCTATTACCCTTAATACCTTTGCGGGACTGAAAAGCGCCAGTTCAGGCAGCCGGGAGCTGCTCCTTTCCTACGGGGCGAGCCGATGGGAGATGCTGCGGCAGCTGGAGATCCCCAGTGCGTTGCCGATGTTTATGACCGGTTTGAAGATGACACTTCCCTGGGCGGTGATCGACGCGGCGGTGGCCGAGTGGCTGGGAGCCACCCAGGGCCTGGGGTACTTCAGCAAGCGTATGGTGAGCAAGATGGACGGGGCAGCGGTCTTTGCACCGGTGCTGGTGCTGTGTGTGCTCTCGCTGCTTGGTATGTGGCTGATTGACCGGGTGGACCGGAAACTGGTATACTACAGAAATCAGTTGTAAAGCCAGAGGTTAAGTTCAGAGCGAGAACGGCAGTAACCGGAGGTTGAGTTCAGAGTGAGAACTGCAGCAACTGGAGGGTTTTAAAGGAGGAAGTATATGAACAAGGCAATTCATACCAATAATGCACCGGCTGCCATCGGCCCGTATTCTCAGGCCATTGCGGTAGAAAATCAGGCAGGCACCACTATTTTTGTATCCGGGCAGATCCCGATCGTACCGGCTACCGGTGAGTTCGCCGGCGAGGACATCCAGACACAGACCAGACAGAGCCTGAGCAATATCCGGAACATTCTGAAGGAAGCCGGCGCGGATATGTCCAATGTGGTTAAGACCACGGTGCTGCTGGCTGATATCGCAGACTTTGCTGCGATGAATGAGGTGTACGCTGAATTCTTCACGGAGCCGTACCCGGCCAGAGCTGCCTTCCAGGCTGCTGCGCTGCCGAAGGGAGCCAGAGTGGAGATTGAAGCGATTGCATGCAAGTAAGCTTTGTGAGCCTTGTGATGATCCTTGCAAGCCCTGGGGCTGACAGGGAGCTGTGAAGGTTTATAAGAGCCGGTATGTGTGATTGTGTGAGAATTGGGCGCCGCGGAAGCGGCGCCTTTTTTGATTCCTGGTGGCGCACGGGAAGAAATCTTTCTATTCTCCGCGGCGACAGTGTGACGGGAAGCGGGCACGGCGGATGAGAGAGAGAAACCGTGGAATTCTCCGCCGCGGGCCAGGGCCAGAGAAAGAGTATGGCGGCGCCTGGGAAGAAATCCTCCTATTCTCCGCCAGCGAGACCGTGTGGGAAAGCAGGCACGGCGGATGAGGGAGAGAAACCGTGGAATTCTCCGCCG
>JAUNDD010000019.1 GCA_030526245.1 Lachnospiraceae bacterium
CCGAACAGACCGATCTTACCACCCTTTGCGTAGGGGCAGATCAGGTCAACGACCTTGATACCGGTCTCCAGGATCTCCGTTGCCGGAGTCTGTTCTTCGTAAGCCGGTGCCGGACGATGGATTCCCCAGCGCTCCTTAACCTCCGGTGCCGGCTTGTTGTCAACCGGATCACCCAGCAGGTTAAAGACTCGGCCCAGACATTCTTCACCGACCGGTACCGTGATGGGACCGCCGGTGTCCACTGCCTGCATGCCGCGAACCAGACCGTCTGTCGAGTTCATGGCGATACAGCGGACAATGTTGTCACCGATATGCTGAGCGACCTCGGCTGTCAGCTTAACGCCTTTATTATCGATCTCAATGGCATTGAGCAGGGCCGGAAGCTCCTCGTGTCCGAAACGGATGTCGAGGACAGGTCCGGTAACCTGCACGATCTCGCCAATGTGTTTTTCGCTCATTATTTTCTCCTTGTGTTTATCTATCTCATGCCACTTGCGGAAGCAGCCGCTGATGTTTTCGCCGGCCGCTTGCGGAAAGCCTCGGCCATTCTGAATCTGCTTCGCAGATGGGCCTCGGCAACCTCTTTAGCTAGCCACTTGCGGAAGCAGCCGCTGATTAAAGTCGCTTCGCGAGCAGCGGCTGCCGAACATCACCCGCCTTCTCCGAAGGCAACTGATGTTATACCCCTTCCGCGCCAGCCACGATCTCAGTGATCTCCTGCGTAATGCTTGCCTGACGGGCACGGTTGTAGTACAGATTGAGCTGTTCGATCATCTCACCTGCATTCTTGGTTGCAGCATCCATGGCTGTGCGGCGGGCCGCCAGTTCACTGGCTACGCTCTCGCAGACACCGCCGTAGATCAGTCCGGCCAGATATTCCGGCACGATGGCATCAAAGACCTCTTCGGCGCTCGGCTCGTAGAGGATCAGATTGCGCACCGGCTCCCTGTCCTTCGATGACTCCAGGTCATTGAGGGGAAGCACCGGGAAGACGCCGGGCTGCTGGCTCAACATGGAGATGAAGTGCGTGTAGCACAGCTCCACATGTCCCACCTGCTTTCCTGCAAATTCACGGCAGAGGATGCGGGCCATTTCAAAGCAGTCCGCCACGGTGACCCGGGCGATCTCCGCAAACTGTTCCGTGATGCAGGGGATGCCTTTACGCTTGGCATACTCCAGGGCCTTTTTGCCGACGGGCAGGACCGTGATGTCCTTTCCCTGACTGTCCGCCTCCAGACACTTGATCAGGTTGGCATTGTAGCCGCCGGCCATGCCGCGGTCTCCGGCGATGAGCACATAGCAGTACTTGTTCGACGCGGAGGCCTTGGTGTACACGGAGGTGAAATCCGTGTTGCCGTTGGCGATGTCTTCCAGTGTCTGATGCAGTTCCGTGAAATAGGGCCAGCAGGCATCCGCCCGCTCCTTGGCCTTACGCAGCTTTGAGGATGCCACCAGCTCCATGGCTTTGGTAATCTGCATGGTATTCTGCACACTTCGGATGCGCAGCTTTACCGCTTTCATATTAGCAGCCATTTAGGTTACCTCCTCCGGTTTATTTCTGCGGCTTTGTATCAAGAAAGCTCTTTGTATAGGTTTCCAGGGCACTGCGCAGCTTGCCTTCGATCTCTTCATCCAGCTTGCCGGTGGTGCGGATGCCTTCCATGGCGGCTGCGCCGTCCGGATCCGTATCCAGGAAGCTGTACAGACCTGCTTCGTACTCGCGTACATCGGCTGCCGGCACATCGTTGATCACGTCCTTGGTCACCGCATACAGGATCGCTACCTGCTTCTCTACCGGTACCGGTGCATTCTGATCCTGCTTGAGGACCTCTACGATGCGGGCACCCTGATCCAGACGGGCCTTGGTATCGGCATCCAGATCGGAACCGAACTGAGCAAAGCTCTGCAGCTCGCGGTACTGGGAGTAAACCAGCTTCAGCGTACCGGCTACCTTCTTCATGGCCTTGATCTGCGCATTACCACCAACTCGGGATACGGAAATACCCGGGTTTACGGCCGGCATAACGCCGGAATGGAACAGCTCGGTCTCCAGATAGATCTGACCGTCTGTAATGGAGATAACGTTGGTGGGGATGTAGGCGGATACGTCACCGGCCTGGGTCTCGATGATGGGCAGTGCCGTCAGAGAACCGCCGCCGTGGGCGTCATCCAGCTTCGCTGCACGCTCCAGCAGTCTGGAATGCAGGTAGAATACGTCACCCGGGTAAGCCTCACGTCCGGGCGGACGACGGATCAGCAGAGACAGTGCACGGTAAGCAACCGCGTGCTTGCTCAGATCATCGTAGATGATGAGCACGTGCTGGCCCTTGTTCATGAAATATTCACCCATGGAGCAGCCGGTGTAGGGTGCAATGTACTGCAGCGGGCTGGCCTCGGATGCGGTAGCGGCTACCACGATGGTGTAGTCCATGGCGCCGTTCTTTGTCAGGTTTTCTACCAGGGATGCAACGGTGGAACGTTTCTGACCGATGGCAACATAGATACAGATCACGCCCTTGCCCTTCTGGTTAATGATGGTGTCCGTTGCCACGGTGGTCTTACCGGTCTGACGGTCACCGATGATCAGCTCACGCTGACCTCTTCCGATGGGTACCATGGAGTCGATGGCCTTGATACCGGTCTGGAGCGGCTCAAATACGGATTTTCTTTCGCAGATACCCGGTGCCGGGCTCTCGATGGGGCGGAACTCGGTGGCCGCAATGGGGCCTGCTCCGTCGATGGGCTGACCCAGAGCATTGACAACGCGGCCGATCATGGCCTCACCTACCGGTACGGATACGACCTTACCGGTACGCTTTACGCTCTGGCCCTCGCAGATGGCCTCGCCGGAGCCGAACAGAACGATGGAAACGTTGTTCTCCTCCAGGTTCTGCGCCATGCCGTAGCTGCCGTCCTCAAACTCCAGCAGCTCGCCGGCCATACAGTTTTTCAGGCCGCTGGCTCTTGCAATACCGTCACCCACCATCAGAACTGTTCCGGTCTCGCTCTGCTGGATCGCATTGTCATAATATTTGATCTGACTGCGAATAACCTTGGAAATCTCTTCTGGTTTTAATTGCATGTTTTATCTTCCATCCTCTCTAAGAAAATGCTCACCGGCTGCCCGGTCCTGATCCGGCGACAGCTGCGGTCATTTTCTTTAGACATTTACTTCGCTGAGTTTTCTGGAAATACCGGTCAGTCTCGCGCTGACGCTTCCGTCCAGTCGCTGACCATCCAGCTCCACGCACAGGCCGGCGATGAGCGACGGGTTGACCTTTCCTGTCAGGTTCACCTTCTTGCCGCTTACCTTTTCCAGTCTTGTGCAAAGGTTCTTAAGCTGTTCCTCGGTCAGAGGAACGGCCGATGTTACCACCGCCTCGGCAATGCCGTGCTCAGCATTATAGCGGCGGGTAAATTCTTCGCAGCATCCTGCATATTCGTTCAGGATGTTCCGTTCGCAAAGCAGCTTCAGGAAATTGACCAGGTAGCGATGCACCTGTTCCCCGAAGGCTGTTTCGATCAGACCTGTTCTCTCCTCTTTGGAAAGAGACAGCTCGCACAGCAGGGTCAGATAGTCCGGATTGTCCCGGAAGATCTGCCGGATCTGCTGGATCTGCTCGAGCATCACATCCTCCAGCTGCTCCTCGGCAGCCAGGTCATACAGGCTGCCGCCATACATTCTGGCAGTCTGTGTCATGATTGCTCACCTACATTTTCTATAAACTGATCGATCAGCTTGCGATGATCCTCTTCGTTGATCTCACGCTCGATCACCTTGCCGGCGATATCCATCGCCATGCCGCCGATCTCGTTCTTGATCTCATTGACCGCTTTCTTCTTTTCCTGCTCGATCTCGGCTTCCGCCTTGGTCTTCATGGCGGCTGCCTGTGCCTGAGCTGCCTTCACGATCTCATCGCTGCGAACCGCTGCCGTTTTCTGAGCGGTGGCCAGGATCTCTCCCGCCTTATCCTTCGCATTGGCCAGATCCGCCTCGTACTCGGCCTTCATGGCCTGTGCCTCGTTTTTAGCCTTCTCGGCATCGGCGATCTGCGCATCGGCCATGGCCTTGCGCTTTGCCAGCATCTCATTGATCGGTTTGAACAAAAAGCGTTTGATAAGATACACCTGTAAGAAAAGGTTGCAGATCTGTGCGACGATCGTCCATGGTACCAGTGTTACCAGTTCCTGTACCTGCATTCTGTAACCTCCTGTCTTTTTTCTGACGTGTGTTGGTTAAACGGTCATTAGCCCAGGAAGTTCATGAACATGCCCGGTGCTACGAAGATCAGCAGCAGACCGGTTACGAAACCGTAAATACCGGTGGTCTCTGCCAGAGCTACACCAAGAAGCATGGTAGAGGTGACATCACCCTTGCATTCCGGCTGACGGCCGATGGCTTCCAGAGCCTTGGAAACGGCGTTACCTTCACCGATACCAGGTCCGATACCTGCGATCAGAGCCAGACCTGCACCAATAGCACAACCTGCGAGTGCAATACCTTTAGCCAGTACTGTGAAATCCATAAATGTTCTCCTTTCTTCGTCCTGTCTTTCCGACAGGGCGGCTGCGCAGCCCTTTGTCCCGGCCCGGCCGGTATCCTTACTTTAAGGGACTGCTGTTTTTTAATGCTGTGTTTCCGCTGCCGTTTAACCGTTTTCCCGGAGGCTTCTCCCTCACGGGCTACCGGCTGACCGTCGCAGCGTTATCTGTTTAAGAGTTTCAACATGTTTCCGTCAGACTTATTCGTCTCCCGCCTCCAGAGCAATATACATGACTGTCAGCATACAGAAGATAAACGCCTGCATACAACCGGAAAACCAGTCGAAGTATACCGATGTGATGGCCGGAAGACCTACACTTAAGATCGGAATATTGGACGCGATCTGTCCCACCAGTCCCGGCAGCAGACCTAAGATGGCTGCGCTGGCCAGGGCCAGAGCTTCGTAGATCAGCGTGTTGATGACCAGACCCGAAAGGATGTTGCCGAAGTGACGGCAGGCCATACTGACGGGCGTTGCCAGCTCGGACAGGATGTTGAAGGGCGTCATGACCACGATGGGGGTCGTAAAGCTCTTGCAGTATCCGCCAAAGCCGTTTGTTTTGATCTTCTGCTTTGTGATCATCACAAACACCACCAGTGCCCAGCCCGCTTCTGTGGAAAGATCCGCTGTGGGGCTTCGCAGAACACCGGTCAGGCTGATCAGGTTGGAGATCACGCTGGTGGAAAAGAGTGCCGCGATGAACGGGATCATGTAGCGGAATCGCTCGCCCATGTTTCCGATGACGAATTTGTCGGCCATCTCTACCAGCATCTCGGCAAAGGCCTGACGCTTCGAGATGTTTTCCACCTTCAGGTCATGGGTCAGCCAGATACACAGTCCTGTGATCAGCAGCATCACCAGCCAGCTGACCAGCAGTGTTTCCGTGATGGTGAACCGCCCAAGCAGCGGCACCTTGATCGGAAACGTATACAGGATCTTAGCTCCGGTTATGCTTACATTCATATGTCTCACCTCCTTTTTTATTTTTGTTTCTATGGATAAAACGCTGCGTTAGCCGCAGTATTATATCGCTCGATTTTTTCGTTACAGTTCACTACGTGAACTGTAACCCTTTTTGCTGCCGCTCACCCAGTAGGCTGCAGCATCCTTTTCAGTTATATACCCCGATCATGGCCATCAGCTTAATGCCCAGGGACGGGAACAAAAGCGGCGCAATGCCGGCCACCCGCTGGAAGCAGGGTACAAAGATCGCGATGGCGATCCAGCCAAGCTGCAGAAACAGCCGGTTGCGGTAGCTGGCCTTCATCAGAGTCCGGGCGGTGTCATCGTCCGCCGCCGAGGCAACGGCCTGTACGCTCAGTGCCATTAAAAAGAAGTTCAGCACCGCCACGCCGCCTCCGGCCAGGGCTCCTAAGATCACGGTATAGTCAAAGGGGATCTTCTCCGGCAGCGCCGCATGTCCCACCACAAAGCCAAGAATCAGCACCGCCACACCGGCGGCGGTGACAGCCGTCACCCGGATCGTTTCCTTCCGGATGGCCGGGGCCAGCTTTTTCTTTCCCGCCGGCGTCGTGCCGGCTGTTTCGTTGATGTCTTTTGTTTCCTTAGTTTCCATATTCTCCATATGTAGCTTCATTCCTTCCAAGTCATACTGATCTCACTTAAACCGCTGCGAGGTCGCTTACCGTTCACGCAGTGAACTTTAACGAGGCCGCTTACAGTCTGTGCCGTGCTGCCGCCGCGGGTCGTTCACCACCCGGGCCTGCCACCGCCGTACATCACTCATGCCGGTTAAAGGACAGTCCCCGGGGCTCCGGCTTTTCCTTCTTTTCCTTATTCAGTATGACCTGTACAAATTTCCAGAAGGTCATGCCGCTGCTGCCCAGGCCAAGAATAAATCCCGGGATGTAGACCCAGGCGCCCAGGCCCAGGCTGGTTTGCAGCCACCAGCAGATGCCTACGCACATCACCAGGGGAGTCAGAAGCGACAGGCCCAGCTGGGACAGCATCAGGATCTGCTTAAAAAGCTTATTCCATTCTTTCATAATCGCCCTTTTCGCTGCAGTTCAGTTGAAGAACTGCAGGCCTTTTCATTTATCCCCGATTCGTTCGCCGGCTCCTATGAGCGCGATCCCGGGTTATCATACATTTTGACCAAAAGCACATCTCTTTTACCCAAGCATCATTTTTTGCATTGTACTATTACTACAAAAAAATGAATGTCTGCTAACGAATCACACACATTTTAACTTATTTCACGGGGTATGTCTACGCTTCAGCGTGTGATATTTCTTTGTCAAACTTGCCCGATTTCGGTCATTTCAGCGACTTTACAACGGCTCTTTCTCAGCATCATGCACAGAAATCACCCCCTATTCCGGAGAAACATCTCTCCGTGCCGCCGCCAAGTCGCTCTTGCATCAAACGGCAGAATATGTACAATAGATATGTTAGGCATCACGGCGTTACCGCCGTTTATCCGGCCTCGATTCCCCGTGAACCGCAAACACCATCATTCACCCCGGATGCCGCCGGCATCTGATCACATAACAGGAGATCTCCCATGAAAAAAGTGGCTATTCTGCAGTCCAACTACATCCCGTGGAAGGGCTATTTCGATATTATCAACATGGTGGACGAGTTCATCCTCTACGATGACATGCAGTACACCCGCCGTGACTGGCGCAACCGCAACAAGATCAAGACCCCCCGCGGTGAGCAGTGGCTGACCATTCCGGTGGAGGTTAAGGGCAAGTTCTTCCAGAAGATCAACGAGACCAAGGTGGCCAATCACGACTGGGCCCACGATCACTGGCGGGCCATCCAGCTGAACTATGCCAAGGCTCCCTATTTCAAAAAGTATGAGCCCATCTTTGCCGATCTGTATGAAAAAGCTGCTCAGTTGGAGTACTTAAGCGAGATCAATCATCTGTTCATGACCACCATCTGCGAGCTGCTGGGCATTAAAACCAAGATCACCTGGTCCTCGGACTACGAGCTGGTAGACGGCAAGACCGAGCGACTGGCCGGCCTGGTCAAAAGCGCCGGCGGCGGCTACTATCTGTCCGGCCCGGCGGCCAAGGACTATATCGTGGACGAAGTCTTCGAAGAAGCCGGCATCGAGCTGGATTATATGAGCTACGAGGGCTACCCGGATTATCCGCAGCTGTACGGCGACTTTACACCGTCTGTATCCGTGCTGGATCTGCTGTTTATGACCGGTGAGGATGCCCCCAAATATATGCTGAGCTTTCGCTCCAGGGACTGATATTTACACTGATTTTAAATCGTTACCGCAAGGCGGCCGCGCTCGTTAAGAGCGCCGGCTGCCTTTTTGTTTTAAATCCTGTTTAGATCTTGCCCCCTCTCTCCCACTCCCCTGAAACTCTCCCGAATCAAAAAGCTGCTCTTCCTGCTGAAAAATCTCAGCTGAAAAGCAGCTATATCAGGTCACGTGCCTGCGGCACATGACCTGATTTTTGACTTCGGCCCATGCAAATTGCCTGCGGCATATGGCCTACTTCTTTAACGAAAAATCATCCCGGTCCAACGTCAGGTTCGGGTTGTAATAGGGATCCCCGTTCTCCAGGATCTGCGGCCAGCGCTTGATAAACAGATCCGCCTCGCTGTTAAAGCGGGCGATCTTGTCCGGCGTATCCTCGGCGCCCCTGGACTTGGATTCAAAATGATACATCTGGGCAAAGGGATTGTATACCACCAGCTTGCCCGCTTTCCGCACCTTCAGACAGAAGTCCACGTCGTTGAAGGCCACCTTCAGGGCCTCCTCCAGACCGCCCACTTCCTCAAAAACGCTGCGTTTGACCATCAGCGCCGCGGCCGTCACCGCACTCAGATCACTCTGGCAGAGGATGCGGGAAAAGTATCCGTTGGCTGTCCGGGGCATGCCCGAGAAGGCATGACCGGCGATGCCGCCGTAGCCTAAGATCACGCCGGCGTGCTGGATGGTGTCGTCCTCGAAATAAAGCCGGGCTCCCACGATGCCCACCTCCGGACGCAGGCAGGGACCGAGCATCTCCTCCAGGCAGTCCTCGTTGATGATCTGGGTGTCGTTGTTCAGCAACAGGAAGTACTCGCCCTTTGCATGCTCCGCGCCAAAGTTGTTGATCAGGGAATAGTTGAATTCCCGGTCCCAGTAAGCCACATGGAAGTTGGAATACTTCTGCTCCATCTCCCGGTAATACTCAAAGGTAGCCGGGTTGGTGCTGTTGTTTTCCACCACCACAAACTCATAGTTGGGATAGGTGGCCTTTTTCAGGATCGTCCGCACACACTTGTCCAGATCCGACACATGATCCTTGTTAGGAATAATGATGGAGATCAGCGGCGGGTTTTCCGGCATCCGATATACCGTCCGGTACAGTCCCGGATACTGTCCCATCAGCACATCCGCCTCTACGCCAATGCGGTCATAGTGAGCCTGGACCGCCCGCTGCCCTGCCTCAAAGGCGTACATCTTGCTGGCCGGGTTCTCCGCGGTGGAGTCCTTATGGCTTCGCCAGTGATACAGCACTTTGGGGATATGACAGATGCATTTTGCCTGTTCGGCGGCCCGCAGCACAAAATCGTAATCCTGGGCTCCGTTGTAGGCCGGGTCCAGCTGACCCGTCTTTTCATACAGCGCTCTGGATACACAGACCAGATGGCAGAAATAGTTCATGCTGCAGAGCAGATCGATGTTGAAATCGCTCTTGAAGTGGGGCTCGAAATACTCCTTGCCGTCGAAGCTGACCTTGTCCTCGTCACTGTAGATCAGATCCGCCTCCGGATTCTCGTTGATGGTGTGTACCAGCTCATACATGGCCCAGGCCGGCAGCAGATCGTCGTGATCCGCAAACACGATGTAATCGCCCCGGGCGATGTCCAGGGCCGCATTGGTGTTTTCGGAGATGCCCAGAGGCACCGGAGAGCTGACCACCTGGATCCGCTTATCCTCCTGCAGCTGTTTCAGCAGACCGGTCAGCGGAGAATCCTCGCCGCTGCCGTCGGACAGACACAGCTCCCAGTTGCTGTAGGTCTGCGCCTGGAGGCTCTCCACCAGCTGACGCAGGAAGTGCTCCGGTGTTTTATACAAGGGCACCACCACCGAGATCAGGGGCTGATGCAGGAACACGTTGCGGCTCTGGGCCTGCAGCTCCTCTTTGGAGGGCTGATGCCGTTTGCGCCACTGCATGTAGCTTTCCTGCTGACCGGTCATCTTTTCCCGCAGCTTTTCCTGCACTCGCCGAACCGTCCGGCGCAGGCCGTTGCGTTTCAGATAAGCCAGCACCCGGGTCATGGGGGAGCTGCCGTGACCGCCCAGCCCTTTCAGGCCCCGGCGCAGATCGATCTTGAAGCATTCCCGCTGGCCGTCCGAGCCCACGATCAGCGACACGCGGCTGGTCTGAGGCCGGTCAAATGCCACCTCAAAGCCAAAGCGCAGCTCCTCCGGTGAGGCCTGCTCCTTCAGCTCCGGGAAATTATCGGCAATGTCCTGACGGTAGACCCGCTTCAGGTCACATTTCAGCTTCTCCTTGCCGGCCTTGACCTGGATCCGGCAGGGGCCATAGCCCACGGCCCAGCCGCCGATGGCCACCCGGCCGTCCTGGTCATGGAAGGTCTCCAGATAGCAGTCCGGACGCTTCTTTTCCTTCAGCATCCGGCGGACGCTGGTGCGGAAGACGCAGGCACGGACACCATCCGCCTCCTGAATCACCTTCAGGCGCTTCGCCCCGGACAGATCCTCCGGCAGGGTCACGATCAGGTCGTATTCCCGGTCAATGTTCTCATACCCGACACCCCGGGCAAAATACTTCTGGCGAATGGCCAGGCCTTCCCGGAGAACGATCTCCACCGGAAGCTCCGCCGCATCCAGATACACGCTCATCCGGGAGCCTGCGATGGAATTGCCCTGAAAATATCCCTGAACGATGTATTTATTCTCTTCTTTCCGATGAAATCGGGTCAGTGTCACTACGTAACTGCGTTCCATGTCTGCGTACTACCTCTGAGGCCGGAGGGTCTGTCCGGCCTGTTTTCCTGAATATGTTTTATTTGGGTTTTTATTGCTGCTTACTATGCCCGGTTTCCTTCCGCACCAATGCCGGGACCGCCGCGAAGTCCAAAGAATTCATCAGGATCCGCCGTTCAGCCCCGGTTCCGCAATCCTCGGAATTTTGCCGCATACGTGGCAAAACACCTCACGAAATCAAACTCCCTGAACAGCAACCCGTCTCCTACCACAGGGTAAAGGGTGCGCGCTGCACGGACAGGTTCGGATTGTAGTAAGGATCCCCCGCATCCACGGTCTCTCCCCAGCGTTTTCTGAACTCCTCTACTTCCCGGTCAAAGCGCGCTTTCTTCTCCGGCGTATCCTCGTAGCCCCGGGAGATCGACTCGTAATGATGCCACAGTGAGAAGGGCGTCATCACGTTCAGATACCCGGCTTCCCGGACACTCAGACAGAAATAGACGTCGTTGCAGGCCACCGGCAGCTGCTCCGGGAAGCCTCCCACCTGATCGAACACCTCTCGGCGCACCATCAGACAGGCTGCGGTGACCGCTGACCAGTTGCCTGTCAGTCGTCCCCGCATCATAAAGCCGGGCACATCCTTCTTATATCGGTGGAATACATGACCGGCATAGCCGCCAAAGCCCAGCACCACCCCGGCATGCTGCACGGTATCATCCGCATACAGCAGCTTGGCGCCTACACAGCCCGTTTCCGGACGCAGGCAGTGGCCGGCCATCTCCCGGATGCCTTCCGGCGAGATCAGCTGGGTGTCGTTGTTCAAAAACAGCAGCAGGTCTCCCTTTGCATGGGCCACACCGAAGTTGTTGATGGCCGAATAATTGAAGGGCTTCTCCCAACGCACCATCCGGGCGAAGGGATAGGTCTGACTCATCTGCTCATAGTAGGCAAAGGTCTTCGGATCCGTGCTGTTGTTTTCCACCACCACTACCTCCAGATTGGAGTAGGTGTTGACCTGCGCCAGTGACTTCAGGCAGCGATCCAGATCCGCCGTGTGATCCTTGTTGGGGATGATCACCGACACCAGGGGATCCCCCGGGGTATCGAAGGTCACCTGATAGGTGCCCCACATATCCTCCACGATCTTTACCTGGCCCGGATGCCCGATGCGCACCAGATGCTCCTCCAGTGCCCGGCGTCCGGCCTCGTAGGCATACATCTTGCTCTGGGGATTCTCCGCCGTTGAATTGGGATGGCAACGCCAGAAATACAGGATCTTTGGCACATGCACCACCCGGTTGGCCTGTTCGGATACCCGCAGGAACAGATCATAGTCCTGGGCTCCGTCAAAGGCACTGCGGAAAAGGCCTACCGCCTCAAACAGCTCCCGGCGGATCAGGGCCAGGTGCGTGATGTAGTTGTGGGACCGGAGCAGATCCGGCGAAAAGTCCGGCTTCAGGTTCGGGTCGAAATGATTTCGGCCCTCCATGTCCACCTTGTCCTCATCCGAATAGAGGAAGTCCGCCCCGGTGGTCACCGCCGCCTGAGCCATCTCATACAGGGCGTTAGCCGGGATCAGATCGTCGTGATCGAGCAGGGCGATATAGCTGCCTGTCGCCAGCTCCGCCGCCGCATTGGTGTTTTCCGAAATACCGAGGTTTTTATCCAGCACCGCATAGCGGATCCGGGGATCCGCCGCCGCATACTCCTGCACGATGGCGGTAAGAGCTGTGCGGAATGCCTGGCCGGCCATAGATGCCGACTGCCCGCCGGTCTGCGTTCCGGCCGAAAGCTGTCCCGGAGCCGAACCGCCCGGCTGCTCCAGCTTCGGTGAACCATCCGCCAGGCAAAGCTCCCAGTTTCCGTAGGTCTGGGCCTGCACGGAGCTGATCATCTCCCGCAGGTAGTTTTCCGGTGTGTTATAAAGGGGCACCAGAATACTGATCTTCGGTCCCTGGGGCAGCTCGCAGCGGCGCTGGGCCGCCAGCCGGCTTTCATCCGCCTGATGCTCCCGGAACCATTCCTGATATTTGGCCAAAATGGCCTTTTTATCTCCCACGATCTTCAGACCATGGACCCGGGCCATGATGTAGTTGCGCAGCTGACGCACCTTTTCGATGGCCTTCCAGCCCTTGGTGGACTGCATCTGGGCCAGGCGCTGCCGCAGCGCCTCCATCTCCGCCCGGTAGGCATTCTTTTCCGCCACGGACTGGGCATAGTACTGAATGCTGTCCAGGGACGGCACCATCTGCAGGTGTCCCTCCAGCACGATCTCACCGGTGCCGGTCAGGTCCGCCTCCAGCGCATAGGCCGGATCCCAGGACGGGAATTCATCCCAGCCCTCCATGCCCTCTCTCGTGAAGGCATTCAGCGGCCGCAGCTGCACTAAGGACCGGGCCGTGATCCGCTCAAAGCGCACCCGGATAAACCGCCTCGTGGGCAGATCGATACGCAGGCTCTTCGCCCGGGGGAAGTCCGCCGGATCGAGCACGAAGCGGAAGGCTCCGTCGGCCTCCACCGTCAGCTCCCGCGTCACGGGCCGGATCAGATCGAAGTCTCCGTCCGCCCCTGAAAAGATCTGCAGCTGCAGGCACCGTCGGCCCACATTGTCATCCAGCAGCATCTCGGTCTTCACATCCCGGACTCCCGGTCCGATGGGCGCATACAGCTCCCGCAGGGGAACCATGCCATCCTGGATATGCTCCTGCCAGCTCTTTTCCATCTGCCGGAACAAAAGGATCTGTTCCGGAGTAATGCCGTCCTGCCGGCACAGCTCATCGCCGGCCTCCGGTCCTTCGGCCCTTGTCTCAAAGTAGTGCCAGATCCGGTAGAGCACAAAGCTCACCGGCACCGGAAAATCGCAGGTCCACTCATAATCGATGAGGGTCTCCCCCTCCGGTCCGCACAGTACATTCTCGGCCACCATGTCCAGATTCGTCACCGGCAGGCTCCTATCCTCGAAGGGATAGCTGTCCAGGCCAAACATGGCCGTAAACGCCGGCGTCACCGCAAAGGGTTCGGTGGCCGCGCTGCGGATCCGGGTGGTAAGGGTCTGCAGGCACATCACCGCCTCAAAACGCTGATCCTTCTGCCACAGGGTCAATGCCTTTTCCTCCAGAGTCTCTCCCTGAGCCCAGTCAAAGGCCAGACTTCCGTCCTCCCGCTCCCGGCAGGTGTTGACCGCAAAGCCCTCGGCTCCAAACTCTCTGGTCAGCGCCTCCTGATAGCCCGGCATCCGGCGGATATGATCCTGTCCCTCCGGGAAGGCCGCGGTCTTTACCACGACCCGGCTGTCCTGCTCCTGCAGGATGCGGGTCACCACGCCAAACTCCCGGCTGCGTTCATTGGAAAAACGGGCATGGAGTAGCTGCGAGTTCTCCCGTACCTCCTCCCGTGAGACGATGCACAGGAAGGAATTGGAAAACTGGGGGAAGAGGCCGTCCTCGATCAGCGAATCGAACACCGCTGTCTCGTTAAACAGATCCAGCTTCTCCCGGTCAAAGTTCCAGTGGTTCGTGCTCAGCTGTCCCTTCTTTGGCAGATAGTCATCGGAAAAGATCAGCTGGGGCAGCTTGTAATCCGGATAGGGATAGTAAAAGGTCTGCTCGGTGAAGCCCGCCTGCTTCAGGATGGTCTCCAGCTGGGGCTTGGAGAAGGTATGGGCCATGGTGGGGTTTGGATAATCCTCCAGCCCGTCAAAGAGATTGCCGGTATGGTCTTCCCGGCAGCCGGCCCAGTACTTCAGTCCCAGCCGGTTTTCGATGGCGATGATCAGCCGGCCGCCCTTCTTCAGGTGTCGTCCCACCTGCTCTAAAAAGGCATGATAGGGGGCGTCCGTGCCGATGTAGGCACTGGCATATTCAAACACGCCGATCAGCGTGATCCAGTCATAATCCTGATCCAGGTTCGGTTCGATATCCTGGAAATTTCCCACCAGGATGTTGATGTTGTCCTGATCACGGTGCCGCCAGGCGTTGACCTGACTGCGCCGGGAGGACAGATCGATGCAGGTCACCTCGCCGGCCATGTCGCTTAAGGCGCCGGTGATGGCTCCGCAGCCGCTGCCGATCTCCAGGACCCGGTCCCCCTTTTTAATGGGAAGGGCCCGCACGATATTCTCCCGTACATGGGACATATGATAGAGCACTGCCCAGTCCTGTTCCCGGGCGATCACTTCATTTAATTCCTGCTCGGTATGTTCTCTGGCAATGCTGAGCAGCTTCTCCTCGATCTCTCCGTCTGAATACAGATCCTCGCCCGGATACCAGGTATAATCCAGGTTGACCCGGCCGATCGTTTCTGTCTTTTCCCTCATCTGCTACTCCTCTTCTCAGTTCAACAGCTTCACCTGTGAGTTGGCATCGTAGAAGCCAACGGTGTTTTTTACGGATACGATGGTCACATTGCAGGCCTCGTACAGCCGGTGATGCACCACAAAATCGGATCCGTCGTAGCCGGTGCAGCCCAGGGACAGCATGTACTCGCCCCCCTGCATATCCATCTTCTGGGTGAAGGAGATCTCCTGGATCTCGCCCTCGTTCATGGGCCGGACATTCACCTTTTCAAAGAGGCTGTTGGTGCCTGTGATGTCCGTTCCCTTCAGGTCCGTGATGGTGAAGGCATAGATCGGATCCGTCACCCGCTGGTGAAACAGCACCCGCATCTGGATCGTGCATTCACTGCCCTTTTCAATGGTGTTGGAGGACCGCCCCTCCGCATCCAGAATGTTATAGCCGATGATCTCCGCCGCCCGGTCTCCGTACTCGTTGATATCCGGATTGGTGGGGAAGGCCGGTGTCCACATGGCATCGGCATCTCCCGTGCCGATCACAGCCGGGCCCGCCGGTCCCTTGGCCTCCAGGGTGTCCAGATCCAGCTGGCCCACCAGCAGCTTTTTGAACAGATCCACCATCTTCATGGGCTCACCCTCGGCCAGCTTTTCACCCTGGTTAAGCAGCACCACCCGGTCGCAGTATTTGCTGATGCTGGACAGATCGTGGCTGACGAACAGAATGGTCTTGCCCATCTGCTTGAATTCCTCGAATTTCCGGTAGCACTTGGACTGGAAGAACACATCGCCCACGGACAGCGCCTCATCCACGATGAGGATCTCCGGGTCGATGTTGATGGCCACCGCAAAGGCCAGCCGGACGAACATACCGCTGGAGTAGGTCTTGACGGGCTGGTTGACAAAGTCACCGATGTCCGCGAACTCCAGAATGGCATCCAGCTTGGCGTCGATCTCCTCCTTGGAGAAGCCGATCATGGTGCCGTTCAGATAGATGTTCTCGATACCGGTGTATTCCATATTGAAACCGGCGCCCAGCTCCAGCAGAGCGGAGATCCGACCGTTGACGGTCACAGAGCCGCCGGTGGGATTGAGTACGCCGGTGATGATCTTAAGGATCGTGGACTTGCCGGAGCCGTTGGTTCCGATGATGCCCACCGTCTCACCCCGCTTTACGTCAAAGGAAACGCTGCGGAGCGCATAGTGATCTCGCGAGAGGGTCCTGCCTCTGGAAAGTCCCATGGACTCTAAAAAGCGGTCCCGGGGACGATTGTACAGCTTATATACCTTGGTCAGATCTTTGACCTGAATTGCAGCTTCTGACATGCAAAGAATCCTTTCTGCGTTACAGTTCATGTTAGGCGGCAGCCTGTTCCGCGCTGCCGTTTATGTTAAGCGGCCATCTTTCAGCACTGTCGCTTATGTATCCCGCTCTTTTACAGTACATCCGCAAAATGCACACGCAGACGACGGAATACGCGGCGGCCCAGGATGAACACCAACAGGGTGAAGATCCAGTAATAGGCCGTCAGCATCGGACGCTCCCAGAAGGGGGTGCCGGTGATCAGACTGTCACGGTAGCCTTCCACGATGTAATACATGGGATTGAGCTTAAACACCCAGGCCAGCCAGCCGTGGATGTTCAGATCCTCGAAATTCCACATGATGGGGGTCATCCACACACCCACCTGCAGGCAGATGTTGATAATCTGGGTCAGGTCCCGGAAGAAGATCACCACCGCACTGGTCAGATAGGAAAGCCCCAGCAGCAGTACGAAAAGGCTGCCGGAGTAATAGAAGATCTGGATCACGCTGATGCCCGGGAAATAGCCCATGACCGCATACAGCAGCACCGTCACACCTGTGAAAAAGACATGCACATAGAGGGCCGAGCTTAGCTTCACCAAAGGAAGGATGTCGATCTTAAACACCACTTTTTTCACCAGATAGCTGTATTCGATCAGCGCATTGGTGCCGCTGTTCAGGCCGTCCGAGAAATAAAACCATGGCACCAGACCGGCCATCAGCCAGAGCACAAAGGGTACGCCCCGCATGCCCCGGGCCCGAAGGGTGGAAAAGACAAACCAGTATACCAGGATCGTCACGATGGGCTGCACAAAGGCCCAGATGATACCCAGGTAGGACCCGGCATATTTGGTTTTAAAGTCATTTCTTGCCAGGCGGCGGATCAGTGTCAGATCCGCTCCGGCTGTCTGCGTGATGCTGTTATTTTCTGAAGACATAGCTCTCCTTATTCATATCCTGTTTTTTATGACTGTTTCTGCGCACCTTTGGTTTCCCGCCTCAGACGATTTGTCTGCCGGCCCAAAGACAGGCATGTATTCGACCGTTATCTCTGCGTTTCCCTGCGGCAGGATCTGCCTGCAGGAAGTAGCGGATCACTCCGTACGCCAATTCCGCCTACAGGAAGTAGCGTGTCACTCCGTACAGCGCATAGCTGATAAAGCAGCGGATGCTCCGCACCGGTCCAAAGCCCATGTACCGGTAGACCCGCCAGGTCATGCCCGCGGACTTGAATTTGCTTCCGGATTTTCCGCTTACAGATACCCGGTATTTCAGCAGCGGCTCGTTGATGCCCACCGCTGTGCCGTACTTGCGCACGATCTTCAGCCAGGCGATATAGTCCTCGTGGCTGTCCTCATGCTCCATGGGGAATTCCTTCGCCACATCCGTACGGATCACCACCGAGGAACAGTTGATGCAGTTGTAGCGCATCAGCTGACGATAGGTAATGCTGGTGGGTACGCCGATGGCGCGGCCCTTCAGGTATCCGTCCGTGCTCATCAGTTCCCGGCCGGTGCAGGAAAGCACGCTGCCGCTGAGCCGCATGGCGGTCACCTGCATCTTGATCTTTTTCGGCATCCAGTAGTCGTCCGCATCCAGGAAGGCCACATACTCGGTATCAGCCATGGCCACAGCCTTGTTGCGGCTGCCGGAGGCTCCCAGGGACTTCTCGTTGCGTACCAGTGTCACCCGGTCGTCCTTCTCCTGCCACTGCCGGACCACCTGGGCGGTGCCGTCGGTGCTGACATCGTCCACCACGATGACCTTTGTCACATACTTCTGGTTCAGGGCCGACTCGATGGCCTTGCCCAGGGTCGCCTCCCCGTTGTAGCAGGGAATGCACACCGTCACAGTAGGCTGCTCCTCCGCCTGGTCGAGCACATCCTCGCACCGGGAGGCGGTCTTCTGCCACTGCTCCACGCCCTCGGTATTCTCCTTCTGGAACAGGATCTTGATGGTGGCTGCCACCAGCTGCAGATCCAGGAACAGGGAATAGTTCTGGATATAGGTCAGATCCAGCTTCAGCTTGTCGTAGGGCGTTGTATTGTATTTTCCATAGACCTGGGCGTAGCCGGTAAGTCCGGCCTTGACCTTCAGGCGATATTCGAATTCCGGCAGCTCCTTCTGATACTCCGCTGCGATCTGGGGACGTTCCGGCCGGGGACCGACGATGGACATGTCCCCCCGCAGGATGTTGATCAGCTGGGGCAGCTCGTCAAAATGTATGTTGCGCAGCACCCGGCCCACCGGGGTCACGCGATCGTCGTCCTTCATGGCCAGGCGGGCTCCCTTCGCCTCGGAATCCACCCGCATGCTTCGAAACTTCAGTACCTTGAAGACCCGTCCGCCTTGGGTCAGGCGGTCCTGGCTGTAGAAGACCGGACCATGGTCATAGCATTTGATCAGAAGGGCAATGATCAGGAAGACCGGAGACAGTAGCACCAGTCCTGCCGCAGAGCACACCACATCACAGATGCGCTTGACCAGCTGCTGCTCTGCCGACAGGCCTCGGTTGCGAAACAGCAGCAACGGAGTGTCGTACATGTGGATCTTCTCGGCGCTCATGATCATAATGTCCGAGATCTTCTCCGAGGAGTAACAGCGAATGTCCTTTTCGAAACAGTATTTAATAATGAGATTTCTCTCGTGGGCCGGCAGGTCTCCCAGGATCACACCCTCGTAATGGGGGATGCGTTCAAAAATCTTCTCCATGCCGTCCGTCACCCGGAGCATCTCGCTGATCACATACTTGTTGTTGCAGCTGGCCAGGGTCTTGATCAGATGATCCGGTGTGCGCTCATCGTACACCAGGATGGTCTGTCTCGGCGGATAGATGACTGCGTAGATCCACCGGGCAAAGACCACCCACACCAGCACCACGATCAGATTGACGAAGGTCAGCCAGATCATGGGCGTGATGTGATGCATGAATTTCCATCGGCCGATCAGCGCCAGCTGCAGATAGGTGATCACATTCACCAGCAGCACGGACAGGATCTGGGATATGACCACATCCAGCACGCGCATATAGCCCACCTTCAAAGCTCCAAACAGCTTGGACACGGCCATGACGATCAGGGCATACAGGCCGATCAGCGCCCAGTTTCCGCGGTTCCAGTAGGTGGGACCGATGATCTTCCGGAAGTTGTACCGGGTAAACCAGATGTATGCAAAGTTGGCCGTCTGCAGTCCCACCACCAGAAGGGAGGAAAGGAACAGGATCAGACGCTTGTATTTTTCTCTTTTATGCATAGGCTGTATTCTTCTCTCATTTTGTTTTCTACGGAGCACGCCGGTAGCGGCGCTCCCGCTTTTCTGCTGTAAGCATAGGTTATTTGATTATAATGCAATTATCTGTAAATTACAATGATTTCCATTGGCAGGCTCCGCCCACCCGTTTACTGTTCGGTTAGCTTCCGTTCACACATGACCTGCAGCCCCAGGTATTTTGCCACATACGCGGCAAAACACCTCGCGGAATCGAACTGCCTGAACTGCAACGTTACAGTCTCTGTAATCAATTCTTAAGAATTGCCTCCCTTGCGCCCCGCCCTCCCTCCTGTTATACTTGCTTCTATCTATCTTTAAATTCAGCAGTCCTTTCGAAAGGCCATACCGCCGGGTTCGGTTCTTTACAATATGAAAGGCTGCCGGAACAATATATTTTCAGGGGGATTTCTAGTATGAGCAAACGTTTCAGGCTCTCCCGTCTCCTGACTGCTTTGGCGCTCCTGCTCCTGTGTCTGACCATGGGACTGTCTGCCTACGCAGCCGAGGAAGAAACAGAGGCAGGGCAGTCCATCAATGTCTATGTAAAACAGCTCAGCCGCAAGGTCGGCGTGCTTTACAATGCGGAGACCAACCAGATCCTTAAGGACCAGACCGGTATCCACGAATATCCGGCAGGTTCCGGCAAGTATTATGCTTTCCGCAACAAAAAGGGTCAGATCTATATGCGCACCGCCTTTAAGCTGAACGGCAAGAACTATTATGCCGGTGTCAACGGTGTTCTGGCCAAGGGCTGGAAAAAATTCAAGCTGACCAACTCCGTCAAGCAGTGCTACTACGATCCGAAGACGATGGTCCGTTCACAGGGCTGGAAGCAGATCGACGGCAAGACCTGGCACTACTTCACCAAAAAAGGTGCCCTGGTGACCGGCCTGGCCAAATTAAGCGACGGATATGTTTACTATCTGGATCCGGCCCGCAACGGTGCCCGCACCATCGGCTGGAAAAAGATCGACAAGAAGCGCCGCTACTTCGATGCCAAGGGCCGCATGCAGACCGGTCTGGTCACCATCGACGGCAAGACCTACTATCTTGGCAGCGGCTACCGCAAGACCGGCCTGCGCCGGATCAACGGCAAGACCTATTTCTTCAACAAATCCACCGGTGTCATGGTCACCGGCTGGCTGACCTACAAGGGCAAGCGCTACTATCTGTCCTCTGCCACCTCCACCAAGGGGCAGGCTGTCACCGGCTGGCTCAACTATAACGGTTCCAAATACTACTTCAATTCCAAAGGAGCGATGGTCACCGGCTGGCTGACACTGGACAACAAAAAGTATTACTTCAATCCTTCCACCGGTAAGATGACCACCGGTAAAAAGACCATCGATGGCAAGACCTATGATTTCGGAACCAACGGCTATCTGCAGATGGGCAATCCGGACCGCATCGAGGTCAACCTGGGAACCTGCGTAGTGACCATCTATTCAGGCAGCACCCCCATCAAAGCCATGCTCTGCTCCCCGGGCCTGACCGGTCCCACCCCCACGGGTACCTTCTACCTGGGCACCAAGCACCGCTGGCAGCCGCTGTTCGGCAATGTATACGGACAGTTTACTTCAACCATTACAGGCAACATCCTGTTCCACTCGGTATACTATTATGAGTACGGCAACAATCGTTCCCTGAACACCGCTGCCTGGAACAAGCTCGGTCAGCCGGCTTCGGCAGGCTGCGTACGACTCAAGTGCGGTGATGCCTACTACATCTACACCAACTGCCCCATCGGCACGAAGGTACATATTTTCCGGGGCAACTCCTCCAACGATCCGCTTGGAAAGCCGAGTCTGACCCCCATCAGCACGAACTACGATCCCACGGATCCGTTCCTGTGATCAACCTGAGATCATAATCAAAAAGCTGTCGCACTGAGTGCGGCAGCTTTTTTAGCGCAAAAGAACCAGGCTCCGAAGAACCTGGTTCTTTATTTACTGTTTTCGACTTCCTGCTCTACTGCTTCTCGCTGGCCTGCTCTTCGCCCGGCTCTGCGCCGGCGCTTCGGCTTTCATCCTCCGCAGCCGATGTATTTTCCTTTTCATCCGCCGAGGTCACCTTGAACACCGCCGGAGCGCTCAGTTCATATCCATAGGGCAACTCGATCTCCACCGGAATATCGTATTCACCGGCTGTCTCGCAATCGGTCAGATCGATGACAGCATTCAGATTTTCCACCTCGATGGGATCCAGTCCCGGTTCCAGTGCCACCACTGTTACCAGAATCTTATCCGCCGGTGTAAAAGTCAGCTTCTTGTTTTTCGGCTGGTTCACGGCACTGATCTGGGTCAGCGGCAGTTCAAAGGTGGTGCTGTTGACCTTTTCGATCTGCACCGTAACGGTCAGGCGGGTATCCGCATCCGTGGCCGCCTTGATCTTGTCGTAACCGGCCAGGGTATGCTGCAGGTCGATCTCCGCCTCGATATTGTCGGAAGCTCCCTCGATATCGATCAGATCGCTCACCTCCAACCGGCCCTCCAGCTTCTCCAGCTCATCGGCCGGTCCCGCCAGACTTAAAGTAGCCGGCAGCACATTAATGCCGGTGACCCGGTAGCCAAACGCCGGCGTTCCGGAGTAGTTTAAGACCGGCTCGATCTCGGAAGCCACTTCCCAGAGTGTCACCTTGACGTTGACCATCTGACTCGACAGCAGGGTTCCGCTGTCCCGTTTAAACTCCAGACGACTCATCTGGGCATCCGTAAACTCACCGCCATCCTTGTCATATACATGCAATGCTACGGTCATCTGGGCGTTGGTGCTCAGCCCCGCCACATTCACCGTTACGGTGACCTGGTTGATGTTTTTGAGCAGCGACTCCGGTCCGGCGATACGGATGGTCTTGCCTTCCACCACCTCGGTCTGTCCCACTACCAGTCCCGTCTGAGGGGATCCGGCGGTGACCACGCTGACCGGGAAGGCCTGCTCCACCTTGTCCTCCACCGTCACCCGCAACGCTGCCGGACGGATCTCCATGTCGTCCCAGGAGATGGAGCTGTTGGCACAGCTGACGGTCAGCGGCACCATGTTCATGCCGTTGATCATCTCCAGATCGGCCTCCGCATAAAAGTCAGCCGCTGTCAGCCGGTTGATCACGGACCGGCGCTCGGTGACCTTTACCGTCACCATGCCGTTCTTGTCCGGTTCCACTGTCTTTCCGATGTCCGCGATGCTGCTTTCATTGATCAGCGTCACCGGAATGTTGCTGAACAGCTTGGAACGAACCGGATCGTTGCTGGCGGACACACCAAACCAGATGAAGACCGCGATGACCAGCGCCACCACCTTCAGCCAGAGGTTTACCGTGATCCGTTTCAGCCACGGCTTTATTTTGTTCGGCAGCATATGCCAGTCAATCTTTCTTCGCTTCATGCTTTGCCTTTCCCTTCCACAACAGGAACCGGCGGGTCTGCACGGTCTTATTCTGAAGAATCGTCAGCTTTCTGCGGAGCAGATCGGGGGACACGCCCCGCTCCAGCACGCCCTTGTAGGCGGTGGAGATCGCTCCGGTCTCCTCGGATACAATGATGGTAAAGGAGTCCGTCACCTCGCTGATGCCTACGCCGGCCCGGTGCCGGGTTCCCAGCTCCTTGCTCAGCGAGAGATTATTCGTCAGCGGCAGGTAACAGGTGGCCGCCACGATGCGGTTCCCCTCCATGATCACGGCGCCGTCGTGCAGCGGCGTGTTGTGCTCAAAAATGTTGATCAGCAGCTGGCTGGATACCGCCGCATCGATGGCGATGCCCGTGCGCTCGTATTCATCCATGCGCTCGTTCTGCATGATCACGATCAGGGCACCGGTCCGGGCCTTGGACATCTCCGTGGCCGCCTTCACCAGCTCCATCACCGTGTGGTCACTGAACAGCTCGGCCACCGTGGAACCGGACACCTGAGACGGCAGAAGCCGGGAGATCAGCTGTCGTTCACCCAGCTGCTCCAGCACACGCCGGATCTCGGGCTGGAATACAACAATGATCATCATCAAAACGATTCCCAGTCCCCGGTTCACGATATAGATCAGGGTGTCCATCTCCAGCAGATACGCCAGGAGCACACAGATCCCGATGGTCACGATACCCTTCATCAGCGTCCAGGCCCGGGTGGTCTGGATCCATACCAGCAATTCATACACCAGAAACGCCAGAATGAGGATCTCCAGGGCGTCGATGGGAGTAAACACGGGTATGCGCACTCCTGAAAACAGCTGGGCTATGATTCGGCTCATGTCTACTCCTTTCTCTCGATGCTCTATACTCTATGCTTTATTCTTTACGCTCTATGCTTTATGCTCTGCGCTCTGCACTCTGCACTCTGCGCTTTCTTTTGTTCTGCAGTCAGTTTTACCGCCTGCCCGAATCTAGTATAGCATAACCTTTTGCGAATGAAACAGGTCAAATGTGAATTCTATACGAATATTTTGCGGATTTTCGTGCAGTTTTCCGAAATCCAAGGGCTCCCTAACGCTTCTCCCGCTGCAGAATACCTTACCGGATCCGCCCCACCGTGATGCAGGCCGTCAGCACGTAGATCTCCTCCACGCCCTTTTCCCGCAGCGTCTCACAGACGCAGTCCACGGTGGTGCCGGAGGTATAGATGTCATCCACCAGCAGCACCGGCTCCGGGACCGGTGTCTTCCGGACCACAAAGGCCCCCCGCAGATTCTGCCTGCGCTCCTCCAGTCCCAGCCGCTTCTGGGCCCGGGTCAGGCGGGTACGGGCCAGCAGATCCGTCCGCACCGGAATGCCAATCTCCCGGGACAGGGCTTTGGCCAGCAATACTGCCTGGTCATATCCCCGGCGCCGGCGTTTCCGGCGATGCATGGGCACCGGCAGGATCACCGCCGGCTTCCACAGCTGCAGCTGGCGTTTCCCTTCCCGGGCCATGGCTCGGGCAAAAAAGCAGGCGTTCTCCCGCTTGTTATGAAACTTGAACCGCACCATGGCGTCCCGGAGCTCCCCTTCGTAGGCGAAGGCACTGGCCCCGGACCGGTACAGATGTACCCTCTTCTCACACCCCGGACACAGCTCGACCCGCTCATCCTTCACCGGCTTTCCGCATTGCAGACACACCGGCCCCCGGATCCAGGGAAGATGTTCGGCGCATGCCCTGCAGACATGATCCGTTTTTTCCTCTTCCTTCAGCAGCCGGCTGCACAGGGGACAGCGGGACGGATACAAAAGCTCCGCCAGCGCCTCGCCCCAGGGCCGCAGCCACCGGGCTGCCCTTTGCAGATATGCACCCGGGCCCTCCGGGGCACGTCGATCAATATGCCGGCCGTTCCATGATGATCCGCCATTTTCTTCCGGCCGCTGCCGGAACGGCTTTTTGTCTTTTTCATTATGCTTCACGTTCAGAATGCTTCGCTCTCTCCCCCGCATTCCTCCAGCTGCCGGATTTGTCCTTTTCCCTTCACACTCAGAATGCTTC
>JAUNDD010000020.1 GCA_030526245.1 Lachnospiraceae bacterium
TCTTCCTGGGATCCGCCCGGCTTTTGACCTGGATCTGTTCCGCGGCGGAGAATGAGAGGGCTTCTCGCTGGGATCCGCCGTGCTTGCCTTAGTCTACTTTCCCGCTGGCGGAGATTTTGAGGATTTCTTCCTGGGATCCGCCCGGCTTTTGACCTGACTTCGTTCCGCGGCGGAGAATGTCCACTTTCTCTCTATTCCTCCGCCGCGCTTGCCTTAGTCTACTTTCCCGCTGGCGGAGAATTGAAGAGTTTCTTCCTGTGATACGCCGAACTTTTAACCTGACTCTGTTCCGCGGCGGAGAATGGGAGGGCTTCTCGCTGGGATCCGCCGTGCTTGCTTTAGTCTACTTTCCCGCTGGCGGAGAATTGAAGAGTTTCTTCCTGGGATCCGCCCAGCTTTTGACCTGGCTCTGTTCCGCGGCGGAGAATGGGAGGGCTTCTCGCTGGGATCCGCCGGGCTTGCCTTAGTCTACTTTCCCACTGGCGGAGATTTTGAGAATTTCTTCCTGTGATCCGCCCGGCCCCTTGCTGCAAACTTTTCATAGCCAACTTTTCCGTTTCTTGTTAGAATATGGCTGGCTTATGCCTCATTTACATAATTTGGCTATCTTGTGCCCCTTCACATAACCCCGGGGGACAAAACTATGAAGCGCACTTTCAAGCCGCGAACCTGTCGCCAACCCGTGCGCCGCACTCAACCACCCCAACCACGGAGGTCTCTATGATCACAGCAGAAAAAGTATCCTTTGGCTATCCGGAAAAGGATCTGTACGATAACATCTCTTTCTCCATCCAGCGCGGTGAACACTGCGCCCTGATCGGAAGCAACGGCACCGGCAAATCCACCCTGATCGATATGATCGTCTGCGACGATGAATATCTGTACCAGGGCAAGATCAAAAAAGAGCCCGGCTGCCGAATCGGCTATGTCACCCAGCTGCTTGAACACGAAGAAGCTTCCCAGATGACCGTTTATGATTATCTAGCGCAGCCTTTCCTGGAAAAGCAGGCCGAGATGGAAGCAGTTTGTCAGCGCATGACCGATGAGCCGGACAATCCGTCCATCTTCGATGAATATCAGGTGCTGGTCGATAACTTCGATGCCATCGATGGCTACAATTACGACACCAACATCCACAAGGAGCTGCGCATCGCCGGGCTGACCGAGCTGACGGATCTGCCGCTCAAAACCCTGAGCGGCGGCGAGCACAAGCTGGTCCAGATCATCCACGAGATGCTGATCCTGCCGGATCTGCTCATTTTGGACGAGCCGGATGTGTTCCTGGATTTTGAAAATCTGCACGGACTGGTGGGACTGGCCAATGCTTATGAAGGCACGCTGCTGGTGGTGACCCACAATCGCTATCTTCTGTATCACTGCTTCAACAAGATCCTTCATCTGGAAAATCAGGATCTGCAGGAATTTGAGGGCAGCTTTGCCGAATACAATCTGGCGCTGCTGGAGGCCAAGGTAGAGCTTTCCGAGCGCGCTTTCAAGGATCAGGAAGAGATCGATCGTCAGAACGCGGTGGTCAATCGCCTGCGTGCCGAAGCCACCTACATCGATTCCGCCCAGAAGGGCCGATCCCTGAAAGCACATGTCAGCTATCTGAAGCGTCTGATGGACCGGCGCACCAAGGCGCCTTTTGTGGATCTGCCCACGCCGGTGATCCCGCTGCCGGAACTGCCTGCGGCTGGAGACATAAGCGCCCTTTCAGATAGCACGGATGGTTCTGCAACTGGCGACACGAATGCCCTTTCAGATAGCACGGAGGGTTCTGCAACCGAAAACGCGAGTGTCCTTTCGGCTGACAAAGATGTTTCCGAAGCCAGTGGCTCGAAGGCCCCCGAAGCATCCAGCAACAGCCTGGCTTCCACCCCCGCCCTGCTGACCGTACAAAACTACGGCATCACCTTTGACGATGTTCTTCTGGATCAGGTTTCCTTTGAGCTGCATCCGGGTGAAAAGATCGCACTGGTTGGCCCCAACGGCACCGGCAAGACCACGCTGCTGCGCGCTATCTGGGATGCCTATCAGAATAAGGCGGAAAGCGGCAGCGCTCTGACATCAGCCACTGTCAGCGCAGACACAGCCAACGCAACCGGACGTACAGATGGAAACACCAAAGTCAATGGCTCCATCACATTAGCTGCCCAGACCCAGCCAGGCTTCCTGACTCAGTTCTATGAAGGCGGCGGCACCCTCTCCGGCGGCGAGAAAAATCTGCAGCAGTTTGAAAAACTCAGCCAGACACCGGCTAATCTGCTGCTGCTGGACGAGCCCACCAGTCATCTGGACACCTACGCGCAGATGGCACTGGAGCAGGCGCTTGCCACATATCCCGGCGCAGTGCTCATGGTTTCCCATGACTTCTATATGATTGCTAACTGTGCCGACACAGTACTGTATGTCGAAAACCAGACTATTCGGAAAATGAGCGGCCGCGCCTTCCGGAAAATGATCTATAAAAAGTATTTCGATAAGGACTATCTGGAACTGGATCGCAAGAAAAAGCAGCTGGAAGTTCAGATCTACCAGCTGCTGCAGGAGAATAATTTCAAGAAAGCTGCCAGCGTACTCGAGCAGTATGAGGAGCTTGTGAAATCTATGCAGTGAGCTTTTCGGTTCGGTTATTATTAAGTAATAAAACGGCGCTGTATGTGCAGGTTATCCTGCCATGCAGCGCCGTCTTTTTCCTGTTCTAATGCCTCACCAGCATCCTGTATCCAATCCCCACATGCGTCTGGATATACGCTCCATCCTCACCGGAATGCTCCAGCTTCTTTCGCAGATTAGCCATGAACACCCGCAGGCTGGCCAGATTGCTTTCCCATCCAAATCCCCAGATCTCCTCCGTGAGATACCGATAGGTCAGCACCTTCCCCGCGTTGCGCGCCAGAAGACACAGGAGCTTATATTCGATGGGCGTCAAATGCAGCTCCTTCCCCTGCATCCAGACACAGCTGGCCGCAAAATCGATCTTCAGATCCCCGTTTTCAAATACATTACTCCTGAAAGCTTCATTACCACCGGCGCTGAGACGTCGCTGGGTCACACGGATCCTGGCCAGCAGCTCATCGACTGAAAACGGCTTGGTCAGATAGTCATCTGCCCCGGCATCCAGCGCCTCGATTTTGTCCGGGTCCTCACTGCGGGCGCTGATGACGATGATCGGCGTATTGGACCAGGTCCGCACCCGCCGGATCAGATCCACGCCGTCCATATCCGGCAGCCCCAGATCCAGCAGAATGATGTCCGGATTGTGCGAGGTGATCTCCAAAATCGCATTCTCCCCGCCCGTCGCCGTCAGGTATTTATAATGATGTGCGCCCAGCGTCGCCGTAATCAGGTTTCGCACCATCGCATCATCTTCCACCACCAAGATCTGCAGCATATTCTGTGTACTCATCTTCTGTCTGCACCTTCCACGATATCCTCAAAAATACACATTCCAGTCCATATGTCAGGAAGCTGGATACACCTCTTCTCCCCATGATCACGGGCTTTTCGGCGAGAAACATTGCTCGCGTCGAGGCTCGATTTCACCTTTCGCTTTCTTCTATTCAGACGTCAAGAGATTTCGCGTCGAGGCTCGATTTCACCATTGGCCCTCATATTATTACGAAAGCTCCTGCATGCCATCCATCTGTGTCAACGGCAGCGTGCACACAAATCGTGTGCCGCAGGGTTCATTATCCAGCACCCGAATCTCTCCGCCGTGTGCCTGCACGATCGAACGGCACAGGGCCAGACCAAGCCCCAGACTCCGACGGCTGTCCGCTGCCTTCCGGCCCGAGGTATAGAACATCTCAAAAATGTGCTCCTTCTCCTCATCGGCCACACCGGGGCCATCGTCCGCTACTTCAAGGTAAGCAAAGCCATCAGGTGCCACCCTAATCCTCACCCAGATCGTCGATCCCTTCTGGGTATACTTGATCGCATTGTTCACCAGATTGATCACCAGCTGCACGATCAGCCGGGCCTCCACATTTACCAGAACCAGATCCGGTGCGTACTCTCTTACGATCGTATGCTCGCAGCATCTGCGGTCCAGATGCTTCAGAGCTTCCTCCACACACTCATCCAGCAGCTCCGCCGTGGGATGCATCCGCATCGTGCCGTCCTCGATTCGACTGATCGACAGCAGGTTGTCCACCAGATCATTCAGCCACATGGAATCGTCGTAGATGTCCGAATAGATCTGACGCTTCATCTGTTCATCAAAACAGCTTTCTTCGCTGAGCAAATAACTGGCATTGCCTGTGATGGTCGTCAACGGCGTACGCAGATCATGGGAGATCGCCCGAATCAGGTTCGCCCTGGTCTGCTCCTTCTGAGCCTGCACATGGGCCTCCTCCTTCTCCCGGGCATTCTTTTCGTTCTCCAGTGCCAGCGCGCACTCACCCAGGATGGAGATCAGAATACTGCTCTCGAAAGTACCGATGCTCTCCTTCTCCGTATCGATGCCCACCACCGCGAACACCTCCAGGTTAAGGGCGATGGCATAATACTGACAGATCGCATTGGGAAAATGCCGGGTGGCATAGCCGGCATGATGCCGGTTTTCCAAAACCCACTCCGCCACCTGCCGCTCTGCCAGGGATGTGTAGGCTTCCTTGGGTTCTCCGTTTTCGGCCATGAATATCCGGGGAGCTGACAGAGTAGGACCTGCGCATAGTGTCTTCCGTTTGATTCCAGCTGCCGGCTGCACCTTACTTTCTGTTGCTATCTGTATTTTATTACTGTCTGCTAACTGCTTCTTGCTTTCTGCTGTTATCTGTGTTTTATTACTGTCTGCTAACTGCTTCTTGCTTTCTGCTGTTATCTGTGTTTTGCTTCCACTTAATCTCTGCACATTGCCTTCTGCTGCTATTTGTGCATTACTTCCTGCTACTGTCTGCTCTCTGCTTCTCGCTGCCGCTTCCTCCGCTTTGCCATCCTGTGCAAGCTTCCCCTCACAGGTGTACAGCACCACATTCTTTCCCAGCAGCTTCACCACCTGCTGCGCCGTCAGCGCGGTGATCAGCTCCATGCCATGCACCTTGGACAACAGCTGCTCCGTATCCAGCAGAATCTTGGTCCGGTAAGCCGCCTCGGCATTGTGCCGGGCGTTCTTCTTCAGGCGGGAGGCCAGATTCGCCGTCATACACGAGGCGATGAACATGACCACAAAGGTGACCGGATAACCCGCGTCATAGGCCAGCAGCGTGTACTTGGGCTCCGTAAACATATAGTTGAACACGATTACCGCCAGCGCCGAGGAAAAAAGACCGTAGGCATAGCTGGTGGTCATCAGTGAGATCAGCAGGACACTCAGGATGTAAACGGTCATGATGTTGGCATCCGACAGTCCGAAATAGTGGAAGCCCATGCCCAGCACCGTGGCCGCCATGATCATCAGCACGCTGATCAGCAGATCCCGTCCGCTGATGTGCATCTGCCAGCGATGGGTCCGGCTTCGGTAATTCTCCCGGATCAGATCGCTGTTCGGGATGATGTGGATGTCCATGTTCGGGGCGTGGTACAGAAGCTGGTCCACCAGGGAGCTCTTCCAGAATACCGGGCCCCGCTTCACCGTGCTGCGGCCGATGACGATCTTCGTCACCTTGGAAAGGCGCGCATACTCCGCGATCTGATAGGCGATGTCGTCTCCGAACACCGTCTCGATCTGGGCCCCCAGTTTGCGGGCCAGGGATGTGTTTTCCTCCAGCCGCTGCCGGTCCGTAGGGCTCATGCGGTCATGCTTCGTATTCTGCACAAAAAGGGCGGTAAATCCGCCCTGAAACGCCTGCGCCATCCTGGCCGCACATCGAATGATCTGCGCATTCGACGGCGATGAGGACAGGCAGACTAAAATGTGCTCATTCTGTGTCTGATCTGATGTGGAATCGATGTACTGCATATTTTCCTCAGTGCTCTCCCCGGAGCGATCTTATCGCAGGGGGGCGGTTCGTAGGTGATAATTCCGATGGCCTGCGCCGCTGGGTCTCGTCAAACATGATGATAAGTTCAGTTGCTCATCCCGTCAACTGGGAGCCATTCTTTTCTGCCTCATGCCTGCAGCTTGATCTGCTGCACCAGCCTTTCCGCCTCGCGGCTCAAGGCCTTGTTTTTCCAGAACAGCACCACCATTTCGTTGGCATGGGTATTCTCCACCGGAATATCCTGCCAGTACTGCGTCGCACCCGAAAAAGGCAGCAGCCATTCCTCATGTCCAAAGTCCAGCAATTCCTTTTTGCTCTGCAAGATCATGCCCAGATCCGCCGCGCCGCTTCGAACCAGCTCGCAGGCCTCCTCATCTGAACTGCTGACCACACGAAGCTGGCTTTTTCTCGAGCCGGCCAACGCCTCCTCGATGCAGTCCAGCATGATCGGATTCTCCGTCACAATGCGGATCTCATGTCCTTCCTCTTCTCCCGCAGTGGTCAGGTTCCGGCTTACCTCTTTTAAAACACGATCAAACCATCGCACACCTGCATACATCACCAGTGCACACAGAAGAAATGCACAAAGCAGCCACAAATCCTTCATGACATTCCCTCCTTTCCTTCATTCTGTCTCCTTCGACCATCCAAACTTCACTTCACCGCAGATCATCCAACGGCATTTTCAGGCACTCCGGCGGAATATATACAACCCATTCACGCAGAAACTCTCCCGCATTCACCCTCGATGAAACAGCTTTCTCTTCCCGATTCCTTCGCCAGCACTCTCCCGGTACAGCTCTCTGGCTCCGTCGCCCAGAATCTTCTGCACCACCATGGATTTGCCGAGGACCAGCACGGTGTCCGTGGTTTCGAAATGCGTATCTGCATGGATCTCAAGGTCCAGATTGCCGCTTCGCTTGATGGCCATCACATTCAGATGATACCGGTTGCGCACATCCAGCTCCTGCACCGTATGTCCGATCCAGGTGGGCGGGACGTCGATCTCAAAAATGCCAAAATCCTCGTTGAGGGGAATGTAATCCAGGATATGATCCGCGCTGCAACGCATGGCCGTCAGATCCGCCATCTGCTGCTCCGGATACACGATCTCATCCGCGCCGTTGCGCAGCAGGAACTTGGCATGCCGGTCACGGCTGGCCCGGGCGATCACATGCTGGGCTCCCAGCTCCTTCAGGAGCGAGGTCGTCTCCAGAGAATTCTGGAAATTGTCACCGATGCATACGATGCATTCATTAAAATTGGAGATGCCCAGTGACTTTAAAAATTCTTCACTCGTGCTGTCACCGATCTGGGCGTTCGTCACATAGGGCAGCACCGCCTGCACCCGGTCCGGATTAATGTCCACCGCCATCACCTGATTTCCCAGTTCATCCAGCTTCTTCACCGCATGACGGCCAAATCTTCCCAGTCCTACCACTAAGATCGTTTTCATGTCTCATACCTCGCTTTTCGGCAGCCTCTTTCCTGCCTCTATTCACTCGGGCGGCCTGCATAATTTGCTTCTCACTTTCCGGACCGCCTGCTCATTTTGCTTCGCTCTGGGGCGCCTTACTCAAACTGCTTCTCTCCATGGGCCGCCTGCTCATTTTCCATCTCTCCCAAGGCCGCCTGCTCAAACTGCTTCTCTTCCGGGTCATCTCTCAGCCTACCGTAATTTTCTCCTCCGGCAGCTGTCCTCTCTTCTTCTGCCCCATGAAGGCCGCGAAGATCAGCGTCAGTCCGCCTACCCTACCAAAGTACATCAGCACCATCAGGATCACCTTCGACATGGATCCAAGCCCGGATGTAATGCCCAAAGTCAGACCTACCGTACCGATGGCCGATGCCGTTTCAAACAGACAGGTCATAAACGGCAGACCTTCCAGCCGGCAGATCATCATGGCTGCACCTACGCCTAAAATCAGATACATATTCAGGATCGCCGCCGCATTGTGCACCGTCTCCGAACTGATGCGCCGCTTGTACATCGCGCCGTACTCCTGGCGCCGGAATACCGCAAAGGCCGAGGATAAGAGCACCGCCAGCGTGGTGGTCTTCATGCCGCCGGCGGTGGACCCCGGCGAGCCGCCGATCATCATCAAAATGATCATCAGCATCAGACCGGTTTCGCTCAGGCGGGTCAGGTCCAGCGTGTTAAAGCCTGCGGTTCGGGTTGTGACGCTCTGGAACAGGGCGCCAAGCAGCCGCTGCCGAAGCGGCAGGCCCGTCAGTTCGCCAAAGAAGAAGAATATCGCCGGCAGCAGGATCAGCAGCACCGTCACCGTCAGGATCGTCTTGGTCTGCATCCGATAACGCCGGAAGTTCAGGCGATTGGTCTTCAGATCCTCCCAGGTCAGAAAGCCCAGGCCGCCCCACACGATCAGGGTCATGATCACCACATTCACCAGCGGGTCGCCGGCGAAGTTCGTCAGAGACGAAAAGGCTCCGGAGCCGCCCATCAGGTCAAAGCCTGCATTGCAAAAAGCCGAGATGGAATGGAATATGCCAAACCAGATGCCCTTCGCCGGGCCGTACATGGGTACAAAGCGAAGGCTCAGCAGCACCGCGCCCACCGCCTCAAAGAGGAATGTGATCCGCAGCGTAAAGGCCACCAGCTTCACCACACCGCCCACATGATGGGCCGAAATCGCATCCTGCAGAGTGCTGCGCTGGATCAGGCCGATCTTTTTTCCCGAAAGAATCGCCACCGCCGCTGCCACCGTCACCACACCCAGGCCGCCGATCTGAATCAGCAGCAGAATGACCGCCTGGCCGAATACCGTCCAGGTCTGGGCCGTATCCCGCACCACCAGGCCGGTGACGCAGACCGCCGAGGTGGCCGTGAACATGGAATCCAGAAAAGAAAGGCCATGCTCGCCCCGATAAGAGATCGGCAGCATCAAAAGCAGTGCCCCCGCCAGGATCGTCAATGCGAAACCATAGGTGATGATCCGGAACGAAGAAATATGCCGGCGCCGGGGCTTGATTGGTTTTCCAAAACGGCCCGGGGCTTTCTCTCCGGGCATAGTCCGGGTGTGCGCGAAGTCATGCGTGTTAAGGTTGGTGCCTTTATCCAGGCTGCCCGGGGCTTTTTCTCCAGGCACAGTCTGTGTGTGTGCGAAGTCATGCGTGTTAAGATTCGTTCTGCTCTCCCACCTTCCATTCGCCTTCATAACATTCTTCACCCCCGGTTTTTTTCTTAATTCAAGTATGTCACAATCCCCATTGGGACGGGATTAAGGATTTAATCACCGTATAAAGATTGTATAAAGAAAGGCTCCCTCACTCGTATGAGTGTGGAAGCCATCGTACACTTTCTGGTATGATCTTGGCGGTTCGTCCTCACCACGTGAATGAGGAGGGTTTGTTTCTTGCAGAAATTTAAGAAACTCTTAAGGGTCCCTGGGACTATAAAATTTTTATAAAGAGTCTATTGAATCAAAAAAGCCCACCACCTGACGGTGATGGGCTGGATTTTATTAAGCTTTTATTGCTTACAGTCTTTCCTTCTTTTCGATATCCAGGAAGTACTTGTAGGTGTCTACCATCAGCTCGCCGCAGGCTGCTTCGTCGCAGGCAATGATGGCGCCGTTGTGCATCTGCAGAGCAGAGCAGGTCCACTTCTGGGATACGCCGCCTTCAACGGTAGCTGCCAGAGCGCGGGCCTTGTTGTGGCCGTTGATCAGAACCAGAACTTCCTTGGAGTCCATAACGGTACCGATACCAACCGACAGAGCCTGTGCCGGAACCTTCTCCGGATCGTTATCGAAGAAACGGGAGTTTACGATACGGGTATCCGTGGTCAGATCACGCAGACCGGTACGGGACTTCAGAGAGGTGTACGGCTCATTGAAGGCCAGATGGCCATCTACACCGATGCCGCCCATGAACAGGTCGATTCCGCCGTAGGAAGCGATCTTTTCTTCGTAGCGTGCACACTCAGCCACCGGATCCTCAGCCATACCGTTCAGGATGTTGATGTTCTCTGCCGGGATCTCGATGTGGTTGAAGAAGTTCTCATGCATGAAGTACCAGTAGCTCTGGTCATGCTCGCGCGGCAGGCCAAGATACTCGTCCATATTGAAGGTAACCACATTCTGGAAAGAAAGCTCGCCGGCCTGGTTCTTTTTGATCAGCTCCTTGTAAACGCCGATGGGAGAAGAACCGGTGGGCAGACCCAGCACAAACGGGCGGTCTTCCTTGTGGTTGTTGATCTTAGCAGCGATGTAGTCTGCTGCCCATTTGCACATATTTTCGTAGTTTTCCTGAATGACTACTCTCATGGTTTATCCTATTTCCTTTCCATATCACAATACGTTGCATACATGCCGGTACGCCGGCATATTATCTCAATGATCATCTATTCCGGGGACGTTTTTCCCTCACCGGAAGCACTTCCGGCATTCCAGTCATCCGAAATGGCTTGCCGGCATTCTTATCTTCCGGAATTATTTGCCTGCATTCTCCTGTACGTAGGAAGCCAGTGCGCTGTCCATGTTCTTGATGTGATCGAACAGCCAGTCAACCACGTTCTTGTTGACAGCAGCAACGAAAGCCTCTGTCGGGCCTTCCTCATCCACCAGCATCTCATGAAGCTCTGCTACAGCCTTCTTGAAAGCAGCGTGCTGAGCCTTGTGGCCTTCCATAGCCGGGTAGCTGATCTCCTCCTGGAGCTTCTCTTCCTCACCAAAGTGGAAATCTGTGTACTCGGACAGATAATCCAGCATCTTGATGGCTTCCAGCTTGCCGCCGCCCTGCTCGCAAACCTCAACCAGCTTTGCGATCTTGCCGATCAGCTCTTTGTGCTGACCATCGATCATTTCGTTTCCGGTAACCAGACTGTTATCAAATACAACGTTCATACAACTTATCCTCCTGATACGAAATCATATCTGTAAAGTTTTTGTTGAACTTATCTTAACGCAAGTCGGTGGTATACGCAACGAAAAACTATTTTATTTCACGGTCGTTTTGAAAATATTTTGCAGGGTGTCTCATTGAATCAGCGCCGGGCCGCGTGGGGCTCAGCGCTCTGCGTCAGTTTATAAAATTTTAATGGTCCCTGGGACTATAAACTCACATCGAATCGCTGGTGGATTAAGAAAAGCTTAATCATTTTTTAGCAATCTCTTAATCGTCCCTGGGACAATAAAATTAATCTAAAGTGTAGGTGAACCAGGCTGCCGGGTCGTCGTAGTTTTCATTCGGCACCCAGGTGACGGTCTTCTGGGTCAGGTTGTAGATGGCGCTGTGGACCGTGATGCCGTTGGAGTCATCGTTGTTCCAGGAGCGGCGGCCTACCGTCGCGAGCAGATCCATGGCTGCCGCGTCGTCTTCTACAACACCCTCGCAGGCGATCAGATCCTTGCCCAGGGACTGGTAACGATCCAGGCCCTTCATATCCTCCTCGTTGTCATAGTAATCCGGCTGCAGTACAAAGTTGGTGACCCACTGGAAATCGCTGGCGCCCTCGTCCTCGCCGATATGTGCATCGTCATCGTTATAGATCACATTCAGCACGCGGGCACTGCCGTCATTATCCGTAGCATCCGTTCCGTTGGTCCACTCCAGGATGGCGCTGCGTCCCGATGCATCCGCCACCATGTAATGATAGGAGGTATTGGCGGAGTCGTGCATGTCGTAGCTCTGTGCGATCTCGATGGCCTCATCCAGGTCATCGGCATAGTCCAGCACCATACGCAGGAAGGTGGTGGAAGTTAAATCCGGCTTGTCGCTTTCCTGATTGGTGGCCACGGTCTTCTCTCCGCCCTGGTAGGTCATGTACACTCCGCAGCTGACACCTGCATCGTTGATGCCGTCCAGAGGCGCATACACCGCAGCCAGGCAGGTGATCTTCTTCATCAGGCTGTCCACCGGCTCATCCACCTTCATGCCGATCAGGCCCAGATCCACCGACGATACCGACGCATGACGATCGCCGCCCGGGTTCGTCTTTACGATGGCGGTGTGTGTGCGCTTCATATCGTAGTTACGCGCAAACAGGGCATCGCCGCCGGCACTCTTCGCCGTGAAAGATGAACAGCCGATCTCCGGGTTCTTGATCTTCACCGGGATCACACCCTTGGTGATGTTATTAACCACGAAGGAGATAAGCTCCGAGTCGTTGGAGACACCGCCCTGGGCCACGAACTCGTCCAGATAGTATCCACCCTTCATGGTCAGCTCATACACTGCCCCGTCGTCATGTTCCTCGTTGGCAGGACGAAGCTCCTTAAAACTCATCAGGGAAGACAGCTCGTTGTGCCACACGCCGTAGACAGCGCCTCCTCCCAGTACGACCACTGCGCCCAGCGCAGCCAGAATTTTACCAGCTAATTTCATATGTATGTTATCATCCTTTCCGGCAGATTCGAACTCTGCCTGATCTTCTATTCCGGCGCAAAAAAATCTCCCGGCCAGCGCCGAGAGATTTTGATTTTACAATATTTGTGCGTGACAGGCAACCACTTCTTTATAGATATTCCAAAATCCCCGGCAGCTCATCGCAGATCGCCAGAGCCCCTTTGGCCATCATCTCCTGCGTATCTCCAAATCCATAGCTGACACCGATCGATCTGATTCCTGCCTGATTGGCCCCCTCGATATCAAAAACCGTATCGCCGATCAGCCAGATCCTCTCTTTGGGAACCTCTCCCATCCGATGCATGACCTCTGCCAGCACATCTTCCTTGGTGACAATCCGCTCGTCCTCCGTGGCACCGCCCACCTCATCAAAGAGCTCCAGGATATCAAAATGCTCCAGGATCTGCCGGCAGAAGATCTCCGGCTTCGAGGACGCCAGCCCGATCCGGTATCCGCGTGCTTTCAGTTCACGGATTGTGGTCTCCACCCCCGGATAAAGACAGCACTCAAAAATGCCCCTGGGGCGATAATATTCCCGGTAGACCCCGATGGCTTCCTGTCCCTGCTCCCTGCTGAAGCCGTAATACTTCTGAAAGCTTCCGCCAAGGGGCGGTCCGATAAACCCGCGCAGCTTGTCCAGATCCGGCTCTTCGATGCCGTAATGGCGCAGAGCGTACTGAACCGCTTTGGTGATCCCTTCTGAAGAGTCGATCAGCGTGCCATCCAGGTCGAACAGGACAGCTTTCTCCGATGTATGCATAGTATCTCCTTTGTTACTTTTCAGGCAGTTTTATGCCGCGAGGTGTTTTGCCTCGTATGCGGGAAAAACCTGAGGGTTGCAGGCCAAATTCCCATTGTCAGTGATCATCTTAAACATCACCATTCTACACCATGCCCTGTTTCCCTCGCAACCTTCCCGCATTCCTACACCATCGTACGCCGGCGCTGATCATACCGTTTTACTATCCTTTGAGATGCTCATCTCCTTCTGCGTCACGGCGCTTTCCACATACAGCCTGTACTGTGCGCACTTGTCGCCGTTAAAATATCCCAGTATCTCTTCCGTGTTTAAAATAGGATCCGTCCGCCCCGCCACATAGCAGTCATAGCTGCTGTACGGATAATCCACGGGAAATTTTACAATGGACGCACGCACCGGATTCAGATGAATGTAGCGACTGACTTCCAGGAAATACGGATCGTTCTCGATCACCCTGGATGTGTATCTCGAATCAAACAGATGCCCCCGCGTCCCGTATTTCCGGTTAAAATACATAGCGTAATTCTGCTGCAGCTTCTGCATAATCGTCCAGATCGGCACCATCTGTGTTCCAAGCAGCAGGTGGAAATGTGTTGTCATCATACAGTAGCCGTTCAGCACAAACGGATAGCGCTTCATCGTGTTTGCCAGTATCATCCAGAATGTTTCGTAATCTTCTTCGTAGTGAAACAGCTGCAGACTCCGTATGCTGCGTGCCATGACATGATAGCGGGCTCCCTCATACCATATTCTTTGTTTACTGATGTCGTTCTCCTCCCTGCCTGCGCCGTATGCCCTAGGTCCCCTATGCCAGCCAGGGTCTGAAATTTCGGGGGACATGTTTGCGGCTTCTTCTTCCACAATATTAGCATATTTATATAGCTTTTGTGATTTATTTTGATTTTTTAAGAAAAATTTAATAGTCCCTGGGACTATTAAATTTTTATGTGGTAGAATGGGGAGCATATGATTCAACAAAGGAGAAACAATACCATGGATACCCAGGAAAGAAATATTCAGACACAGCCGCTTTCCCCGATGGATAAAGCCAACGGAAAATACATCGAGTTCTGGGAGGCACAGGCTCGCGAAATGAACGATCCGCAGGCAAGAGAGGTGTATGTTCCAATCCGGCTCACTGGCAAGCAGGTGGCAGCGGAAAAACTTTTCGGGCAGTACAGCGCCGCTCAGGTGCAGTTCCTGCGCCATGATCTGTGCATCGATACCGGCAAGGCTACCAAAGCTGTCGGCATTGCAGACATCCTGAAGATGCTGAAGTCACATCCGGCGTACCTTCTTTATGTGATGGACAGTAACAATCTGCAGGCTTTGCAGGATCTTTACCGGCATGAACCGGGCCCTCTGCTGGCACGGCTTCGCATGGATCCCATCTTATTCGGTATGCGTCTCGGCCTGCTGGAATGCAAGGTCCTGCGCGGCAAGATCTGTGAGGTTTCCTTCTCGGAGCTGGCTGATCTCCTCTTTGAGTATGCTACCCCCGATCGCTCCATGAAGATCTATCGTATGCTGCGCAGTACCTGGGTGCAGATGTATCCCTACCTGCAGATCTACGGTATCATCGACGTCGACTCTTTCTATGAGATCTTCTCCCGCTCCCCGAAAAACACGCTGGGTCGGGACGAATTTGATCGCATTCTCAACCTGCATATACGGGAATGCAATCTGATTGTCATGAGGCGCCATCGCGCCAACGGACAGATGCAGATCATCTTTAATGATCGAAATCTGGTGGAAAACATGCTGACCCGGGACATGGAGATGCCCGATCTTCCCTACCGCGAGATCGATCTCCAGGAGATCGAAAATATCAACCGGGGCATCAATACCGCTTACTACAGCATCGATTCTCTGCTGCGCCATCTGCAGCATCGCTGCGGTCTGGAGGAGCCGAGCCTGTCCGAGGAACTGACAAACATCGTCTACCTCGTCCAGTCCGGCGCCGATCTGCCCACCATCGTTCAGGCCCTGGAAGCGTACAAAGAGCCCCGGGACATCTCCGACTATGCCACGGAATGGAACCTGGCTGCGTGGCTGGCTATGGAGCTGCCCCAGACGGGCCTCAAGGGCCATAGCCGGGCTGATTTAAAGCAGATGGGCCTGGAGCTCCCGCCATCCGAGAAGCTGCAGCGTACACGTGAGGAAGCGGCCATCACAAAGGATACCCATCTGTATGAGCTGCCTGACTCCGTCCAGGAGATTCTGGCACGAAACACGGTTTCCGGCCCGGAAGTCTCTCTGCAGCTCTGCCAGCAGGCTTTTGAGATGACCGGCTCCGTGAACGAAGAGGTTCTGTATCTGCTGGCCGATGCGCATATGTCTCTCGGCCACTTCGGCGAGGCCCGCCGCCATGCCATCAAGCTGAAAAAATCCGTATCCGCCGAGAATCGCTCCGCAGTAGAGGAACTGATCCGCAACATCGATAATCTCCAGGACTGCGATGATGACTTCGACGTGAATGCAGGCGTCTTTGGCGAGCTCCCCAGCCCGGGTGGCCTCGGTTTCCAGGCTTCCGACAGTGCCTTTCCTTTCGACTTCTCCATGCCAGCCGCGAGCCAGCCTGTCCGCCGGGAAGCCAAAAAGGTGGGCCGCAACGAGCCCTGTCCCTGCGGCAGCGGACGCAAATATAAGCACTGCTGCGGCAGGTGATCTACCCAGAGCGACAGCAGTCGCAGTGGGTTTTACGGTTCCTATTTATAATTTATAAAATTTAATAGTCCCTGGGACAATAAACTGCCCCCGGCCCGCTCCACCTTCACGGTGAAACGGGCCGGGGGTTTTCTATTTCGGGGGATTAAATTCTCTCCATCCAATTTTTGAATTTAAGAATCTCTTAAGGGTCCCTGGGACTATTAACTCGATTTCCGAAAGAGTCCATGACAGTTCCGGCAATCCTATGGTTCATTAACCCTCGCGATGCTACAGTATTCGTAAAAGAACACCCCCTAAGGGGTACTGTTTCCCGGAGTTTATAAAAATTTAATGGTCCCTGGGACTATAAACTGAAAGGAGGGTTTTTATGTACCACAAGAAACTGTTATCGTGTATGCTCGCAGCTTCCCTGCTGCTTGGGACGGCACTGCCGGTCAATGCCGAGGATACCTCTGTGCTCCTGCCGGCTGACACGGCCGGTGAACTGACGGAGGAAGCCCTCACCTCGTTTGAACTTGCGGATACAGCACGAGCCGATGAAGCGCTAACTGCACCACCTATGTCGGAGGAAGAGATGCCCGCAGCCGGCGATGACGATTCGCTTTTCATCATCGATGAAGAGGCCATCTCCTACGCTAACGACATAACGGATCCGCTATGGATTGACGGACTCGTCGAAGAAGACATGAGTATCCTTGAGGAAAAGGATACCGACAATCCCAACCAGCAAACAGACAAGCCGCTGCCTGGCTCGGACGAATTTCCCGAAGAGAACCTGCACGATGACCCGAATGAATCACCAGACGACACCCCGGATGCCGGTCTTAATAATGACCCGAATGAATCCATGGATGAATACTCAGATTCCGACGAAGCCCTCCTCTCCCTGGCAGACTCCGCCTCCGATGAAACCAAGGAGCCACAGATCATCGCCTCCGGCAACTGCGGCAAAAACGGCGACAACCTCACCTGGACTCTGACAGACACCGGGCTTCTGACCATCAGCGGCGAAGGGCAGATGGCCAACTCCACCCTTGATTCTACCTCGGCCGTTCGTACGATCTGGGAAGACTATAAGGATCAGATCACCAGTGTCATCGTGGAAGAAGGTGTCACCAGCCTTGGAACGGATGCCTTTAACTCCTTCATGAAAATGACGTCGGTTTCCCTCCCCTCCAGCCTGCGCCTGATCGATACGCACGCCTTTAGTCGCTGCACAGGGCTGGTATCGATCATTATTCCCGAGGGCGTGACGCACATCGGTGAAGAAGCCTTTTGCAGATGTATCAGCCTGCAGTCCATACCACTGCCAGCCAGTCTGACACAGATCGATGACGCCGCTTTCATGTACTGTGTCGATCTGGAGTCGATCCACATTCCCGGCAGTGTAAAGATCATCAGCCCCAGGATGTTTTTACACTGCAAGAATCTTACATCCGTCACTATCGGTGAAGGGACCACCGAAATCCAGGAGCATTCCTTCGAGAACTGCATGGCTCTAACGACCGTCACCCTGCCCGGCAGCATCACCGCAATCGGTTCGTCGGCTTTTTCCGATTGTAGAAAGCTTTCGTCCATCAACCTCCCGGATGGCCTGACCAGTCTGAGGAATAGTGCCTTCTATCGCTGCGAAAGCCTGCCCGCCATCGATATTCCGAGCGGGCTGAGCCTCCTGGCTAGCAGCGCATTCCATTCCTGCCTTAGCCTTCAAACAGTGACCATGCCGGCCAGCATTACCAGTATTGAAGACTATGCCTTCGTAAATTGCTCCGCGCTGAAGGATGTCTATTACGTGGGCTCGAAAGAACAATGGGATGCCATGACCATCTACGGCGAAAATGACCATCTGATCAATGCGACCCGTCACTATGACTGCCAGCGCGTCGTCGTCGCCCCCACCTGCTCATCTCCGGGCTACACCGGCTTTACCTGCAGCTGCGGTCATTATATTAAGGGACAGCAGACGCCGGCCCTTGCACACAAAAGCGTGTCCGTCGGCGCTGTTTCCGCCACCTATACAGCGGCCGGTCAAACCGCCGGCATCCGATGCTCCGTGTGCAATCAGACCCTCACCGGCCTGACCGTGATCCCGCGCAAGGCCCAGACCCAGCTTTCCGCCTGCACCGTCACTCTGTCGTTTACAAGCAAGACCTTCACCGGCTCGGCGCTTAAACCCGCCGTCACGGTCAAGCATGGCGGCAAAACGGTACCGGCCTCAAACTACAGCCTGACCTATGCAAACAACAAAAACGTTGGCACCGCCTCCGTTCGGATCACGGCAAAGGGCGGCGACATCCCCTATGCCGGGTCTGTCACCAAAACCTTCACCATCACACCAAAGGGAACGTCCATTACAAAGGTCTCTGCTGCCTCCAAGGGATTTACCGTCAAATGGAAAAAGCAAACCGCCCAGACGAGCGGCTACGAGATCCAGTACTCCACAAGCAGGAATTTCAGCAGTGCCAAAACAGTTACGATCACCAAGAACAAAACGACCTCCCGAAAGGTCACCAAGCTGAAACGCAGCAAGAAATACTATGTGCGGATCCGCACCTTCAAGACCGTCTCCGGTAAGAAGTACTACTCCGCCTGGTCCGGGAAGAAATCGGTGAAGACCAAAGGCTGAGTTTAGAAAAATTTAATAGTCCCTGGGACTATTAAGAGATTATTAAGAAGGAGGAGTTTTATGCGCCGCAAAATACTGTTATCCCGTATTCTCTCACTCTCACTGTCCACTGCTCTGTTGCTATGCACGACCCTGACAGCCTGTGCCGAGGATACCGCTGTGCTCCTGCCGACTGACATGGCCGGTGAACTGACGGAGGAAGCACTCACCTCGTTTGAACTTGCGGATACAGCACGAGCCGATGAAGCGCTAACTGCACCACCTATGTCGGAGGAAGAGATGCCCGCAGCCGGCGATGACGATTCGCTTTTCATCATCGATGAAGAGGCCATCTCCTACGCTAACGACATAACGGATCCGCTATGGATTGACGGACTCGTCGAAGAAGACATGAGTATCCTTGAGGAAAAGGATACCGACAATCCCAACCAGCAAACAGACAAGCCGCTGCCTGGCTCGGACGAATTTCCCGAAGAGAACCTGCACGATGACCCGAATGAATCACCAGACGACACCCCGGATGCCGGTCTTAATAATGACCCGAATGAATCCATGGATGAATACTCAGATTCCGACGAAGCCCTCCTCTCCCTGGCAGACTCCGCCTCCGATGAAACCGAGGAGCCACAGATCATCGCCTCCGGCAACTGCGGCAAAAACGGCGACAACCTGACCTGGACTCTGACGGATACCGGGCTTCTGACCATCAGCGGAGAAGGCCCGATGGCGGATGCCACCTTTACTTCGATTGGAATCATTCTCACGATCTGGCAAGACTATGCTGAGCAGATCACCCGGGTGGTCGTTGAAGATGGTGTAACCAGCCTCGGCTCGTTTGCCTTTGATGGCTTTGAATACATGACCTCCATATCTCTTCCGTCAAGCCTTCTCCAGATTGGACGAGACGCTTTCAATGACTGCACCAGTCTGACAACGCTCACCATTCCGGAAGGCGTGACCACGATCGGCAATTATGCCTTCATACGCTGTAAATATCTGAAAAACGTGACACTCCCCAGCACCCTGACAGAAATAGGCTATGAAGCTTTCCGCGAATGCCTGCGCCTTCCTTCTATCACCATTCCGGGAAACGTATCTACGATTGGGGAAGCTTTGTTCAATGGGTGTAGTTCTCTGAAGACGGTCGTCATCGAAGAGGGAATCACAACGGTCAGCAACTCCATGTTCAGCGAATGCACGAGCCTGATCTCCGTTTCGCTTCCCTCTACACTGACTACCCTGGGCACCTATGCCTTTGACAATTGTCAGCGGCTTCCATCCATCACCATCCCGGACGGTGTCAAACGCATCGGCAAGGATACATTCTATCAATGCTATTATCTCCAATCCGTAACGCTGCCAGAGAATCTGGAGGAGATCGATCAGGATGCCTTTTACAAATGCACCCGTCTTTCTTCCCTCACGCTTCCTGATTCAGTCAAGCGAATCGGCTCCTATGCTTTTTATAACTGCATCGGTCTAACATCGATCACACTGCCGGCGGGTCTGACACAGATTGAGGACAGAGCCTTTAAATTCTGTACAAGTCTGCAGACGATCCATGTCCCCGGTGGCATCAACGCCATCAATCTGGAACTGTTTTACGGCTGCAGCAGTCTGACTTCCGTCACGCTTGGAGAAGGAATCACGTTCATCGACTACCAGGCTTTCCGCAACTGCCGCATGTTGGAGACGGTAATCCTCCCGTCTACCCTTCAGACGATGGATGACTATATCTTCTTAGACTGCCAGAAGCTTGTATCTGCTGATCTCCCAGCCGGGCTGCAAAGCCTTGGAAGAGGTACGTTCGATGGCTGCGAAAGCCTTCGATCCGCCAGTATTCCGGAAGCGATCAACTTTATCCCCGGCAGCACCTTCAATACCTGCACCAGCCTGGAGACCATTACGATTCCCTCAGGGATAACTAGCATAGAGGATTATGCTTTCCTTTCATGCACCAGCCTCAAGGATATCTTCTATGGAGGCTCCGCTGAAAACTGGGGCACCATCGCCATTGATGAGCATAATGATGCGTTAGCAAATGCCAAACTTCACTGCGACTATAAGTCTGTCGTCGTCGCCCCCACCTGCTCATCTCCGGGCTACACAGGCTTTACCTGCAGCTGCGGTCATTATATTAAGGGACAGCAGACGCCGGCCCTTGCACACAAAAGCGTGTCCGTCGGCGCCGTTGCCGCCACCTATACAGCGGCCGGTCATACCGCCGGCACCCGGTGCTCCGTGTGCAATCAGACCCTCACCGGTCTGACCGTGATCCCGCGAAAGGCCCAGACACAGCTTTCCGCCTGCACTGTCACTCTGTCGTTTACAAGCAAGACCTTCACCGGCGCGGCGCTAAAACCCGCCGTCACGGTCAAGCATGGCGGCAAAACGGTTCCTGCATCTAGCTACAGCCTTGCCTACACAAACAACAAAAACGTCGGCAGCGCCACCGTTCGGATCACAGCAAAGGGCGGCGACATCCCCTATGCCGGCTCGGTGACCAAAACCTTCACCATCACGCCGAAGGGAACGTCCATCACAAAAGTATCTGCTGCTTCCAAAGGCTTCACCGTCAAGTGGAAAAAACAGATTTCCCAGACGAGCGGCTACGAGATCCAGTACTCCACAAGCAGCAAATTCAGCAGTGCCAAAACAGTCACGATCACCAAAAACAAAACGACCTCCCGAAAGGTCACCAAGCTGAAGCGCAACAAGAAATACTATGTGCGGATCCGCACCTTCAAGACTGTCTCCGGTAAGAAGTACTACTCCGGCTGGTCCGGGAAGAAAACGGTGAAGACCAAATAATGAGTTAAGAACAAAGCGTGCTTTGCACGCTAGCCGCTCTGCGGCGGTTGTTCGGATACCTGCCCGATTTTATATCGTAAGCGTAACCGGAACAGCGTCTAGGAAGACTTCCTGGTTGCATGTATGATGATCAAGTAGGAAAACTTGCGCAAGTTTTCTTACTATTACACATCGACATGCAATCAGGAGGTCTTTTTGATGACTGAAAAAAACAGATTTAAACTTGCTCAGTGGGAGCTTCTCATTAAAGAAAAGCGTGAAAGCGGTCTTACCGTTCATGATTGGGGCCAACAGACCGGTCATACCAAGTACGAATACTACTACTGGCTCAGACGCCTTCATAGAGAACAGATCGATACGGCTATGGCCTCTCTTCAGTCTGCGGATGCGGGGGCTGCTCTTCAGAACCGTTTTGTGGAAGTTCCTCTCGCTCCGTCTAACGAGATCATTGCTGCGGATACCGGAAACCATTCCTCGTGCGCAATGACCTCGTCTGTTGCAGCGATCATCCATCGAGGAGATATCACCGTTGAAGTGACCCCGGATGCCTCCGCAGCTTTTCTGTCTTCATTGATGCAGGCGATGCGCTATGCTTAGGCGTGATGTTCCGATCAAAAAGCTGGTAGTCATATGTGGCCGAACAGACATGCGCAAGGGAATCGATTCGCTTGTGGCTACGGTAAGGCTCAACTATGGACTCGATCCGATCGAAGTCGGTACACTCTTTCTGTTCTGCGGCAGAAACAAAAGCCGGATCAAAGGGCTCTTCTTTGAAGGTGATGGCTTTTGCCTGATCTCAAAACGTGTCCTTAATGGCTCCTTCTGCTGGCCGTCTACTCCTAATGAAGCTCGTCAGCTTTCCTTTGAGCAGTATGACCGATTGCTGACAGGATTTTCTATCGATAGCTCTATTAAAGCGGGCAATACATAGGCATGTATTTATAAAATACATGCCTATGTATTGCTTTTAGCATAGGTATGTGTTATAATTATGACTAGGAGGTGAAACACTATGAGTTTAGTGCGTTGCAAAGACAAAAGAACAGGAATTACCTACGTGTATGAGTCCGAGTCTTACTGGGACAAAGAAAAACAGCAGCCCAGAGCCAGGCGAAAACTCATTGGAAAGCTCGATGAGACTACTGGTGAGATCATTCCGACCGGCGGACGTGGTCGCAAAAAGAAGGATCCTATGGAGAATAAATCGGATAACGGACCGGCAGTATCACCGGACGCATCCCGGATCGACGAGCTTGAAACAAGGATCCAGGAGCTGCTGCTTGAGAATGAGCAGCTAAAAGAAGAACGAAGAGTAATAAGCAGGAAGCTGAAAGTACTCATGGACATGTTGAACGAAGCATAGTGAGGTGATAAACGATGGCGCCAGAAGAGATCAAATATATCCAGGATGATCTTAATAAGACCAGGGATGAACTTCTGGCTGTCATTGTGTCTCTTCGACAGGAGAAAGAACTGCAGCTGACATACCGGGCCGAGAATGAAAGGGCTATGAAAAGTATGACCCTTGAATACGCTCAGCTTCTGCAGGAAAACGAACGACTCCAGAAAGAAAACCAGCATCTTAGCCAGCTGCTGACCCTTACCCAGGACAAAGAGCAGCTCAAAACAAAAGCTATTTTCGGTCGCGGAACTGAAAAACTCGATGATCTCCTTGAGAACGGGAAGATCATCGAGCTGATCGATGAAGCCACTACGGAAGATAGTGGATCCTATGGTCAGAGCAGTTCCAGGACTACCGCCGGCATGCATGCTCCGAAGAAAAAAGGAAAGAAAAGGCAGGCTAAGAAGGTGGATCTTGATGCTCTTCCTCAGCGTTCTTGTTTTCTGTGTGATATAAAGAAGTTTGATGAACTCTATGGCAAAGGAGGATGGAGGATCGCACACTGGCGCAGTCGCCGGACTGTAGAAGTAGTGAGGGGATACTATGTCCTGACCACCTACACACCGGTCCTTTCGATCGGTCTGCATCACGCTCTCGTTACGATCCCCAACGACTGTCTTCTGCCAAAAAGTTTTGCATCCGCATCGCTGGCAGCAGACATCATATATCAGAAGTTTGCGCTTCGTGTCTCTACCTACCGGATGGAGCAGGAATACCAGGATTTTGGGCTCCCACTGTCCAGACAGCTTATGTCTGATTGGATCATTCGCTTTGCAGAGATGTACTTCGCACTGATCTATGACCGACTGAAGGAACTTATGTTAGAGGTCCCCTACCACCAGTGCGATGAGACCACCTGGCGGGTATTGAATGATGGACGTAAAGCAGGATCAAAGAGCTTTATCTGGTGCCACATCACCAGTGAACTCTATGATTGCGATCCCATCGTGTTGTTCGCCTATGAAGCTACACGAGGAACGGATCATCTTAGACAGTTCTATGAAGACTTCAAAGGCTTTATCAGCTGCGATGCTTACTGCTCTTACCACGTGCTCGGTCGTGAGAGCCTGGGGATCATACTGATCTGCGGCTGTGCCATGCACATGCGCAGAAGATTCGTTGATTCTCTGGCGTTAAAGGATACCGGAGCCATGTCGGAAGAAGCACGTGAAGCACTTCCCGAAATGATCGCCCTGCGTATGATCGGAAAGATCTACGAAGCCGATGAAGCACTGAAAGACCTTGACTGCACACAGAGATTGCTTAAGAGGCAGACGGATGTAAGACCTTTGGTCGAAGAATACTTTGAGTACATCGAGACCATTGACTGTACTTCTCCCGAAGTAAGCGCCCGGTTAAAGGATGCGGTCACGTATTCCAGAAACCAGAAAGAGTATCTTATGCGTTTCCTGGAGGATGGCAACGTTCCGATCGATAACGGAGCGTGCGAACGCCATATCCGCCCGGTAGCAGCTTCGCGCCATAGCTTTCTATTCAGTGATTCAATACGAGGGGCGGAGGCACTTGCGATCATGTATACGATCGTAGAGACTGCAAGGGCCAACCATGCGAATGTATACTGGTATCTTAGATATGTCCTGGAAGAGATGCCAAAGCACATGGACGACAAGGATCTAAGGTTCCTGGATGGGATGTTTCCATGGTCGCCTAAATACCGAGCCTATGAAGAAAAGATGGCCAGGGAGACCGGATCCGAGCAGGGAATGCCCGGAACACGTCCAGAACTGCCCAAAACACCAAGAAAGCGGGATGAGCGACACGCTCAAACTGCCTAACATTCCCCCCTGGCTGCGTATAGCATCCGGGGTAAAGGTCGTGAAAAACGCACGTTTCTGATCACTGTCAGAGGCGTGCGTTTTTGCATACACATGGTAGCGTGTGTTGCAAAACTTGCACAAGTTTTACGACAACGCCATTATAATCAGGTGCGCAACTGTTTTCTAGACGCTGCTCCGGTTACGCTTACG
>JAUNDD010000004.1:0-24057 GCA_030526245.1 Lachnospiraceae bacterium
AGTTTAACTCTTAAAGAATTTTCAAGGTTGTTTCACTGTTCAGTTTTCAAAGATCGTTGTCCGCCGAAGCGAACTTTGACATCTTAGCACTTTTGCTTTAAGTTGTCAACTACTTTTTTGAACTATTTTTTGTTGATTTCTCATAGTTTCCACTCGAAAACCAACTATCAATTTGTTCATTTTTTACTACCGCATCAGCGACAGCTTCGATAATATATCATTGATCCATGCGCATGTCAACCCTGTTTTTTACTTTTTTCGTTTCGTTTTCATTCCCGTGTTATATACCTGTTCCATGAAAGCCAATGGACCAAAAGCAGATTACAAATCGCATCCTGCTTCCATCTCCGTTCCACCTCAGCCTTTGCTAAACGAAGATCCACTGACCCCTCAAAATCCTCGGGATCCATATAAAAAGAGATCCCGGGAACTCCCAGGATCTCTTACCATACTCCAAATCCAATGACCGATGTAACCTACATCATCCCGTTCACCGTATCCGAGATCAGCTTCATCAGCACATTGTTCTGATAGATCGGCCGAATCAGCGTGCTTTCGCTCAGCAGCTCATTCACCGTCAGACCGATCTGCGTGCCGGAAAGCATGGACACGATCAGCAGCAGGAACCAGACAGCGATCAGGCCCTGCACACCGCCCAGAACCAGTCCTCCCAGACGATCCAGCAGATTGATAAAGGGCAGACGGCTGGCTATGCCCGCGATCTTCAGAATGATCCAGACGACCACGTAGACCAGCATCAGCGTCAGGATAAACGTCAGGATATTCAGAATCACATTGGCTACATAACGGACCAGATAGCCCGTAAAGCCGGTGGCCTCCAGCGCCCGGTAGCCGTCCCGGTTGTTATTGCTGAGCAGGCTGTTCTGCATAAATTCCGGCAAAGGCAGCGAGCGAATCAGCTTCGTCTGCTCGATCTGGGACAGACTGGTCATTGCCCCCGCTTCTGTCCCCGCCGGCATTTCCTTCATGATCTCTTCCGTCAGCGTTTTCTCACACTGCTGCACGATCACATCGTACACCGGCGTCTGTTCCTTCACATAGTCCGTCACATACGGCAGGGCAAACGGAACCAGAATGCAAGCCAGCACAAAGGACAGCACCCCTGTGATCTTGCGAAAGAGCCCTTTACGCCATCCGTCGATCACAAACAGTCCAAATATCACCAGCACAACAATTCCCAGGATATCCGCCATACTACATCCCTCCTGTTCATTTCATTCTTATAACCAGACAATTCATGCACTCGACCCCGGCTATCTCACCTGGATCTGATCCATGCTGGACACCGTCACCACCAGATAGCGGTGATAGCCCGAGATGGGTGCAAAGTAGTGCACCTCCCGTTCATAATCCAGCGCCACCTTCTGCTTGCCGGAGGTTCGGTAGACGTTAATGGACGAAGCGTCATACAGCAGGATCTCTCCATCCTCCATGCGCACATCCTGGAATTCAAAATCAAAAGAGGTACTCATGGCCTTGCGTCCATTGTAATGGTATACCTCCAGATCGTATTTGCAGTCTGTCTCCGTGGAATGCATAATAAAGCCGATGTTCTCCCGGTCATGGAATACGCTGACGATCTCCCGGTCCAGCACCACCCGCTTTCTTTCTGTGGGGTTTTTCAGATCCCGGATCACAGCAAAGCCATTATCTCCCACCGCGGCCACTTCACCACTGCTCAGGAAATAGATCTCCGGGAATATCGCATCGGTATACTCCATCTCTCCGCTCACATGTCCATCGTCCGAATCCATGCTGGAGAAGTCATAAAACACCAGTTTTCCCGTCAGGGCACCGCCGCTCACGCAGGCATAGGACACCGCCAGCTTCTTTCCGTTGTCGGAGATCGCGCTGTCCAGCGGGAAACCGGTATCCCCCAGTGTTGACATAATGGACGAGAGCGTATTGCCGGAGGTGTCATACAGATTGATCCAGGTCGCCCCTTCATCCTTCTGGACAATGGATGTCACACCGTTCTCCGAAACATCCACCTTCAGAATGGGCATGCCCGTGGCAAAATTGCCTACCAGACCTTTCTCATTCAGCACATAGACCTGATTTCCCTGCTGCTCGGCGATCACCATATAACCGCCGCGCTGGCTGCAGATGGGCGTCTGGATACTGTAGGCGATGCTCCAGAGCGTCTCATTGCTCATGTTGACGCAGAAGACACCGTCATGGCTGTATTTGATCACCCGCTTCCCCAGCATGGTATAGCTGGTTCCGTCCACGTCCAGCCGCATCTGCTCCAGATCTCCTACGGTATTGACCAGAGTGGGATCCTCCGCCAGCCCGGCCAGCGTTTTATCGTTGGAGCGGTCGGCGCTTTTGCTGATCCGGTAGCTGTCGTAGGTATGCACCTTGCCATAGAAGATCCAGCCAAAGATCGACGCCAGAATCGCAAGCACCACCGTCACCGCCAGCATTCTGGTGGCCGTATCCTGAGGCAGCCGCAGTCTGTCCATCCACTCACTGATCACCGTCACGATCCAGGGCGGCGAATACTGAGGCTTCACCTGCCGTTCATCGCCGGACGAAGCCACGTCATACACATCCAGATCATCGTTTTTGCTGCCGGTTCGAAAAATATCTATCCATCTCATGCTTTCAGTTCCTTACAGGTTTGTTCGTCCTTCCAAAGCACGCAGCAGCGTCACTTCATCAATATACTCCAGATCACCGCCCACAGGGATTCCACTGGCGATCCGGCTGACCCGAATCCCGGCCGGCTTGATCAGACGGCTGATGTACATAGCCGTCGCCTCACCCTCCAGGCTGGAATTGGTGGCGATGATCACCTCCTGCACGTCTCCCTGCAGTCTGGTCAGCAGCTCCTTCAGCCGGATATCCGCCGGACCGATGCCCAGCTGCGGCGAGATCGCTCCCTGCAGCACATGATACACTCCGTTGTATTTGCCGGTCTTTTCATAGGCAGCCAGATCCCGGGAGGTCTCCACCACCATGATCGTGGAATGATCCCTCTCTTCATTGGAACAGATCGGGCAAAGCTCCTGATCCGTCAGGGTACAGCACTCCTTACAATAGCGAATGTGCTCCTTCGCGTCCACGATGGAGGCAGCCAGCGCCTGTGCCTGCTGAGCCGGCATATTCACAATGTGAAAAGCCAGCCGCTGCGCCGTCTTTCCGCCTATGCCCGGCAAGGCGGAAAGCTGTGCGATCAGAGCTGACAGTTCTTTTCCGTAATAATTCATAGGATCAGAAGCCGAAGCCACCCAGGCCGCCGGTCAGCTTGGACATGGAAGACTGTGCAGCCTGCTCTGCCATACGAAGTGCCTCGTTGACACCGGCTACGATCATATCCTCCAGCATCTCTACATCATCCGGATCCACCGCTTCCTCGGCGATCTTAATGGAAACGACCTCCTTTTTGCCGGAAACCGTCACTTCAACAGCTCCGCCGCCGGCCTTGGCCGTAAAGGTCTTTTCTTCCAGTTCTCTCTGCTGCTCTTCCATCTGCTTCTGCATCTTCTGAGCCTGCTTCATCAGGTTGTTCATATTTCCCGGCATACCCATGCCGCCCGGAAAGCCTCCGCGTTTTGCCATATTTTTCCTCCTTATATCTGCATCCGCCCAAAGGGCTGATGCCATCTGTTACTGTCATTGCACCTGTTACCGTTCACGGCGCAAACCGCAGCCCGCACATGCCTCACGTTTCAAATTCGATGGGCATATGGATCATGTTTTCCACCCGTCGATCGATCTGATCGATCCGTTTCAGCCCCGTCACAGGACGCTGCTGCTCCATCGTCAGCATGCGCACCCGCACATGCTTATCGATCTGCTGTGCAATCTGTTCTTCAATATACTGTATTGTGTCCGGTTTGTCAGCCTCATTTTTTCCCAGGAAGTCATCTACGATCAGATAGATGCAGTTATCCTCCTCATCTCCGGCATTAAACTTCAGCTCCACCCGCTTCAGAGCTTCCCGAAGCAGCGGGTGGCCGTCCATGTTTTCCACGATACCGTTCCACTGCTGCCGGATCAGCTGAAAATCCTCCGGAACAGCCCGTTCATAGACCGGGCGAGGCGGCACCGGGGCCGCATGGACTGCCGGAGCCGCCGCATTCATCCTGGCGCCGCCGGCTGCAGCCGCCCCCGCCGACACGGTGATCTGGCCGCTTTCCAGCTTCTGCTCCAGCATACGGATCCGCTCCGCCAGAGAATCCACATCCGTCTCCATCTCCGGCCGGCACAGCTTGATGAGCGCCACCTCCAGAATGATCCGTTTGTTGACGGCCCAGCGCATCTGGTTTGCCAGCTCGGAGAACACACGGATATAGCGCAGCAGTGCTGCATCCGGGCTGGCCTTGGCATCCTCCTGCATCCGCTGCAGGTTCTCCGCCGATACATCCAGCAGATCCTCCGCCTGCGCAGTGGACCGGATCAGAAGCAGGTTCCGCAGATAGGTGGACATATCCCCCGTCAGCACCTGCAGATCCACACCCTTTCGGATCAGATCATCCAAGGTCGTAAAAACACCGGCCACATCCCCCGTCAGGATATGCCGGAACAGCTGGCTGTAGGTCTCCACGTCCACGGCACCCAGAATATCCAGTACCTTCTCATAGGTCAGCTCCTGACCCATATAAAAAGACAGGCACTGATCCGTCAGACTCAGGGCATCTCGCATGCCGCCGTCCGCCTTCCGGGCCAGATACCGGATGGCCTTTTCATCCGCCTGGATACCTTCCTTCTCCAGGACCTCCGTCAGGCGGCCGGTGATCTGATCCAGCGACAGCCGGAAGAAATCATAGCGCTGACAACGGGACAGGATCGTCACCGGAATCTTGTGCGCTTCCGTGGTTGCCAGAATAAAGATTACATACGAAGGCGGTTCCTCCAGGGTCTTCAGCAGCGCATTGAAGGCTGCCGTCGAAAGCATGTGCACCTCATCGATGATATAGACCCGGTATTTTCCCTCCGAGGGCGAATAGGCCACCTCATCCCGGATCTGTCGAATACTTTCCACGCCATTATTGGAGGCCGCATCGATCTCCACCACATTCATGGACACCCCGGATGCAATCGCCCGGCAGCTCGCGCACTGCCCGCAGGCCTCTCCATCCACCGGCGCTTCACAATTGACCGCTTTGGCAAAGATCTTTGCCACGGAGGTCTTACCGGTTCCTCTGGTGCCGCAGAAAAGATAGGCATGGCCGATACGTTCTCCCCGGATCTGATTGCGAAGAGCCCGTACCGGCGCCTCCTGACCTCTCACATCCGCGAAGGAATCGGGTCTGTATTTACGATATAGTGCTGTATAACTCATGCTTTGTCTCTTTCCTTAAAACTCAAACATCGGCTTCGACACCGGTCATCCGGGCAGACAGGTCACGTACTGTCCGCCCGGAGCTTTCACCGGTCCGAAACCGATATGTAAAAATCCAATCAATCCGTCACTGAAGCGGCGGTTCCTGTTTCACCGAAGCGACTGCCGCGCTTCTGTGATCAGCCACCCAAACAGATGCCGTATCCTCTGATCAGTCACCGAAGCTGATGCCCAGGCTCTTGGCCTCCTTGATCAGCTGGTCATCCGGCGAGATCGCCTTCAGCTTTCCGGCCACATCCTTCAGCGGCACCTTCTTTGTCTCGTTATTCACGATGCCGACCATATATCCGTACTCATCGTTCAGAATCAGTCTGGCCGCTGCCGCACCCAGTCTGGTGGACAGAACACGGTCATAGGGGCAGGGAGCGCCGCCGCGCTGGGTGTGTCCCGGAACCGTAATGCGCACCTCTGTACCGGACTTGTTCTGGATATCCTCTGCCAGCTCGTAGGCTACGGACGGATAGGACTTGGCCTCCAGCTTCTTTTTGAGCTCCTTCTTGCTCAGCTTCAGGTCCTCGGCCGAGATCGCGCCCTCGGCTACGGCGATCACGGTAAAGCCCTTGCCTGCCTTGGTACGGCGATCGATCGCCTCCACGACCTTGTCGATCTGATAAGGGATCTCCGGCAGCAGGATGATGTCGGCGCCGCCGGCAATGCCTGCGTACAGGGTCAGCCAGCCAACCTTGTGTCCCATGATCTCCACGATGAAAACACGGTTATGGGAAGCCGCTGTGGTATGGATGCAGTCAATGGCTTCCGTGGCGATATTGACCGCACTGTAGAAACCAAAGGTCATATCCGTTCCCCAGATGTCATTGTCGATGGTCTTGGGCAGATGGATCACATTCAGTCCCTCCTCCGCCAGCAGTGCTGCGGTCTTCTGGGTTCCATTGCCGCCCAGGATCACCAGGCAGTCCAGACGAAGCTTGTGATAGTTCTGCTTCATCTCCGCCACCTTATCCAGGCCCTTGTCATCCGGCACACGGATGGTCTTAAACGGAACACGGGACGAGCCGAGGATCGTGCCGCCCTTGGTAAGGATACCGGAAAAATCCTGCGAGGTCAGCAGGCGATAATCGCCATAGATCAGACCTTTGTAGCCGTTCATAAATCCGTACACTTCCAGCTCATCAATGTTGTTGGCCAGAGTCTTGACCACACCGCGCATGGTCGCATTGAGTGCCTGGCAGTCGCCGCCGCTGGTTAAGAGACCGATTCTCTTCATGTTGTTGCCCTCCTTATGTATCTTGAGCGTTACAGTTCAAGGCGTGAACTGCAGCTTTTTTGCAAAGCGGAGTTTTTCTCCGCTTCTATGCCAAATTATGGGTTTATTGTACCAAATGAAACAGGGGGGTACAAGCAAAACCCCCCCTGCTGACATAGACAAAATTTTTCAAAGAGAAAATTGCCATATTTGGCCATGACAAATACGGAAATCTCAATTTCTGCAGAAAACGAAATGCTAAAATAAAAAGCGAAAGCTCCCTGGTTTTTTCCGGGAATCGTAGTCGAAAATAAATGATAGGAGGAAGTTGTTATGAGAAAGAAGCTGATGCGTGTGTTGATTTTCCTTGGCTTGCTGCTTGGGATGAATTCATTGACCTGGGCGGCTGTGAAGTACGATCTTTGGGTCAACAATGAGCAGTTTGCGGATGACAAACTGACCATTCCCTGCGGGTCCGGATCGGCCGTATTTGATCCGAATACAAAGGTTCTGACCTTAAATCAGGCTGTTATTACGAAAGGCGTTGACGTGGGATATGGATGCGGAATTCTGTCCGGTCTGAGGTCTCTGCGAATCGTTCTGCGGGGCGAAAACAAGATCTCGGCACCGCAGGCGGAGGGCATAACCAACTACGGAACGACGAATTGCGATATCGTTGTGTCCGGACCGGGATCTCTGGAGATCGAGGCATTGAATTCGACCGATTCCTACGGCATTTACTCAACAGGAGCACTGAGCCTTGTGGAAGGATGCTCGATTGCTATACGTTCCTTTGCAACCGGTCTCCATGCATTTTCCGGCTTGTACCTGGATAAGGTCAAGGTAAACATCCAGGTAACCGGAAGGATAACGGCGGGTTACTATGGTATGGCGGTCAATAAAAGTGGCGTGTTTGTGGATGGAGACAGCGAGGTGACCGTACATTCATCCGGATCGGCGATCTGCCTGGGTGAAACTGCAGATGATCAGGGAAGTATCCTTCAGATCAAATCCGGTACGGTAAATCTGACATCCGATACAAAATACGCTGTGGAAGGAGCCAATACAGCGGGGTCCGAAGCTGAACTGGACATGCAGGCCGGGAAGCTGACGGCAGCAGGTCCGGAACAGGTAACGAACCTTAGCAAGATTTCGCTTGCTTCGGGATTGGTTGTTACGGATGGATCCATGAATGGAAAAAGTGTGGTCATCGAAAAGAAAAGCACTCCTTCAACCGAGCACAGCCATACTCCTGTCAAAGATGAGCGGACAGCAACGGCGGCCACCTGTACGAGCAAAGGAAAAGAAGCCGATACGGTCTGCTCGGTCTGCGGCGAACTGATCGAAAAGGGACGGGACATCCAGATTAAGCCGCATAAGTATACAAGTTCAGCGGTCCAGTATTGCGAATATGGATGTAAGACCGTCAATCCTTCTTACAGGAAACCGGCAACCTCAACAGGGATCAAGGTTTCGGATGCCGTGTCAGCGTATCAGGTCGATACGACAACAGCCGATCGGATTCTGGATGTGGCAGAGCGGTATCAGCTTTCCAGAGATGTGTTTGCTTTGTCACCGCAAAAGCTGACAGCTTTGAACAATACAGATGCAGATGTTTCGGGCAGCAGCTATGTGAAGCTGCAGGCAAGGCAATCCAAAGCCAAGACGTCATCGATCACGATAAAGTGGAATAAGGTAAGCGGAGCCGACGGATATATCGTCTATGCAAATCAATGCGGAAAGACCAGAAAGCTGAAGATGGCGGCAACACTGACCGCCGGACAAACCAGCTACACGCAGAAAAAGCTGAAAAAGGGAACGTACTATAAGTACATCGTTGCCGCATATAAACAGGTGGGCCAGGCGAAAGTGACGCTTGCCGCTTCGCGCACACTGCACATTGCGACCAGCGGTGGTTCTGTCGGAAATCCAAAGAGCGTAAAAGTTCAGCAGATCGGAAAGACCAAAAAGAAGCTTTCCAGATATACGCTGGCAAAAAGTGGCTCCGCCAAGATCAAAGCCGTGCAGGTTCAAAAGGATAAGCGGATCAAGAAGCATTCGTCCCTTCGGTTTGAGTCTTCAAACCCGGCCGTAGCGTCGGTGGATAAAAAAGGAGTCATCAAGGGAATGGCAAGAGGTGTGTGTGAACTATATGTTTTTGCACAGAATGGAATCTCAACCAAAATTAAGGTGACCGTAAAGTGATCTGCCCCGGGTAACCTTGTCGCAGTGGTTTTGGGGCGGGTATAATAAAACCGGTCTGAGGCGTTCAGACCGGTTTAGATCCATTAATCAAAAGAAATGATGCCCCTGAGGTGACAACTGTCGCCTCAGGGGCATTTCTGACTGCTCCCCATGGCTAAAGCCAGGGGCTTTTCGCTCTTATCGCTAACAGCAGCGCCAAAAGCATTGCAGCTCACACAATGAACTGCCACTGCCGCTATTTTGGACCGCTTATTTGATAGTGACCTTCATCGTCTTATACACACCGTTCTGTGCGTAAACATAAATGGTGGCACTGCCCTTGTTCTTAGCCTGTAACTTTCCTTTTTTATCCACCGTAACGACGGCGGTGTTCGAAGACTCGTAACGGATACCGACATGACGCCGCAGCTTCAGCGTCCCTTTGGTCTCAGTCGCCTTGATGGACACGGCCTGTCCCTTCTTTAAGGTCAGCTTTTTCGTGTTTTTGATTTTCTTGGTCTTGCTGATCGAAACCGCTTTCGCGTTGCCGTTCTTACCGCCGGAAGTAGTGATGTGCACGGTCTTGGAAGAAGCGGTGATCACCGGTTTTCCGTTGACCCGTTTGTTGGCAACCACAAAGTATTTATAGAAGCTGGCCTTTTTTAATTTCTTCTGAGTAAAGGACGTGGCGGAAGTCTCTGCGATCTTCTGATACTTGCTTCCGCAGCGGGCACCATAGACGGTATAGAACGCGGCACCGGATACCTTCTTCCAGGAAATGGTGATGCTGTTTTTGGATGCCTTCTTCTGCTTCAGACAGAATTTCTGGAAAGAAGAGGTCTTCATATCCTCATCGTTGGCGGTGGAAGTAATCTGCTGCTCCGTCAGTTCGGGAGTGGGCGCGGGTGTGCTGGGCGTGGACGGTTTTACGGTCTGCTCCGGCTTTGACTCCTCATCCTTTTTTACCTTCATGATCCCGGTGATGGTGATGACCGTTTTTTTCGCATAATCTCCGGTGATGAGCATATGGCGATTTCCCTGGCCGCCAACACTGCCCTGGTAATCCGAATCGCCGATCAAAATGTAATCGTCGTTTCCATCGTCGTTTACCCATGAATAGGTTCGGTTGTCATAGGAACCGGTCGTATCGTCCGTCCTCACTTGCCCGAAATAGTACAGATTTTTGTATTGATCACTTTCTTCATACAGTTTGGCGAAAACGGCCAATGCCTGCTGAGCCTCCTGGACGAGCGACATCATGTAATTATTTACAGGGTTCGCATATGCTACTTTATGCGGACCGGATTCATAAACGTTGACATTGATCTCGGGATCCAGCCCCTCGGATTTCAAAATAGCCACCACTTTGGTGGTACTCTTATCCACACTCTGGTCGTCCGTTTTGGTGATCGTTCCCTCGCCAGCAAGGGCCTGCCCCAGGGAGAGAACCACCAACATACAAGTGATCATCAGCAGTCCGAAAACATGCCTGCGCATCCGTTTCTTTTTCAACATAGCTTTTCCTCCGTTTCTTTGTAACTGCTTTTGTTACTTCTGATGAATCCATCATACCAATTGCAGAACAAAAAAACGAAAAATTGCCACATTAGGCCATGACACTTTCGGAAATCTTATTTAGTTAAAGTACACCAGCTCATCCTTGGGTGCTTCCACCGATTTCAGATGCTTTGCATACAGGATCGGCCCCTCCTCGCCATAAGCCGGCGAGTATTCATACTTCACCTCAGCCGTCACTTCCAGCCACTGCTTCGGTGTCAGCTCCTTCACGTGGGAGGACTTGCAGACATAGCCGATGAAACGGATATCATCCGCGCAGCAGGTCATGGCATTACGGCCCGGCACAAACACATTGTCCCCCAGTCGGCGGTTGGTCATGACCTTGCCGATAAATCTGACCGTCTTTCCATCGTAGCGATCCGGATTGTCGGTCATATCCAGGAACCAGAGACCGAAATCCACATCGTCGATCTCGATCACCTCTGCATTCAGATCATAGGGCGGCTGCTCCTTGCCCAGCTCGATCTGCTCACCCTCATCGTCCTCAAAGGACAGCATGGCGGCCGGATTGACAGCCTTCACGGCACGGCGATACTTCTGCAGCGGCATCTCCGGATTACATCTGGTAAAGATGACCAGCTCTGTCAGAGCAAACATATTGCCCAGAATGCCGCGCATATTGTTCAGATACACCTCAAAGGTGCTGCCGTCTACCAGCATGATCACCTGGACCACCTGCCAGCGACGCGGAAGCAGTTCCTCCACAAAACGCTTCGGATCCCAAAGACCGTTAAACTCCACAAAGACACGGCGGGGCTTGTACTTCTTATGGCACTGCTCCAGGAAGGAGACCGTCAGATCCTCTTCATTTTCAACAGTCACGATCTCGATGTTGTGGCGGGAAAGTTCTTTGGCATCATACTCCACTTCGCCCTCTTCACATACCAGCAGGATCGTTCTCTCTCCGTCCGCAAAATCCTGGGAGGACAGCACCTCATCGATAAAGGTGGTCTTTCCGCTCTCCAGGAAACCAGTAATCAGATATACCGGTACTTCTAACATAGTTTATCCTCTCTAAATCCCGGCAGTCGCCCCCGCTCATTACGTGTACATCGGAGAGCAACCGCCAGATAACATACATTTCATATTGTCGGGGTATGGTCGTTCCCCCGCCTCAAAACACCAGCGTCGATTATACACCGAACAGCTCAGCCAGCTTCCCTTCATCCAGCTTCGAACCGATCACGCACAGACGACCGGTGTAATCCGGAGCGCCGTCACGCAGTTCGAATTCACCCGGTACCATGTCAAAATAGATCCAGGTACCGTCACCGGACGGCAGCATACCCTTGGCACGCAGGATCATGCCGCAGCTTCCCTCATCCAGCGTAAGCAGGATCTGCTCCAGGGCTTCCTTCGTGAAGCACTTCGTGGTCTCCCGGCCCCAGCTGGTGAAGACCTCGTCTGCATGATGGTGATGATGATGTCCGTGCTCATGATCATGGCAGCCGCAGGTGCACTCCTCGCCATGCTCGTGGTGATGGTGCTCATGATCATGATGCTCATGGTCATGCTCGTGGTCGTGGCAGCCGCAGGTGCACTCTTCGCCATGCTCATGATGATGGTGCTCCACCTCAGCCATCAGTTCCTCTGCCAGCGACACGCTGTGTTCCATGGCAGACAGAAGCTGCTCACCGCCCAGGTCGTCCCAGGGAGTGGTGACCACGATCGCTTTCGGGTTCTTCTCATGCAGCAGATCTGCTACCTGCTCCAGCTTTTCAGCATTGAGCTTCTGGGTACGGCTCAGGATGATGGTGCCGGCACTTTCTACCTGATCGTTGTAGAACTCGCCGAAGTTGCGCATATACATTTTAACCTTCATGGCATCGCAGACTGCCGTCAGGCTGTTGATCTGAATATCGCAGTCCGCTGCCACATTTTCTACCGCGCGGCGTACATCCGAAAGCTTGCCGACACCGGAGGGCTCGATGATGATGCGTTCCGGAGCGAACTGCTCCATTACCTGACGCAGGGCTTCACCGAAATCTCCCACCAGGGAGCAGCAGATGCAGCCGGAATTCATCTCGGTAATATTCACACCGGCATCCTTTAAGAAACCGCCGTCGACAGCGATCTCACCAAACTCATTCTCGATCAGAACGATCTTCTGTCCGGCAAAAGCCTCCTGGATCAGCTTCTTGATCAGAGTTGTTTTTCCGGCTCCCAGGAAGCCGGAGATAATATCGATCTTTGTCATAATTCCACCACTTTCTCTATCGTTATACTGAATCTGTTCTTAGATATCTGGTCTCAGATCTACCTTTCACACCATCCCTTTCATGGAATGGAGTACCTAAATCTGGACATTAACGTTAATTGTACTCTTATCCCCCTGATTTTTGCAAGCATAAATGCACTATTGACTTTATCACCACAATTCAGGCAATTCCATTCCGCAAGGTGGTTGGGACACTTATGCAATACAGTTTCAAGAGCTGACGTTCACTGAATGAACCATAGACGTAATCTTTGAATCAAAAAACCGCTCTGACCAAAGAGCTTCTGCCAATGCAAAAGCCTTCGACCAAAGCGGCACACGTCATGCTCCGCAAGGAGCGTGACTGCAAGTGCAGTCCTATTTTAATACGTCATGCTCCGCGAGGAGCGTGACTGCAAGTGCAGCCCATTGCCGACAGGCAATTTACATGGGCTGCAGTCCTTATTCCTCTTCCTGACTCAGCTTGCCAAGGAATTCCTGCATACGGCTGTGATCTGCTCCGAACACCTCCTCCGGTGTTCCTTCCAGAGCAACCACGCCCTTGTCCATGAAAATGACGCGATCAGAGATACTCCGTGCAAAGGCCATCTCATGGGTAACGATCACCATGGCGATGTCCAGATCCGCCAGCGAACGGATCACCTTCAGCACCTCGCCGGTCAGCTCCGGATCCAGCGCCGAGGTCGGCTCATCGAAGAACAGGATCTTCGGGTTCAGCATCAGCGCACGGGCAATGGCCACACGCTGGCACTGTCCGCCGGACAGCTGACAGGGATAGGCGTCCTCTTTATCCGACAGCCCCATCTTGGCCAGCAGATCACGGGCCTGGGCATATACCTCCTGCTTGTCCCGCTTCTGATTATGCAAAGGCGCATCCGTCAGGTTTTTCATCACGCTGTAATGAGGAAAGAGATTGAAGTTCTGGAATACCAGTCCGTAGCAGGACCGCACCTTCCGGCCCTTCTCCCCTTTCAGCATAACATACTGTCCGTTGGCATCCACCCAGGCTGCTTTTTCATCCATGTAGCGGATCTCACCCTGGTCCATGGTCTCCAGCATGGTAGCACAACGCAGCAGCGTGGACTTACCGGAACCGGAGGGGCCGATGATGGAGAGGATCTCACCCTCCTCCACCGAAAGCGAAATATCCTTCAGTACATCCAGTCCGTCAAAGGATTTCTTCACATTTTTTACTTCTAAAAGCTTCATGTTGATGTCTCCTCACGTCAGTTGTAGTACCGCAGGCTATCCTCGATCTTTTCCATCACAACAGCCACGATCAGATTGAATACATAATAGAAAACAGCTGCGATCACAAAGGGCATGAACGAGGTCTGTGCCGCTGCGATCTGCTTGGCCAGGGTAAACATCTCCGCATAGGACAGCGCAAAGCTGAGGGAGGTATCCTTGACCAGAGTGATCACCTCATTGGTGATGGACGGCAGGATCCGCTTTACCACCTGAGGCAGGATGATCTTAACAAAGGTGGCCGCCGGGGAATAGCCCAGCATCTGAGCCGCCTCGTACTGTCCCGCCGGCATGGATTCGATACCGGAACGATAGATCTCCGCAAAATACGCTGCGTAATTCACGGAGAAGCCAATGATGATGGCCACAAACCGGTAGTTGCTTCCAAAATTGACATGGAACAGATAGTACGGTCCAAAGTAGACGACCATCAGCTGCAGCATCAGCGGCGTTCCGCGCATGACAGAAATATACAGCTTGGTAATGGTTCGAATGATCGGATTTTTTGACATGCGTCCAAAGGACACGATCAGACCCAGCGGAAGCGAGAACAGCAGCGTCAGCAGAAAGATCTCCGCCGACTTCACCATACCTCCCGCCAGCATTTGCAGCATTACGGATATGCTCATAATTCTCCTCAAGTCACTTTTGCTTAATCAATACACAAGCCGTCCCGGCAAAGCCGGGGCGGCATTCGTTACAGTATCTGAATTTTTAATCTGAAACACTCTTCAAAAGGTACGGCCCTTTTGTCTGTCAGCTTATTGCCAACCGGTCATTACTCGGTAGCTGCCTCTTCTTCAACCTCAACGTTAAGGCAGACCATATCGGACAGCTCATACTTTTCAGCCAGCTCATCGAAGGTTCCATCTGCTACCAGGATAGCCAGATCCTCGTTGATGATATCGCAAAGCTCTTCGTTGCCAAGCTTGAAGCCTACGGCATACTGCTCAGCATTCAGAGTCTCGTCCAGGATCACATAGCCCTCACGGCCCTTGATCTGATACTGTGCAACTCCAACGTCCATAGCCAACGCATCGATGGAGCCCATCTCCAGCTCAGCGAAACCGGTGTTGTAATCCTTGAACTGCTGCAGCATAGCAAAGGTATCAGCCAGCTCCTTCTGACCTTCCTCGTCCTCCAGCAGAGCCAAAGCAGCAGAGTCAGCCTGAACACCAACCACCTTGCCAGCCAGACCAGCCAGATCCGTGATGGCAGATGCCTCGGAAACAACGATCACCTGGCTGTTGTCAACATACGGAACCGACCAGGTGTATTCCTCTTCACGTCCGGTCATGGTGAAACCGTTCCAGATGCAGTCGATCTTATCGGTGTTGAGCTCCTGATCCTTCATATCCCAGTCGATCGGAGTCTTAACCAGCTCCCAGCCTTCCAGATCGCAGACAGCCTGAGCCAGCTCCAGGTCAAAACCGGTGTACTCACCGTTCTCATCCATGTAACCGTAGGGCGGGTACTCCGCATCAAAACCAACGACCAGCTGTCCCTCGTTAACGGTGGGAGCTGCAAAAGCGGCTGCGGCCATAGCACCGGCTGCCATCATGGTTGCTGCACAAACTGCGAATTTTTTCATATCTATTACCTCTTTCGTTATTATGATCTCGCCATACACTTGCAACTTCTTTGTGTTAGCACTCTGCCATGCTAAAACAACACAGAAACTCTACCATGTATCCCTGCTCCCGTCAAGCCTTGCTTTTTGAAACAGTTCAGGTACAGATTCTGCAAAGGCGCGCGACGAGGTGCGCGGGCGCAGGGCCAATACCTGAGGGAAAGCGAGCACTGGCGAGGCTTCCGTCGCTGCGAAGCACGTTAGCTGAGCAGGCGGAGACTTGTCTGAGCGAAGCGAGTTGTCGGGAGCCTGCTCAAATAGGCGCGTGCAAGCAGCAGGAAACGAGCATTCGCGAGCGACCTCAGGTATGGTCTGCGCCCTTGACACATTCATAGCTTCAGACAGCAAAAAAGAGCCACCGCATTGCTGCGGCAGCTCCCTCTTTACTTTATTCGGTTACAGCCTCGGTATCCATGGTACCGGCCAGCTCAGCTACGCTCTCCACTGCTTCACTGGCAGCCTCGCTTGCGTTCTCCACTGCTTCGGTCACAGCCTCTGCAGCCTCGGTCACGCTCTCGGCAGCCTCTTCAGCCTGAGTCTCCTGCGTAAACTCAACGTCGAAAATGATATCGCCCCAGAGCTCACCGTCAACGGTAAACTCAGCCGCTTCCATCAGATCCTCGTAAACAGACTGGATCTTCTCGGTCTTGCGGGTGTTGACGATGTTGGTCTTTTCTGTTTCGGTGGCTTCCTCGTTGAAAGCATCCGTTACATACAGAACATAGTAGTTGCCGTTTGCTTCCACAACGTGGTCAACCAGCGTTCCATCCTCCAGACCCCTGGTTGCTTCAATAATGGCAGCATCCGGGTAGGTGTCGTTATCACCGAAGGTGTAATCAGAGGTCAGAACATGCTCGGAAGCTGCTGCCTCTTCCTCAGCCAGAACCGCAAAGTCCTCGCCGGCCTGAACCTTGGCCAGGAATGCCTGAGCTGCTGCCAGTGCCTCTGCACGGGCCTGTGCCATAGCCGGATCCACCTCTTCGGTCTCCGCCTCCGTCAGGGCCTCGCTCTGACCATCCGCAGCTTCTGCCACAGACTCACCGGCTGCTTCCGATGCCTCTTCCACATCGGCCGACTGGGTCTTCACTTCTGTTTCAGATACAACGGCTGCCGTTTCTGCTTCCATACCGGCTTCCTCAGCTACCGACTCGCCGCTTTCAGATGCGCTCTCGGTGATCTCCTCGGTTGCAGCCTCGGTCTCTTCCTCGGTGCTGGGCGTGAAGGAAACGTACTTAACGATACGCTGAGCCGCTTCCTCGTCCGAAACCTCCGTGTCCACATCCTTGACCATGTACACCTCAGCCTTGGCCTTCATGGTCTGCAGCTCCAGCATACGAACCACATTGGCCTTGTCAGCGTTCATCTTTTCGATAACAGCCGGTGTGTTGGCAGACAGGAATGCGGTGGCCGCTTCCTCGATCTGTGCCTTCTCTTCTTCGGTCAGCTCAGCCTCGTACTCAGCTGCATGGTTTTCTACCAGCAGAAGCTTTTCCATGGTCTCCAGCTCGTCTTCCTTGAAGATCTCGCCGTAAGCCTGGCCGCTGCCGGTGATATCGCTGTTCCAGATGTCTCCGTAGTAGGAACGGATAAAGGAACCGATACCGTTTTCAAACTGGGCCTGATCATAGCGGAAGATCATATTGGCTTCTCCCAGAGTCAGCTGTCCGCCGTCCTTCAGCGTGATCACAGCCTTGCCCGGATCTGCCTTCTTTTCGCCTGAGCAGCCGGTCAGAGCCGACGTGGCCAGCACGGCGCAAAGAGAAAGTGCTGCCGCTTTTCTCGTATGTTTGGTCATGATGTGTTTCCTCCTGTATTCATCGTAAGGCCTGCGGCCTTCGGATATTTGGATACGCTCGTTTCGCTCGATGGAGCGTCTGACTTTGTATTATAGCCTGTTTAGCCCCCCGATGCAACTGTTATCCCCCGGTCCGCTTTCCAATTCGTGCTTCGTACGATGGCATCCGCTCCATCCTGTTCGCTTCGCGAATACGATCTGCAGCAATAGGATTTTGGCCTGTGATTCTCTGGATTTTGCCGCTTGTGCGGCACAAGACCGCTCTACTCCGGCAGCACCAGCACCTGCATCTTCTCCAGCACCTCGCCGATCCGGTCCATCGCATTCTCGCTGACCACACCGGAGGTCTTCTTCAGCGCATAGTACAGCCCCGGCGTTCCGGCGGCCCGGAAGCTCATGCGGCCGTGCCACTGGCGGGTGAATTCCCCGATCCGGGAGGCATCGATCCGGGCTTTGGCATAGAACAGAAAACGCAGCTCGTCGCCCTTCTGCTCCACCGCCGTCAGATACACGCTGTGGGCCAGGGCCCGCAGCTTCGCCACCAGCATCAGGTTCATGACGGATTTGGGCGGCTCTCCGAAACGATCGATAAGCTCATCCAGGATATCATCGTAATCCTCCTGGCCCTGGATGCCGGAGATCCGCTTGTAGATGTCCAGCTTCTGATTCTCGTTGGAGATATAGCGGTCCGGGATGTAGGCATCCAGCACCACGTCAAAGCTGGTCTCAAATTCCTCCTGCACCGGCCGCTCACCCTTGGCCTCCAGCACGGATTCATTGAGCATCTTGCAGTACAGGTCGTAGCCCACCGCCTCCATATGTCCGTGCTGCTCACTGCCCAGCAGATTGCCGGCACCCCGGATCTCCAGGTCGCGCATGGCAATCTTAAAGCCGCTGCCAAGCTCCGTAAACTCACGGATCGCCGCCAGACGCTTCTCCGCCACCTCCCGCAGCACCTTGTTCCGCCGGTACATCAGGAAGGCATAGGAGGTGCGGGTAGACCGGCCGATCCGGCCCCGCAGCTGATACAGCTGGGACAGACCCAGGGTATCCGCATCGTGGATGATCATGGTATTGGCGTTGGCGATGTCCAGACCGGTCTCAATGATGGTGGTGGTCACCAGCACATCGATCTCGCCGTTGATGAAATCCACCATGATGTCCTCCAGCTCCCGCTCCTTCATCTGCCCGTGAGCATAGGCGATGCGGGCCTGGGGCATCAGCTTCTGCAGCCGGTCGGTCATATCCATGATGGTATTGACCCGGTTGTACACGTAGTAGACCTGACCATTGCGGGCCAGCTCCCGGCTGATGGCCTCCCGCACCAGCTCCTCGTTGTACTCCATGACAAAGGTCTGGATGGGGGTACGGTCCTGGGGCGCCTCCTCCAGCACGCTCATATCCCGGATTCCGATCAGACTCATATGCAGGGTCCGGGGAATGGGCGTCGCCGTCAGGGTCAGCACATCCACGTTCTTTTTCATCTGCTTGATCTTTTCCTTGTGGGTCACGCCAAAGCGCTGCTCCTCATCCACGATCAGCAGACCCAGGTCCTTGAATTTCACATCCTTGGACAGTAGCCGGTGGGTACCGATGACGATGTCCACCTTGCCGGCCGCCAGCTTCTCCGCCGTCTTCTTCTGCTCCGCCGAGGTCTTGAACCGGCACATCAGCTCGATGTTTACCGGATAACCGGCCATGCGCTGCACGAAGGTATTGTAATGCTGCTGGGCCAGGATCGTGGTGGGGGCCAGATAGGCCACCTGCTTGCTCTCCTGGGCCGCTTTGAAAGCGGCACGGATAGCCACCTCGGTCTTGCCGAAGCCCACATCTCCGCACACCAGCCGGTCCATGATCTTCGTGCTCTCCATGTCCTTTTTGGTATCCTCGATGGCCGTCAGCTGATCGTCCGTCTCCTCAAAGGGGAAGAGCTCCTCGAATTCCCGCTGCCAGACCGTATCCGGCCCGTATACAAAACCCTCTTTCTTCTGACGCACCGCATACAGCTCCACCAGCTCCCGGGCAATCTCCCGCACCGCGCCCCGGACTCGGCTTTTGGTCCTGGTCCATTCCTGCCCGCCCAGCTTGTTCAGCTTCGGTTTTTTCGCATCCGAATCGGCATACTTCTGGATCACGTCCAGATTGGTGACCGGCACATACAGATGACTGCCGCCGGCGTACTCGATCTTGATGTAATCCTTGATCACCCGGTCCACTTCCATCTTTTCGATGCCGCAGAACACTCCCAGGCCGTGGCTTTCATGCACCACGTAATCGCCCACCGACAGCTCCGTAAAGCTGCTGATGGCAATGCCCTCATAGCGTTTCTGCCGTGCCCGGCGCTTCCGGGGTTCCTTGCCGAAGATGTCACTGTCCGTCAGCACCGCAAAGCGGATCAGGGGATACTCGTAGCCCCGATGGGCACTGCCGTGGGTCACCATGATCTCTCCCGGCTGCAGCACCCGCTCCGGATCCTCGGAATAGAATGAGATCACGCCCAGATCCGTCAGATCCTGGGCCAGACGCTGACCTCTGGTCCGGGAGGCGCACAAAAGAATGACCCGGTAATGCCGGCTCTTCCACTTTTCCAGCTCCCGAACCAGCATCTCAAAGCTGCTGTTGTAGGAGCTGACGCCCTGTACCGACAGGGAAAACTGCCGGCCGATCTGCCAGTCCGCCTTGTTGATATCCAGACCGCAGAGGGCGGCTCCGGCCCGGGAGGACAGTTCGGCAGCCACCTGCCGGGCCGGGTAGAGAAGTCCCGTCTGCCCCGGCAGCACATAGCCCTTGGCCAGACGCTGCTGCATGCTCTCCACAAACTCCAGCTCCGCCGCCTCCGCCGCTTCCATCAGCCGGTTCGGCTCGTCCAGGAACAGCAGTGTATTCTCCGGCAGCGCATCCAGAAATGACACGGTCCGGGGATAGAAATAGTCAATAAAGGAATCCAGACCGGATCCGTCGATACCGCCGGTGAGCCGGTCCCGGCAATCGGCGGCGATGAGCCGGGTGCGATGCCCCTCCTCGTTCATGGCCCGGTCGCGGAACCGGGTCTCCTGCGCCTTCGCCTCCGCCTCGATCTTTTTCAGCGCCTTTTCCACGATCCCCTCGGTCAGGACAAGCTCCCTGGCCGGGTAGATGTACGCTTCCTCCAGAGTCTCAATGGTGCGCTGGGAAGCCGGATCGAAGCTCTTGATGCTGTCGATCTCATCGCCCCACAGGTCGATCCGGATCGGATTATCCTCCGTCAGGGAAAAGACATCCACGATGCTGCCCCGGACCGCAAAGGTGCCCGGTGTCTCCACCTGGGCTGTCCGTTCATAGCCAAGCTCCACCAGCTCTCTCTTCCAGAATTCCAGGTCAAAGGTCATGCCGCTTTCCAGGAGACGGATTCGTTTCTTCCACTCCCCAAAGGGCATCAGATGATTCATGCAGGCCGTCACCGGCATGACGATGGTGCAGTCCTCCCCGCAGGCCAGGGCACGCCAGACCTTCATTCGCTGCTGTTCCAGCTCATTACTGTGGACATCTGCCTGGAAAAAAATAAAATCTCTGGCCGGAAAGTACATTACCTTCCGGTCAAAGAGTTTATAGTTTTCGTATATTTCACGCCCCTTCAGGTCGTTTTCCGCCAGGATGAGCCGCACCTTTGCCCCAGCTCCCAGACTGTCGATCAGCTGGGATTTCTGCGAACCGATACAGCCGCTGATCTGAACAAGTCCCTTTCCTTCCTTCAGGGCATGGCAGATCTGTTCAAACTCTCCCAGTTCTCTCATGGGAGCACGAAATGCTTTCATCCTTTTCCTCCTTACAGTCTGACTCCGCTCAGTCCTTCCGGTTGTAGCGGTTCATCACCTCGGCAATATCGCCCTCCACGATCTCCTGGGCAGCCCGGGCGGCCCGGTCAAAGGCGTCGATCATATCCGCGCCCTCGCTGAGCGGGAAGCGTCCCAGCACGTAATCGGCCAGGTCCATGCCCACCGGCTTGGCCCCCACACCGATCTTGATCCGGGGGAACTTGTCTGTTCCCAGCTGGGCGATGATGTTTTTCATGCCGTTATGTCCGCCGGCACTTCCCTTGGCCCGCACCCGGAGCTGGCCCGGATCCAGCGAGATATCGTCGTACATCACGATGAGCTCGCTCTCCACATCCACCTGGTAAAACTGGCAGGCCGCCCGGATGCTCTCTCCGCTCAGGTTCATAAAGGTCTGGGGCTTCATCAGCAGCACCTTTTTGCCGCCGATGAAACCGCTACCGGTAAGAGCCCGGAACTTGTCGCTGCTCACGGTAATGTTATGTCTGTCCGCCAGGATATCCAGGGCCTTAAAGCCGCAGTTATGGCGGGTGTTTTCATACTGTCGGCCGGGATTTCCCAGCCCTGCGATAATGATCATGTACTACTACTCCTTCAGCCGGTTCACGATCCGGTCAAACTGCATACTGTGGGATGCCTTCACCAGCACCGCGTCACCGGGAACAATGAGCTGATCGATCTGCTCAAACAGCTCCTCCAGTGTATCGAAATGAAGATTGGCCACCTCCGGCGCCTTGTCCCGGCAGGCCGCTGCCAGATGGGTACTCAGACGACCCACGGTGATCAGAAGATCCAGTCCGCTGCCGGCCGCCACGGCGCCCACCTTTTCGTGCATGGCGATCTCGTCACTGCCAAGCTCACCCATATCACCCAGAATGGCCACCTTGCGCTTCACGCCGTCCGCATCCTTCATAATGCCCAGCGAAGCCGTCATGGACATGGGGTTGGCATTATAGCAGTCGTCTACGATGGTCAGCCCATTGGCTTCGATCAGATTGAACCGTCCGCCCACACTCTGCAGGCTTTCGATGCCGGCTTTGATCTGGTCGCTGCTCAGGCCGCAGATCACACCCACAGCCGCGGCCGCCAGCGCATTCATCACCATGTGCTTTCCGGGGATCGGCACCGTCACCTCAAAGCTTCCGCTCTTCGCATGGATCCGGCAGGCAATGCCCTTCAGACCCAGGGGCTGCAGCTGATCCGCCCATACATCCAGACCCGGACAGCCCGGTGCCTCCTCGCCGGCGATACCGAAGAACACCGGCTTCACGCCGTTGGCTTCCCGGATCTGCACCAGCTTGTCATCGCAGCCGTTTAAGACGATGTGGCCCTTTCCGTTCAGGTAATCAAAGATCTCGGATTTGGCTGCCAGCACGCCGTCCCGGTTTCCCAGATACTCCAGATGGCATTCTCCGATGTTGGTGATCACGCAGATGTCCGGCCGGGCGATCTGCGCCAGACGGTGCATCTCTCCGAAATGGTTGATGCCCATCTCCAACACCGCCATCTCATCCTCCGGCTGCAGCCGGAAAATCGTCAGAGGCAGGCCCAGGTCGTTATTGAAGTTTCCAGCGGTCTTCAGGGTGCGGTATTTCTGATTCAGCACCGCCGCCAGGGTCTCCTTCGTGCTGGTCTTGCCCACACTGCCGGTAACACCTACCGCCGGGATCCCCAGATTCTGACGGTAGAACTGGGCGATATCCCCCAGAGCCCGGATGGTATTGTTCACCCGGATCCAGCAGCCGCGCACACCCGGCACCTCCCGCTCGGCGATCACACCGGCGGCTCCCTTTTCACAGACCTGGGGGATGTACAGATGTCCATCCGTCCGCTCTCCCGGGATCGCCGCAAAAACGCAGCCCGGCTCCGCCCGGCGGCTGTCCGTGGTGATGGACTCGATCTCCCGGTCCGCCTCTGCCGGATTTTCTCCGGTAAATAAAATACCGCCGCAGGCCTCCGCCAGCGTCCGCATCGTCAGTCCCTTCATAATGACACCTCGATCAGCTTCTCACACAGGGATGCAAAATCCATGCCTACCGCAGCCGCCTCCTGAGGCAGCAGACTGGTGGGGGTCATGCCCGGCAGCGTATTCGCTTCCAGACAGAACATCTCTCCCTGCTCGTTCATCATCACATCCATCCGTCCATAGCCGCTCAGGTGCAGGGCATGGTACGCATCCAGCGCCAGCTGCTGCATCCGACCGGTCTCCTCCGGTGTCAGCAGCGCCGGACAGGTCTCAATGGTGGAGCCCGCCTTATACTTGTTGGTGTAATCGTAGAAGCCCTCGATGGGAGCGATCTCGATCACCGGGTAGACCTCCTCATCGATCACACCCACGGAAAACTCGCGTCCGCTGACATACTGCTCCACGATCAGCACATCCTCGTAATCAAAGGCGGACTGTGCCGCCTGCCTGTATTCCTCCTGCGTGCGGGCAATGGCCACACCCACGCTGGAACCGCCGCAGGCCGGCTTGACCACGCAGGGCAGTCCTACACCGTTCTCATCCGCTGCCAGCAGCTCCTCGCCCCGGCGGATCGAGATACCAGCCGGTGTGGACACGCCATTCTGACGGAAGATCTGCTTGGTCATGTCCTTATCCATCGCCAGGGCACTGCCCAGATAGCCGCAGCCCGTATAGCGAATACCCAGCAGGTCAAAAGCAGCCTGGATCTTTCCATCCTCGCCGTTGGCACCGTGCAGGGCCATAAATACACAATCGGCGGCGCTGCAAAGCTCCAGCACCTTCGGTCCAAAGAACACGCGGCGTCCCTTCATGCTCTCGATCTTTTCATCAAAGCTCTTCATATACTGCGCTGCTGCTTCCACATCGCAGACGCCATCAAAAGCCGTGGCGGGATCTGCTCCCTCCAGACCGGCAAACACGTCCACCAGAACCACCTGATGTCCGCGGCCCTGCAGGGCTTTGGCCACCTGGGTGCCCGACACGATGGAAATGCTCCGTTCTGTGCTGGTTCCGCCAGCCAGTACTACAATCTTCATATCTTTGCTCCTCT
>JAUNDD010000004.1:24157-90260 GCA_030526245.1 Lachnospiraceae bacterium
ACGGTTCCGTCCTCGATCTCACCGGGCAGTACCGGCAGCGTGATGGTCCGCTCCTCTTCATTGTTGTTGAAGATGACCACCAGCTTCTCGCCCCGGCCAAAGCGGCCATAGGCCAGAATGTTGTAGTCTCCGTGCAGGAAGACCAGCGAGCCGTGGGTAAAGACCGGATGCGCTTTGTGCAGCCGGATGGCCGCACGATGGTAGTCCAGCAGCGCCTGGTCCTCTCTTCCCCAGGGGTAGGTCCGGCGGTTGTCCGGATCCGTAAAGCCGCAGACACCGGCCTCATCACCGTAGTACAGGGTCGGCGCCCCCGGCCAGGTCATCTGCATCAGAACCGCTTCCCGCATCACGGCCGGACGTACGCCATCCGATGCGGCGTCGTAGTCATAATGCTCCATACGGCCGGTCTTGCGGTTGGTTCGGGTCAGGAACCGGGAGTGATCATGGTTGCTCAGCTCGTTCATAGCCACCTGCAGTGACGGGGCCCGAAAGACAGCCATATTCCGGCGCATGCAGTCCCGGAAAAAGTCCGCATTGCCCCGGAGTCCCTCGTTATAATGCTCGGAATGCTTCTCCATACCCGTGAAGAACCAGGTCAGCGGCTCCATGAAGGCGTCATAGTTCATGACGGTATCCCACTCACTGCCGTCCAGCCAGTCACCGGCATCACCGTAATGCTCCGCCAGAATGATGGCCTCCGGATTGGCTTCCTTGACACGCTTGCGGAACTTCTTCCAGAAGGCGTGATTATACTGTGGGCTGTGACCCAGATCCGCCGCCACGTCCAGGCGCCAGCCGTCCACATTGTAGGGCGGCGATACCCACTTGGCCGCAATATCCAGCACATATTCCTCCAGCTTTTCCGAGGCTTCATAGTTCAGCTTCGGCAGGGTGCTGTGTCCCCACCAGCCGTCATAATAGGGGTTGTAGGGCCACTCATGCTCATTGGTAAAGTGGAAAAAGTCCCGGTAGGGGCTGTCCCCGCTGATATAGGCACCGGGCTCATAGCCCTCCTGGCCTTCATAGATTCGCTCACGATCCAGCCACTTGTTAAAGGAACCGCAGTGATTGAACACACCGTCCAGGATCACGCGGATCCCCCGCCGATGGCATTCCGCCACCAGGCTGGCAAACATGGCATTGGCACTGTCCAGATTCTCCTGCCGGGTCACCCGGTTAATGTAGCGGCTGGAGGCTGCATTATCCAGCGTTCCCCAGGGAAGCAGATTTCCCTGATCCACCTTCAGTCGTCCCAGATGCGGATCGATGTGATCGTAGTCCTGGGTGTCGTATTTATGGCTCGACGGGGATACAAACAGCGGATTGAAGTAGATCACATCCACACCCAGTCCCTGCAGGTAATCCAGCTTCTGGCGGACACCCTCCAGGTCACCGCCGTAGAACTCGTGCACGTCAAAGACCTGGGGACGGGCATACCAGTCCGTGATCCGCTGGGATACACGGCCGATGTAGCCGTACTCGCCGTCCAGTACATCGTTGGCGGTATCTCCGTTGCAGAAACGGTCGATCATGATCTGATACATGACCGCTCCCTTGGCCCACTCCGGTGTGGAAAAGCCGGGGCACACAGCGAAGGAACGGTTGTCGCTCAGGTCGTTGGTCATGCCCAGCTTGTTGTAAAAGCAGTGCATCCGTCCGCTGATGACCTCAAAGAAATAGTGGAATGGATGATCCGGCATGGTCAGCTTCAGTTCATAGAAATCAAAGCTGCCCCGTGTCTGTGCAAAGTGCATCCGCTCACGCAGGGCTCCGCTGATCAGGTACACCTCATCCACGTTGCTGGCTGCGGTCCGAAACCGGAAGGTCACCTCTTCGCCGGGCATGGGCTCCATCGGCGATACATAGTTTTCTGTCTCATCGGCAAACAAGGCCTGCTCATTAAATACAGGACGCATGGTCAGCACATACTTGGCTGCGCTGAGTGCATCGTAATGCTTCTGTCTGTTGTCTTTCATAGTCATCTCCCCGGGGCGACTCCCGCTTCTTTGCTGTTCAGGGATCTGCTCCCCGGAATCGCCTTTATTCTCAGCTGGCTGCCGCCTTCTGTGTCAACGGCAACCTCACCGTGCCCTGCATTTGGGCATAATTATTTTCATCATATCTCATTTCTTACCCAAGGTAAAGGGTGAATGATGAAGGCGTCCAAACCAGTCATACAGCCATACAGTCATACAGAAAGATCCCCGGTCGCCGGCCGGTTTAATGCAGGCACGAACCGGCCGACGACGTTTGAGGTGCTGAGCCTAAAGCAACAAAAGACGCCCGGCCTGCTCCTTTGCAGCGCCAAAGCGTCTTTTGTTTCGTTTTTATTCCGCCGGGAAGAGCTTTTCGAACTCCTCTCCGCTGATCTTTTCCTTTTCCAGCAGCAGAGCCGCACAGTCATGCAGTACCTGCTCGTAGCGATGGATCAAGGTCACAGCCCGCTCATAGGCCTCATCCACGATCCGCTTCACCTCTTCATCGATCAGAGTCGCCACCTGTTCGCCGTAGGATCTGGTATGTGCCAGATCCCGGCCGACATAGAACTCGTTGTCGTCCTGGTCGTAATTGATGGGGCCCACCTTCTCGGACATACCGAACCGGGTCACCATACTCCGGGCGATGGCCGTGGCCTGCTTGATATCCTGGGAAGCGCCGGTGGTGACATCCTTAAAGATCATCTCCTCCGCCACGCGTCCGCCCATAGCGACCGCCACATTGTCCAGCATCATGTTTTTGGTTTCAAAGGCCTCCTCCCGCTCCGGCATCGGCATGGTATAACCCGCTGCGCCGCGGCTGGTGGGGATGATGGAGATGGTATGCACCGGACCCACATGCTCCAGCACATGGAACAGGATGGCATGTCCGGCCTCGTGATAGGCCGTAATCTTTTTCTCCCGCTCGGACATGATCCGGCTCTTTTTCTCCGTACCGATGCCCACCTTGATAAAGGATGCCTTGATGTCCTCCTGGGTCAGGTAAGCCCGGTCGTCCTTGGCCGCTGCGATGGCAGCCTCATTCATCAGGTTCTCCAGATCCGCACCGGTGAAGCCTGCCGTGGTCCGGGCGATCTCATCCAGATGCACGTCGTCGCCCAGGGGCTTGCCCTTGGCATGAACAGCCAGAATCTCCTCACGGCCCTTGATGTCCGGACGTCCCACCGCCACCTGACGGTCAAAGCGTCCCGGTCTAAGAATCGCAGGATCCAGGATATCCACCCGGTTGGTGGCCGCCATCACGATGATGCCCTGATTGGGGCTGAAGCCGTCCATCTCAACCAGCAGCTGGTTCAGGGTCTGCTCACGCTCATCGTGGCCGCCGCCCATACCGGTGCCTCGCCGGCGGGCTACCGCATCGATCTCATCGATGAAGATGATGCAGGGCTCGTGCCGCTTGGCCTCCTCAAACAGATCTCTTACACGGGATGCGCCGACACCCACGAACATTTCCACGAAGTCCGAACCGGAGATGCTGAAGAAGGGAACGCCTGCCTCGCCGGCCACCGCCTTGGCCAGCAGGGTCTTTCCGGTTCCGGGCGGGCCCACTAAGATCACGCCCTTGGGAATACGGGCCCCCAGCTTAATGAACTTTTCCGGCTCCTTCAGGAACTGAGCCAGCTCCCGCAGCTCTTCCTTCTCCTCCTGCAGACCGGCCACATTGGCAAAGGTCACCCGCTTGTCATCCGGGCTGAACATTCTGGCACGGCTCTTGCCGAAATTCATCATCTTGGCGTTGCCGCCTCCGGCCTGCCGGTTCATCATGGCCATAAAGAACATGATCAGCACGCCCATCAGCAGTACCGGCAGAATGGTAGTCAGGAACACACTGTCCTTTTCCACATCCTCTACCTTGACCGTCACCTCATACTCATCCAGCAGCTCCTGGACCTTGTTGACATCCGACACGTTCAGCGTCCGCTGGGTGTTGTCCATGGTGCGGATCTCCAGCACGCCGGTGGGTACATTGCGGTTCTGGATAATGTTGACCTCTGAGATCTCATCGTTCTCCAGCATACGGGTGAAGCTCCGGTAGGTCAGATTGTCTCTGTTTAACATGGTGTTCTTCAGAGACAGAACCATGACCAGGAAGATCACACCCAGGAAAACGTAAAAGAAGAGGCCCTTTGAATTTTTATTCAAAACTATTGTTTCCTCCGTTTATTCATCAAATGAAATGACACCGATGTACGGCAGATTGCGGTACCTCTGGTCATAATCCAGGCCGTAGCCTACAACAAACTCATCCGGGATCTCAAAGCCGGTGTAATCCACCTTGACATCCACTACCCGGCGATCCGGCTTGTCCAGCAGGGTGCACAGACGCAGCGTATCCGGTCCCCGGTCTGCCAGGTTTTCCATCAGATAGCTCAGGGTGCGTCCCGAATCGATGATATCCTCGGCCACGATCACGTTCCGTCCCTCGATGGGATCGTCCAGATCCTTGATCAGACGAACGACGCCGCTGGATTTTGTGCCGCTGCCATAGCTGCTGACACTCATAAAGTCCATGGATACCGGAATGCTCAGCCGTTTGGCCAGCTCGCATACAAAAAAGACGCTTCCCTTCAGGATACCGATCAGATGGACCGACTGTCCTTCGTAATCCCGACTGATCTGATCCGCCATCTGCTGGATCCGCTCTGTTACCTTCTCTTCAGAAATCAATGTCGTAATATGTTCAGCCATGATATTCCTCCTATTCCCTGTCCGTGCTCTCCAATCGGACAGACCTGTGGGCAATTCATTGTATCATAAAAACATATCGTTCCGAAACCTGCCCCGGCAGATTTCACTTTATTCCCCCGCTGCCATGCTGCTGCTCGATACACAAGCAGTGTATCTCCGCTCTTTTCAGACGGGGGCAGCCTTCGCTGTGCGGATGGCTGCCATGTCTCTATACAGCCACAGCTTCCGGCCCTGCCGGCGGGCCTTCAGCCGCCCCGGCAGATCCAGTCGTTTACCGCTCCCTTTATCCACGAGCCCGCAGATGTCCAGGATATGCACCCGGCCGATATCCTTCAGGCCCTGTCCTTCATCCAATGCCTCGATAGCGGTTCGGATCACCTGCTCCTGCAGCAGCGCCGGCATCCGGCGCAGTGCATCCACCGGCAGGATCAGTGCCGGATATCCCGCCTCCGTGTCTGCCCGTTCTGCCAGCTCTTCCAGCTTTTCACGGGCTTCGTTCTCCAGATAGGACTGGGTCCGGGCCGCCTGATCCGACAAAGCCACCAGGTGCTCCGCCGCCCGGGCATTCACGCTTTCTGCCAGAAGCGGCAGGATCTCCCGTCGAATACGGTTACGGGTATAGTCCAGGCTCAGATTGGACCCGTCCGTCCTCCAGGCCTGTCCCGTGGCCAGCAGATACGCTTCGATCTGCTCCCGGCCCACGCACAGCAGGGGACGAATGAGTCGGCCGCGTTTCGGCCGCATACCCTCCAGGCCCTTCAGGCCGCTGCCCCGCAGGATGTTCATCAGAACCGTCTCCGCCTGATCATCCCGGTGGTGGGCCAGGGCGATCACCTGAGCCCCCTGCTCCCGGGCCGCCTCTTCCAGCGCCCGGTGCCGCAGTATCCTGGCTGCTTCCTCTTCACCCAGATGCTGCTGCCGGCAAAGGCCTCTTACATCCACGTGACAGACCCGGCAGGCCAGGCCCAGCTTCCGGCTCAGCTCCTGCACAAACCGGGCATCCTCCAGGCTCTCTTCTCCCCGCAGCCCATGCTCCACATGCAGTACGGCAAGTTCAAAGCCCAGGCGCTCTGCCAGATGCTGCAGCACCAGCAGCAGGCAGACCGAATCGGCACCGCCGGAAACCCCGGCCAGCACCTTCATTCCCGGCCGGAGCAGCTCTTCCTGCCGGCAAAACTGCTCAATGGTCTTTTCAAATGTATACAGCTGCCTGTCCATGCCTTGACCTCAGTTCACTTATTTCTCGGGTCGGAATACGATCTCATCATCGTACACCAGACCGAACTTATCCCGGGCTGCCTGCTCAATGAAGGCATCCGATTTAATGTAATCCGGCAGGGATTTCATCTCATCGGTACGGGCCTGCTCCTCTGCGATCTGATCCTCCAGCTGCTTCTCCTGCTGTTTATAGTCTTCGATCTTCCGGTCCAGACGGCAGCTCATCACGATCAGGGCCACGATCAGGGCGATCACAGCCATCAGGATAATGCCCAGGCTGAAGCCGCCGATCGTCCACCTGCGTTTTTTTCGCCGGCGGCCTTCGGCGCGTCTGTTATCTTCTCGCTTGTTTGCCATCCTCTGTACCTCTCCTCTACTAAAAACCAAAAACTGCTGCCTTTCGGCAGCAGTCACGGTTCACTGTTCAGGCCTGATCATTCCGCCAGTCAGCGGGAATCTACACGCAGCCGAATGTGTTACAGATATCGAAACATTTCCTTTGCTTCTTCTTTGCGGACGGTCTCCGCCACATCCAGCACCTCCACCTTCACGGACTTGGTACCGAATGCGATCTCAATGGTATCGCCCACCTTCACTGCCAGAGAAGCTCTGGCCGGCTTGTCATTCACAAGCACACGTCCCGCATCGCAGGCCTCATTGGCCACGCTGCGGCGCTTGATCAGGCGGGATACCTTCAGGTATTTGTCCAGTCTCATACGGTCTCGTTCAGCATATCCTTCAGAGCCTTGCCAGCCTTGAACTTAGCGTTCCTGGAAGCAGCAATCTCCATGGTCTCACCGGTACGCGGATTTCTTCCTTCTCTTGCTGCTCTCTCGGAAACCTCGAAGGTACCAAAGCCAACGATCTGAACCTTCTCGCCATTCTTCAGTTCTTCTGCAATCACATCGGTAAATGCCTTGATTGCCTTTTCAGTGTCCTTCTTGGTCAGTTCAGCCTTAGCTGCAACAGCTGCAATAAAATCGTTCTTGTTCATGATCTAATCCTCCTGATCCTTTTACAATGACACGCGGCAGGCTTCCGCCCGGCGTAGCCTTTCCCCGCGATTACTTCCAAAAATCACTTATCATATCCGCCCACCAGGCGAATCACACATATTTATATAATGCGACCTATCGTTTGTCAAGGCATTCAGTGATACAGCTCACACAGTAAGCTTTATCGAACCGTCTGAACAGTAACGATTAAAGTTCAGTATCTCCGTATACCTTACGGATCGAGGTATAACCGTTCTTTTCCAGTGTCTCCACCTGGAATTTGGCATTCTTCTTCAGCGGCTGCACCGTCACCGTCTGTCCCTGGGCACGCAGCTCGGTGGCTTTGGCAAAGACCTCACGGATCTTGTCCGCACCGGACTTTTCATCCACCAGGAAGGCCATCTTTTCCATACCGTGATCCGGTTCTTTCCAGTTCAGGTCACGCAGGATGGTAACGATGCGCTCGAAGCCGATGGAGAAACCGCAGGCCGGAACGCTCTGGCTGCAGAAGCGGCCGATCATCTCATCGTAGCGTCCGCCGCCGGCGATGGAGAAATTGTAGCCGTCGATGGTGATCTCGAAGATCGTGCCGGTGTAGTAGGACATGCCGCGCACCAGGGTCGGGTCAAACATCAGATGCACATCCTTGCTGATCATGCCGGCCACGCTGGTCATAATGGTGTCCATGCCGGCCATAACACCGGCATCCAGTGCGCTGGCGCATACCTGTTCGCAGAAGCTGCCGCAGGTCATATCCGGGGTGATCAGACGGAACATGCCGATGTAGGCCTCTACTGCCTCCGGTGCGTAGCCCTTTTCCAGCAGGCTTTCGCGCACGCCGTCCAGACCGATCTTGTCCATCTTGTCCAGGATGATGAAGACATCATCGTAGGAATCCTCCGGGAAGCCCGCGGCTGCTGCCATGGCCTTTAAGATCCGGCGGTCGTTGATATGTACCGTGAATTCACGAATGCCTACCTCTTCAAAGATGGTCGTCAGCATACGGGAGGTGGCTGCGATCAGCTCGATCTCCGCCATGATGGAGGAATCTCCGATGATATCGATGTCACACTGGGTGAACTGGCGGAAGCGGCCCTTCTGGGGCTTATCGGCACGCCACACGTTTCCGATCTGAAGTGCCTTCAGCGGGGTGGGCAGATTGTTGCGGTTGTTGGAATAGTATCTGGCCAGCGGCACCGTCAGGTCATAGCGAAGTCCGTTGTCTGCGATCTCACCGGTCTCCAGTCCCTTCTCCAGCTCGCGGCCGCGCTTCATTACCTTAAAGATCAGCTTTTCATTCTCGCCGCCGATCTTGCCGCTTAAGTTTTCGATGTGCTCCATCACCGGAGTTTCGATCTCATCAAAGCCGTAGGTACGATAGCTGCTGCGGATCAGGCTCATCACATGCTGACGAAGCCGCATATCTGCCGGCAGAAAATCCTGCATTCCCTTAACGGGTGTCGTAATGAATTTCATGTATATCTCCTTCATAGAAACGTCATGCGCCAAAAAGCACATGACTGTAAGTGCAGCTCATGTCCCGGAAAAAACGGGTCGGCTGCCGTCCATTATGAAAATGTGTATCCAAAGCTGAAGCCCGGGCAGCTCGTTTTCACCCGATGTTTTGCCGCTCGCACGAAAAAAAGACCGGTCTGCCCTCAGCCGTATAGGTGATTATAGCTTTTGTTGTCTTTGCCTGCAACCTAAAATTCAGCCGATTTCCACCATCAGCCGGCTCTTTGTCACCGTCCACATATGAACGGGAGCCCTTCGGGGTTTTGCCGCCTGCGCGGCAAAGCACCTCGCGAAATCGAACCGTCCAGGCGGTGATATCTCACTGCCCACGCAGTTCCCGGCTTCGCTCCAGCAGATATTCCCGGGTATTCTTCTCCGGATCCGTCAATACCTCATCCAGCAGCGCTTCCAGCACCTTGCCCATGGCCGGTCCGCCCTGCATGCCGTCGGCGATCAGATCCCGCCCGGACAGCGCCAGCTGCCGGATGCACAGGCAGTCTCCTCTTTCCAGGATCTGCGTAAAGAGCTCCTCCGCCCGCTCCAGGCGTTTCAGGTCCTCTTCCGGATCTCCGGCGGATCTGGACAGAATGTCTGCCCGCTTCAGGGCCGCATAGCTTTCAAACAGCTCCGGTCCGATGGCCGATGCAAAATGCCGCACCTGGGCCGGCGTTTCTCCCGGACTCTCCGAATGGATCCGGATCAGAGCCCCCACCGTGTCCATGGTCAGCCGGTCCAGCTTCAGCCTCTGCAGGATCTTTTTGGCCAGCTTCTCTCCTTCCCGGGCATGCTCCGGAAAGGCCATGCCGCCATCCTCCCGCTGCACGGCGGTCTCGGCCTTGCCGAAATCGTGCATCAGCGCCGCCAGCCGCAGCATCCGGTCCGGCCGGACATTCTGCAGCACCCGGAGGGTATGCTCCCCCACCGTCCCGCTGTGATGAGCACCCGCGCAGGACAGCTCGGCGATCCGATCCCATTCCGGCAGGAACACCGCCGACATGCCGCTTTCGTAGATCAGCTGCATCTTTTCCGGGTGCGCCGACTGCAGCAGCTTGATCAGCTCCGCTGCGATTCGCTCCTCACTGATCCGGCTCAGCGTACCGGCCAGCTCCCGGGCCGCCTCAAAGGTATCGGGATCGATCTCGAAATCCAGCTGGGCCGAAAAACGGATCGCCCGCAGCAGCCGCAGCGCGTCCTCATTAAACCGGCGCCGCGGATCCCCCACGCAGCGGATACAACGGTTTTGCAGATCCTCCAGTCCCCCGAACAGGTCGATGAGTCCCGCCGTATCGTTGTAGGCCATGGCATTGATGGTAAAATCCCTTCGCTTCAGATCCTCTTCCAGGCACGGGGTAAACCGCACCTCATCCGGATGACGGCCATCCGAATACTTGCCGTCGACCCGGTAGGTGGTCACCTCAAAGCCGTCCTCTCCGATCATCACCGTAATGGTGCCATGGGCAATGCCGGTATCCACGCACCGGCGAAACAGTCCCTTGACCTGCTCCGGCATGGCTGAGGTGGTGATATCCCAGTCACTGGGTACGCGTCCCAGACAGGCATCCCGCACGCAGCCGCCCACCGCATAGGCCTCAAAGCCGTGCTCCTGCAGTCTATGTAAGATCTTCCGAACCTTGTCCGGCATCTGAATCTTTATTTTTTCCACACTTTTCCTTCTCCTTTAATTCACAGAGTTTTCACTTTGCCCACCCACCTATCGGTGATAAAATGAGACAACAGTGCTGCGATCCGCAGTATCATAGCACACATCTTATCACAAAAGGAGAGTTACCATGAAGAGACAAAACATGTATCTTGCCGCTTCCCTCACCCTGGCCCTTGGTGCCTTATCAGGAATGACCGCATTGGCCGAGGAAGCCGCTACAGAAGCTGTAACCGAAGCTGCGGGCACCGCCGAAAGCACCATGCTCGCCTTCCCCATCGAAAATGCGCTGGATTATGTAACCCTGTTTGACTACGAAGGCATGAAGGTGGAAAAGACCATCTACGAAGTCAGCGACACCGACCTGGCCTCCGAAATGGAAATGGAAGCCAGCGAACATGCAACCCGTCAGGCCACCAACGCCGCCAGCAAGGACGGCGACACCCTGACCGGCACCATCCGCATCGATGACGGAAACAGCAATGAGGAAATGGAAGACTTTTCCTTCACTCTTGGCTATGAGCAGTTCGGCTCCGAGTTTGACGAAAACCTCACCGGCGTGACGGAAGGCAGCGAGCACGACTTCGAGATCACCTACGATGAGGAGACCGCTCCCTATCAGGACTGGGTGGATCTGACAGTTCGCTTCCATTTTACCGTTAACTCCATCGAGGAGACCATCACACCGGAAATCAACGACGAATTTGTCACCAATATCCTTGGCTACGACAGCATGGAGGCCTACACCGAGGAGGTCCGCACCCGTCTCGAAGAACAGAACGAGGAATACGCACTCAGCGCCGCCCGCTCCACCGCCATTGAGCAGGTTATGGACGGCAGCGAATTCTCCTCCATCCCGGAAGAGCTGTACAGCTACAGCGAATCCACGGTTCAGGCTTCCTACGCATACATGGCCGAAATGTTCGGCATGAGCATGGAGGAAATGATGGAAGCCTTCGGTGTCGATGAAGACAGCCTCCAGGAGGAGATCGACTCCACCTCCCGCCGCTATCTGCTCCTGAGCGCCCTGGCTGCACAGGCTGAGCTGACCGTCAGCGACGAAGAGATCATGGAGTTTGCCGAGGCCACCGCTCAGGCTTACGGCTACGAAAGTGCCGATGATCTGTTGGCCTACACCGACTACGAGGAGCTGCGCTGGGCTGCCGCTGAACAGGCCATCGGCGACTATCTCCTCTCCCACAGCAATGTTGTTGCCGTTTACACCGAGTACGATGCGGATGACCTCTCCATCGAGGATGACACCGAGGACTGGGAGATCCTGGAAGGACTGGGTGATGAAGGCTTCGATGTGGAAGTCGACGACGAGGATTTCGAAGAAGATGAAGACGACGACTTCGAGGACGACGAGGACGACATCGTGGATGTCTCACTTTTTGACGAAGAAGACGAGGAATAACCTCAGCCTTCATCGGTTTATATGGTTATTTGAACAAATTTTAGTCGAAATAAAGTGTTCTTATGTAGAAATTACACATCACCCGCGCCGTAACGCCTTGACATATTGTACCTGCGGACTTATAATCAAAAAGCAATAAGATTTTTGGTCGTAGGTCACGCAGCGTCCTGATAAAGATCCATTTACCTTTTGATCATAGCTGGTGTATCTATACAATATCCAAAACGATTTATTATTTAATATGGAGGAACCAGATATGAACAACGGTACAGTTAAGTGGTTTAACGCAGAAAAAGGCTACGGTTTTATTACCGGTGAGGATGGAAACGATGTATTCGTTCACTTCTCTGCGATCCAGTCTGAAGGCTTCAAGACCCTGGAAGAGGGTCAGGCTGTTACCTTCGAGCTTGTAAAGGGCGATCGCGGTATGCAGGCTGCCAATGTAGTTAAGTGCTAATTCCATTACATTTCACATACGTGGACAACCATCATTTCTGATTACACAAAAAGCTGCCGTTTCCGGCAGCTTTTTTCATTTCACAGCACAGAGATTTCACGCAGAATTTTCCTGTTCCCCCGTTCTCGGTCAGCGGATTTTTCCTGTCCCCCCGTTCTCGGTCAGCGGATCTTTCTGGACCCCGTTCTAATGGCGGTCAGCGTGCTACGCACGCTTTGTCCTGACTCTTCTCGCTCAACACTCCTTCTCTTTCACCGATGGATAGCTGCGCACAAACCGATGCACGCCTCCTTCGCTTTCAAACACCCGAATCTCGCAGTTATGCATCTTCGGCCGCCACATCAGTCCGTTCCGGCGGTCCATCAGGTATCCGCTCAGGGCCCGCATGATCCCGCCGTGGGCTGCCACCAGCACCCGCTCAAAGGGCTGCTGCTCCAGCTCCTGCAAAAACGCCTGACTGCGCCGGATCATGTGCTCTGTGGTCTCCACCGTGGCTGGTGCGGGAAACAGCTCCGGCAACGCCCAGTAGGCACTCATCCGCAGCCCCAGCCCCGTATATTTTTTCAGCTCATAGCATCCAAAATCCACCTCGATGAGCCGCTCATCCACCCGGATCTGCTCACGCGAGCAGCCCCCGATGATCGCTCCGGTCTCCACCGCCCGGTCCAGAGGGCTGGCATATACCGCATCAAACCGGATATCTCCGATCCGGCTGCGCTGCATGGCCGCCTGCGCTCTTCCCACCTCATTGAGGGGTTCATCCGTCAGCCCCTGCATCCTCTTCTCTTTGTTGTATCGTGTCTGTCCGTGTCTGGTAAGCCAGATTTCCATAAAGTCTATCCTCCTGCCTGAAAAAGAAAAACTGCCGCACCGGCGACAGTTTCCTTTTTAAATTATCCTTCTCAATCTTCAAGTGCTCTTTTTCCGTCCCTGTTCTATATAAAACAGGACAGATCTTTTCCGGTCTCGCTGCCATGCATTGGCTCGAACCGCAACCCCTGCACCTCGTTCTTAACCTATTAGTTCACATCTGCCAGCGCCGTCGCAATGTTGATGGCGTGATCCGAGCATCGCTCGATATCCACGGACATATCTGTAAAGATGACGCCGCCCATGGGATCACAGGCCGTTACCATCAGACGCTGCACATGCGAATTTACAATTTCTTCCTGAATATCATCCACCCGCTGCTCCAGCCGCTCTGCCTCCGGGATCTTGCTGTAATCCTCGGTTTCAAAGATCTTCAGAGAAAAGTCGATGGACTCAATGGATGCGTCGCACAGACGCTTCAGCTCTGCGCGGCCGGTCTCCGAGATCACCGCCTTGCGGTCACGGATGTCCGCCGCATACTCGATCAGGTTCGTTGCGTGGTCGGAGATCCGCTCGATATCCGAAGCCACCAGCATCAGGGAGGAGATCTGGGAGATCACCTTCTGGGAATAATCCCGGGCACGCAGTGCGATCAGCGCATCGGAGATCACATCCGTCAGATAATCCACGGTATCTTCCGTTTCCATAACCCGCTCCGCCTGTTTTTCATCCAGCGTGAAGAAGGCTTCGATGGCCTCCGCCAGGTTGTCCCGGGCGATCTTAGCCATACGTGCGATCTCCATACGCGCCTGATTGATGGCAACCGAAGACGGCATGTAGTCCGAATTGCCCACGACCATATAATGCAGCTTGCGCTCCTCGAGCTTCTTGGTCTCTTCCGCCTGCAGCGGGATCAGCGTTTCGGACAGCTTGACGATCAGCCCCGCAATGGGGAACTCGATCAGCACAGCCAGGATTGCAAAGATCGTGTGTGTATTGGCCACCTGACGGCCGATATCGTTGGGCGTCAGACTCTGGATCGTCGGCAGGAACGGCGTGATCACATTGATCAGCAGGATCATCAGTGCCGCACGGATCAGGTTAAACAGCAGGTTCAGTACCGCCGTTCTCTTTCCGTTTCGGTTCGTGGTCAGCGAAGCCAGAATGTTCGGCGTTACCGAACCGATGGCCGCACCGATCACCAGATATACCGTCATCCGATAGTTTAACAGCCCCTGGATTGCAAAGGTCTGGAAGATGACTACCGACGAGGAGGAGCTCTGCAGAAGCGCCGTAAAGAGCACACCGAAGAGTACAGCCACCGCCGGATTATTCAGCGTAGACAGGAACGAGATAAAGGTATCACTCTGGGACAGGGGTGCGATGGCTCCCTTGATCACCGAAATACCGAAGAAAAGCATACCAAAGCCCATGATAATGGAACCGATATACTTCACCGTGTTGCGCTTCAGGAACAGGAACATCACAGCGCCGACAAACAGGATCATCGGTGCGTAAGCGCCCAGATTGAAGGCCGTGATCTGTGCCGTGATGGTGGTACCGATGTTGGCACCCATGATTACGCCGATGGCCTGCATCAGCGTCATCAGACCCGAGTTTACGAAGCTGATGACCATCATATCCGTGGCCGAAGAGCTCTGGATCAGAAGTGTTACCAGAATTCCGATCATGACAGCAAAAAAGCGGTTTGCCGTCGCCCTTTCCAGAATGGATTTCATCTTATCACCGGCTGCATTTTTCAGTCCGGTGGACATGATACTCATTCCATACAAAAACAGACCGACACCGCCCATCAGGCTGAATAGTTCGTATATGCTCATTATTCATATCCTCCAGTTTTGGGAACCGTTTCGACTTCTTTTTCAACCGAAAACGTCTGATTCATCTATATCATGTCAGCCGCATTTTGTCCATCGAAACATGCAAAAACAGCGCCTGACCGGATCGTCAGACGCTGCCTCCCGCTTATTTTTTCCTATTCATTTTTACGCTTCATCCGTGCGTCTCTCCACACTGACGGAGCGCGCCACCAGTGAGGTCAGCTTATTCCGGCGATGCGAATCGTCCGGCCACAGCTCTTCCTTGGTCTGGAGACGACATTCAGCAAATACATAGTCTCCTGCTCTCGGGATATCGCATTCCTGGGCTCCAAAACAGGCATAGGTGGCCCGCACCGGATCCTTCCCTTCCCGCTGTGCAATGACCGTTGCAGAATAAAAGGGTACCTTCCCGGTCATCTTCACAAACACGTCCGTTACGGTGCCGGAGAGGATCACACAGTTATTCCCTGCTTTTCCGCTCACCTTCATTACACGGTTCGGAATGACTTTTGACATCCAGAGATGTTTTGTTTTGTTCTCACCGACCATCAACGTAACCTTCTGCTCCCGGACATAGCCAACGACCGTTGCATAATCTCCCTCATGCAGCAAATGGCGCAGCTCTTCCCCGGGCTCCCCAAGGATATCTACCGTCGGGTAGTCTTTATAGATCTCTCCTCGTCTTCCATACAGAGCCGGCATATGCACAGCCAGAGTCAGACTGGTCCCTTTCCCCTCGCGCAGATTACCGGTTCGAATGACTTTCCCTGAGAGCATGATCGCATTGATGTCATGATTCTTTAAGTCTCGGTCACAGAGTGTCATCGCTTATTCCTTTCGTATTGTCACAAACATTGTGTCGGCGTTACGACGGTCCCTGTCATTATTATAGCGTAATATCGTTTTCTTGCAAGCTTTTCTTCGTTCTTTTGTGACTTTTCTTTCTTGAAATAAATCAATGCTCATCTGTTTTGAAAACAAAATGATCCGCAGCACACGTTAGCATACTGCGGATCCGCTCTGTCTTCATCGTATTGGATTGTATTGGATCGTATTTCGTTCATCCGGTCCGGTTTCTGACATCTTCCATATTTCCGGGCAGCAAAAAAGCGGGTGATGGGAATCGAACCCACATATCCAGCTTGGAAGGCTGGTGTTCTACCACTGAACTACACCCGCATCAGATGCCGATACAAAACATATTCACTGTATCAGCTATATATACAACAGGATCCTTTTACGATATCCCGGTTGTTAACTCTGCTCCGCCCCGGCCTCTCGCCGGTGAGCAAAAAAATAAATAAGCACCGGTTGGTACTTATTTATTCAGTCGATGCGACAGGATTTGAACCTGCGACCTCTGCGTCCCGAACGCAGCGCTCTACCAAGCTGAGCCACGCATCGATATCGGTTTTGCTTCATCTCTCAATCAGCTTAATCATGATACCATTTTGTTTTCGCTTTGTCAAGAACTTTTTTAACTTTTTTTGAAGTTTTTTCAGTTCTCATCGCCGCTTCCGTATCACTTCCCGACAACGATGGTTATCATACCGTATGATCTCCGATCTGTCAACAGGTTTTTTCAACTTTTTTCAAGTTTTTTGCTGATGGGTCAAATGCAGCTCCTGTCCAGATCCAACGCTCGCTGAGTTGGTTGCGCCCCCTCGCTCTAGCTCGGCGGCAGGACGTCGGAGCCATTAGAGTCACGAACTGCGTTCGTGAGGGCTCCTCCTGTCAACGCTGCGTCGAGCTAACGCCAACTACGACCATATATAAAATGCTCGGGGTGAGGCCCTCGCATTTTGGTCTCCGTAGGCGTGGATCTCTCCTCCGCTAAAAGCGCCTCTGAAATGCGAGCTTTTGGATACTGGAGCAGTTCGCTGCCTGCCGCCTTGCAGAAAACATGCCCTCGTGAGCAGTCTCAGGCATGGACCACGTCTCGGTGCATGCCTTTCAAAAAGGATACTTTAGCAACAGGTGCCTACTTCTGCTGAATCCTCTGACGCACGATCTCGTAAGCCAGCACCCCGGCTGCCACCGACGCATTCAGAGAATCGATCTGTCCAAACATCGGAATCGACGTAATGAAATCGCACTTCTCCCTCACCAGCCGGCTGACGCCCTTTCCTTCATTTCCGATCACCAGACCGATGGGCCCCGTCAGATTCTGCCGGTACATCTGCTCTCCGTCCATGTCCGCGCAGACAAACCACAGACCTTCCTTCTTCAGGTTCTCCATGGTACTCACGATATTGGTGACCTTGGCCACCGGGGTATAGTTGAGCGCACCGGCAGAGGTCTTCATCACCGTGGAGGTCAGCGTTGCCGCATGACGCTTCGGTATGATGACACCATGAGCGCCCGCCAGGTTGGCTGTCCGGATGATCGCTCCCAGGTTGTAGGGATCCTCGATTTCATCCAGCACAAAGATAAAGGGAGCTTCTCCGGCTTCTCTGGCCTTGTTTAAGATATCCTCCACCTCAGCGTAAGCAAAGGCTGCCACCCGGGCGATCACGCCCTGATGGTGGCCGGTCTGGGACATCTGATCCAGGCGATCCCGGCTTACCTTCTGTACGATGGTCTGGTGTTTGGTTGCTTCCCGCAGAATCGTCTGGATGGGGCCGTCCATGACCCCTTCCTGGACAAACAGCTTATCCACGGTTCGTCCGGAGCGGAATGCCTCGATCACGGCATTGCGGCCCTCCAGCATATCCTCCGACAGTTCTCCGCCCTCGGTCTGCTGCTCCCGGTTCATGCCGGCCATGCCTCGGGCCTCCCGTCTGGCTGCGCCTCTGTCACCGCGTCCGTTCCGCCGCGGTGCTCCCTCCTGTGTACTCTGTTCGCTTCTGTTAGAATTATACTTTGCCATATTCTTCCCTCAAAATCCGAAAATGTCCGTTCAGACCGGAAGCATGCCGATGCGTTCCAGACCGGTTCGTGTCAGCGTCAGCAGCCTTTCATTTCTTCTCTGCAGATACAGGTATCCGATCAGTGCCTCAAACCCGGTAGCCTCCAGGTATTCCCGTCGGCTGGCGTTTTTTGCGATGGTATGCGGATTGGAATTATGTCCGCGCCGATAGACTGCGGCCTCCTCCTCCGTCAGATCCGGCAGGATCGCCGCCACGATGGCCGCCTGGGTCTTAGCGCGCACAAGCTGCGCCGTCAGACGGTGCAGCTTGTTTACCTGTCGATTTGCCTGTTTTACAAAAATGGTACGAATGATCAGGTCGTACACATCGTCGCCGATGTAGGCCAGTGTCAGCGGTGAATACTGGCTCCAGTCCCGCTCCTTCAGCCCGAAGACCTCATCGATTCCCCTTGTCAGACTCTCTTCCATTTAACTCCTTCTCTGGTATCCAGAAGCTCAATGCCCATATCCAGCAGCTTGCCGCGGATCTCATCAGCCTTGGCAAAATCCTTTGCCTTACGGGCTGCCTGACGCTCTGCGATCAGTGCTTCGATCTCGCTGTCCAGCACTTCTTCCTTCTTTTCCACCTTCAGGCCCAGAATATCCGCCAGCTTGATGATCTCATCGCGCACCTGACCGGCAAAAGCTGCCGAGCAGCCGGATACGGCATTGGTGTTGGCAAAACGAACCAGATCAAAGATGGCCGCAATGGCATCGGCGGTGTTAAGGTCGTCGTCCATGGCTTCCTCAAAGCTCTTTACGATCTCCTGCATCTGCTCCAGCAGAGTGCCCTCGGCTTCGGTGAGCTCCGCTGCCGCTGCGTTTTCCTTTACATATTTCAGGTTGTCCACCGCATTGACAATACGCTCCAGTGCGGACTGAGCCGAAGCCATCAGCTCCGCCGAGAAGTTCAGCGGACTGCGGTAATGAGCCGTCAGCATGAAGAAGCGCAGTACCTGCAGGTCATACTTCTCGCCGATCTCACGAACGGTAAAGAAGTTGCCCAGACTCTTGCTCATCTTGCGGTTGTCGATATTCAAAAAACCGTTGTGCAGCCAGTAGTTGGCAAAGGGCACACCGTTGCAGCACTCACTCTGTGCAATCTCGTTCTCGTGATGCGGGAAGATCAGATCCTCGCCGCCGGCATGGATATCAATGGTCTCTCCCAGATACCGTTTAGCCATGACCGAGCACTCGATATGCCAGCCCGGACGGCCATCTCCCCAGGGTGATACCCAGTAAGGCTCGCCTTCCTTTTTCGGCTTCCACAGTACAAAATCCAGCGGATCCTCCTTCTGATCCTCGCCGGTTACCAGCAGCGAACGTCCGCCGGACTGCAGATCATCCAGGTTCTTATGGGACAGCTTGCCGTAGCCTTCATCCTTACGGGTACGGAAGTAGACGGTTCCGTTGACTTCATAGGCATAGCCCTTTTCGATCAGCGTCTCGATCATCTCAATCATGCCGTCGATCTCCTGAGTTGCCTTGGGATGGGTGGTGGCCGGACGCACATTCATGCTCTCCATATCCGTTACGCATTCCTTAATGTAGCGTTCGGAGATCTCTGTGGTGCTCACACCCTCTTCAATGGCCTTTTTGATGATCTTATCGTCTACGTCCGTGAAGTTGGATACGTAGTTGACCTCGTATCCCTTGTACTCGAAATAGCGTCTGGCCGTATCGAATACGATCATCGGACGTGCATTACCGATATGGATAAAATTGTATACGGTGGGGCCGCATACATACATCGAAACCTTGCCCGGCTCGATGGGCTTAAACTCATCTTTTCTTTTGGTCAGTGTATTGTAAAGCTTCATGTTGTGTGTCGGCAAACCGCCTTTCCATGCCGGCCGCCGCTCCTTTCCTAATTAATACAAGGTGTCAAAAACAGGATCCAGGCTTGCTTTGTGCTTCGGTCTCCGTTCACTTCGATCCGCGCCTGGCGAAGGTCCACCGGACCTTCCGTACCTCCTACGATCCTGTTCATTACTGCATTCTGTTATCCGGGGTCCAACCACTTCGTGCCCGGCCCTTCAGACTTATGGGCTTAGTCTAGTCAATCCCCTATTCTTTGTCAAGAAACGCCCCTGCGGATTTTGGCCAGTTACAGTTCACTGCGTGAACTGTAACGTACACTCACACCACTTCACTGATAAATATCCGCAGCTGCGCCAGCGGTCTGCCGATCAGCCTTCGATAGGCATCCTCGTTCAGCACCCGGACCATCATGGGCGGAAACGCCTCCTTCGCCATGCAGACCATACAGCGGCTTCGATCTTCACGCTCCAGCAGACACAGCTGGCCCTCGCTGACCTCCTGCTGCCGCTGCAGATCCCGGTAATAATCCTTGCTTCGCAGCGAGAACAGATCAAACTGCTCCGCCAGCCGGTGATTTACCTCTTCGGCAACAGCCTCCAGCGTCTCGTCACTGCATTCATACGCCGGCGCAGAAATTGCCGGTGATGAAGCCGCCTGTTCTGAACCTGCCTGCGCTGAACCTGCCTGCACTGAAGCCGCCTGTTCAAAATCTGCCTGTACTGGATCCATCGATGATGCCTGATCTCGTCCGGTTCCATTTTGTTTCCGAATAAAGTTCCCACCTGGCTTCGGCAAATCGAAAATATCCTCTTCCCAACGCCAGGCCCAGGCCCGCTCAAATCCAAGGGGCGTGTAGTAAGCCTCATTGGCCGGCATCAGGAAACCAAAGGGCATTCCCTTTTCCCGGCAATCGTCCATGGCCATCTCCATCAGCTGTTTCATCAGCCCCTGCCGGCGCCAGGCCGGATCCGTTGCCACGGCCACAAAATAAGGAAGGACCCGCTCCTCACGGAGCAGGTCGTATACCCTTACTGGATTGACGTGCACCATGGATATGATCCGGCCATCTTCCGGGAGAATGGCTGCAAAGATCTCGTTTCGATCCGCCCGGTTTTCATAATAATAATCCACAAACTCCCGGGCATCCTCCGGAAAGCACAGCTCATAGAGCGTACGGGTCAGACCGTGCTCCTCCCTGCGGAGCTTTCGCAGAAGCACCTGGCCCTTTCCGGTCGAAACCGTGATCATGCGCCGAGCTGCTCCAGACAGCAAATGGCGTGGGAGCTGATTCCGTCACCCGCACCGGTGAAGCCCAGCTTCTCCTCGGTGGTGGCCTTGATGGACACCCGGCTTACCTCCAGCCCCAGCGCTTCAGCCACATTTTCACGCATCTGCGGCAGGAAGGTCATCAGCTTCGGCCGCTGGGCCACAATGATGGAATCGATATTCTCGATGCGGTACTGGTTTTCCCGAAGCAGCGCACCCACATGCTCCAGCAGTTTGATACTGGAGATCCCTTCATAGGCGGGATCCGTATCCGGAAAATGCTGGCCGATATCTCCCAGCGCCGCTGCCCCCAAAAGAGCATCCATGATCGCGTGGACGATCACATCCGCATCCGAATGTCCCAGCAGTCCCTTTTCATATGGAATATGTACGCCGCCCAGGATCAGATCCCGGCCTTCCACCAGGCGGTGTACATCGTAGCCAATTCCAACTCTCATATTAAACTCCTATCCTCGGCCCATTTCAAATCGCCTGACGGCGATGGGCCTCGCTTGCAGACCAGCTCCTCTGGAGCAGGTTTCTCCTTGACCTCGGCCCATTCCAAATCGCCTGACGGCGATGGGCCTCGCTTGCAGACCAGCTCCTCCGGAGCAGGTCGTTTAATGTCGCTCCCAGTCGTTTTCGTAGCTTTCACAGAAGCGGGCAAAGAAGCTCTCCGGCTCTCCGCCCTCTCGCAGATGACCGGTATCCCCCACCCTCTTGGTGCGGAAGGTGGCGATGCCTTTGACGCGCTCCTCGCTGACGATCTCCGTCACCGACGATGTCACGGTCACCAGATTGTGGATCGTCATCAGCGGAGATACGTTCCAGAAATATGCCAGCAGCTGGCTGGTGAGGCCAAAGTGACAGAACAGCGCGATGGTGTCGTTGTTGCCCTGTTCGGTGCGGAAGATCTGCCCGTCCCGCACATAACCGTAGGATGCCAGCAGCTCATCCATGCCCTTCGTTACCACATCATACTGCTCGGCTACATCCGTCAGTCTCGCCAGCGGAGTCTCTCTCCAACGCACCGGATCGTAATACAGCGGGTCATTCTTCCAGCCCTCCGGCAGCATATCCCAGGTAATGCGCTTTTCGTAGCTTCCGTCTTCCAGACGGTTTGTGTCCGGAAACCATTTCTCCATTTCCGGATGCTCATTCAGATCCAGCCGGGAGGTGACCTCCTGCAGCCAGTCCAGCGTGACCGCCTCCCGGCCCAGGGCCTTTAAGGTCGGTGCCGCAGTCTCCCGGGCCCGCCCCAACGGCGATACGTAAAAATCCTTTATATTCTCCTTGATCAGATGGGGAACCAGAAGCTGTGCTTCCCGCTGTCCCTTTTCTGTCAGAATATCCTTCTCGTAATTGGGTTCCCCATGACGAACGATCAGTAATCTCATGTGTTTCTCCATTCTATGATCTGCCGATGCAGCTGCCTGCGGCGATGAGCCTCGCTTGCAGACCCGTTGTTACAGTGCACACGGTGAACTGCAACCGTCCACCTGAGCTGTAACGACCATCTCCTTCGGAGCAGGTCGTTTTCCTGACCTCGGCTCATTTCACATCGCCTCTTTCATGTATGCATGAAGTGTAGAGTAATTTTGACACTTTCATTAAATAAATATGATAACACGTTTTCAGGTTTCCATGTTATAATACATCGCCGAAATATCAGGCTGATCACAGGCTCCACCGCAACATTTTGTCACAGTTCAGGCGGTTCGCTTCCGCGAAGTGTTTTTGCCGTTACAGTTCAGGCGCTTCGATCCCGCGAAGTATTTTGCCGTTACAGTTCAGGTGGTTCGATCCCGAGAGGTGTTTTGCCTGCTGACCTCAGCCAGCTTCAGGAGGGTATGTATGAATAAGAAGGAAATTTCCGAGATCCGCAAGCAGTTTACAGACGCACACTGCACCATTTCCCGGATCTGCGGCTGTTATGTAGACGCTGACAAAAACAAGGTGGCCGATTTTGCCGGCTCCTTTCTCACTCTGCCGGACGAGGAATGCGTGAAGTATTATGAGATCTTCCGCAAGGTCCTTTCCGGCTCCATCGGTAAAAATCTGATGAACATGGACTTCCCGCTGGAAGCCGAGATGGAGGGCGGCAAACAGGCCTTCCTGCTTTCTCTGCGGGACACGGCTCTGAAGGACGAAGAGCTGGTGGATGCTTACTACGAGAAGGTGATCTCTTCCTTTGAATATGTAGGCAACTATCTGATCCTGCTGATTCACGCCGCATACGACGTACCGGGCCGTTCCTCCGACAATCTGGAGATGGACGATGCCTCGGATGAGGTCTATTCCTACATCTTAAGTGCCGTCTGCCCGGTATCCCTGGAAAAGCCGGCCCTGTCCTACGATGCGGATGAACAGTGCTTCCATGACCGCGTTCGCGACTGGATCGTCTCCGCTCCGGAGCTTGGCTTCCTGTTCCCGGCCTTCAATGACCGCAGCACGGATATCCACAGCCTGCTCTTCTATACCAAAAATGCCAAGAACCAGCACGAGGAATTCAACGAGGCTCTTCTCTCCTGCCCGCTTCCTCTGCCGGGACCCTCGCAGCAGGAGGTCTTTGCGGATGTAATCGAGGAGACCCTGGGCGAGGCCTGCACCTTTGAGATGATCCGCGGTCTGCATGATCAGATTCATGAGCTCACCGAGCGTGCCAAGGAAAGTCCGGATCCGGTGGTCCTCCAGCAGGGCGAGGTCAAGAATCTCCTGTCACTGGCCGGTGCCGATACCGAGCAGATCCAGCAGTTTGACAAGACCTTCGAGGAGACCGCCGGCAGTGAGGCCGTCTTCATGCCCACCAACCTGCGTGGCAATCAGAAATTCGAGGTCCAGATGCCGGATGTCCAGATCAAGGTCAGCCCGGATCGCTCCGACCTGATCCAGACCAGAAAGATCGACGGCCGCGACTGCCTGGTCATCGCCATCTCCGACGACGTTACTGTTAACGGAATCCGGGTTCGTCCGGAATCGAACGAAGCCTGAGTTTTTGTTACAGTTCACGCAGTGAACTGTAACAGTTTTTATTCTAAGTCCGATTATAATTATGTTATACTATAGATGCTGTCCCGCACCGGGTCAGCATCTATTTCTTTGCAGCTCAACGGTACGAGCTGCCATTAAACTGTTTCAAAAATTATGGAACATAACCATTCACTCTGCACTGCAGACTGCGCGGAACCCGTCCCCGGAAAGGAGGCTCTATGAATACATATGACATTATCATCATCGGCGCCGGCCCCGGCGGCATCTTCTCAGCCTACGAGCTGATGAAGGAATGTCCGGACCTGAAGATCGCCGTATTTGAAGAAGGCAATCCCCTGGAAAAGCGCCGCTGTCCCATCGACGGCGACAAGGTCAAATCCTGCATCCGCTGCAAGACCTGTGCCATCATGAACGGCTTCGGCGGTGCCGGCGCGTTCTCCGACGGCAAGTACAATATCACCAATGACTTTGGCGGCACGCTCTACGAATACATCGGCAAAAACAAGGCCCTGGAGCTGATGCGCTACGTGGATGACATCAACGTTTCCCACGGCGGCGAGAATACCCATATGTATTCCACCAGCGGTACCCGCTTCAAAAAGCTCTGCATGCAGAACAAGCTGAAGCTTTTGGATGCCAGTGTCCGTCATCTGGGAACGGATATCAATTACATCGTCCTCCAGAACCTGTACGATGAGATGAAGGATCATGTGGACTTTTTCTTCCGCAGCCCCGTGGATCACATCGAGATTCTGGATCAGCAGGGGCAGCCGGTCACCGGCGGTCAGGGAGAAAACTGCACCTATCAGGTCTGCCTGGCAAACGGCGAGACTGCCCGGTGCGCCCAGTGCATCATCTCCGTGGGACGAAGCGGCAGCAAATGGATGGAACAGGTCTGCAGTGATCTGAATATCCCCACAAAATCCAACCGGGTGGACATCGGTGTCCGCGTGGAGCTGCCGGCGGTGATCTTCTCGGATCTGACGGATGAGCTTTACGAGAGCAAGATCGTCTACCGCACCGAGAAATTTGAGGACAATGTCCGCACCTTCTGCATGAATCCCTGCGGCATTGTCGTGAACGAAAATACCAACGGCATCGTCACCGTCAACGGACACAGCTTCGAGGATCCGGCGCTGAAGACCGAAAACACCAACTTTGCCCTGCTGGTGGCCAAGCATTTTTCGGAACCCTTCAAGGACAGCAACGGCTACGGCGAAAGCATTGCCCGCCTCTCCAACATGCTGGGCGGCGGTGTCATTGTCCAGCGCTTCGGCGATCTGGTTCGCGGACGGCGTTCCACCGCTTCCCGCATTGAGGAAGGCCTGGTGACTCCCACCCTGAATGCGACTCCCGGTGACCTGAGTCTGGTATTGCCCAAGCGAATCCTGGACGGCATCATGGAGATGATCTACGCCCTGGACAAGATCGCACCGGGTACCGCCAACGACGACACCCTGCTCTACGGCGTGGAGGTCAAGTTCTACAACATGGAGGTACAGCTGGACGAAAATCTGGAGACGCCCTACAAGGGACTCTATGTCATCGGCGACTGCAGCGGCGTGACCCACTCTCTGTCCCATGCCTCCGCCAGCGGTGTTTACGTGGCAAGACAGATTGCAGCAGCCCGCCAGTAACCGGGCTTTTACCCTGATCAACATTTAGAAAGAAGGACATACACTACATGACAGACATGAATATGGCTCAGGTTTTCCTGAAGAAGAAAGAGGGACGCACCATCAAAAGCGGCGGTCTCTGGGTCTATGACAACGAGATCGACCGGATCGAAGGAGACCCGGAAAACGGCTCCATCGTGGCCATCCGGGATTTCGACGGCTACTTTATGGGCTACGGCTTCATCAATCAGCGCTCCCGGATCACGGTGCGCCTGATGTCCCGCCGGGAGGATCATCCCGTCAATGAGCTGCTCATCGAAAAGCGGGTGCGGGATGCCTGGCAGTATCGCAAGGATACCGTGGACACCGGCTGCTGCCGTGTCATCTTCGGCGAAGCGGATTTCCTGCCCGGTATCGTCATCGATAAGTTCTCCGATGTGCTGGTGGTGGAAAGCCTGGCGCTGGGCATCGACCGGCTCAAGCCCATGATCCTGGACAAGCTGCAGAAGGTGCTGGCCGAGGACGGCATTCAGATCCGGGGCATCTACGAGCGCAGCGATGCCAAAGTCCGTGAACAGGAAGGCCTGCCGCGGATCAAGGGCTTTATCGGCGAAGAATTCGACACCAAGGTGGCCATCGTCGAAAACGGTGTGCACTATCTGGTGGATGTGCAGGACGGTCAGAAGACCGGCTTCTTCCTGGATCAGAAATACAACCGGGCGGCCATCGCCAGACTCTGTCCGGGCAAAAAGGTGCTGGACTGCTTCACCCATACCGGTTCCTTTGCCCTGAATGCCGCCTGTGCCGGAGCCAGCAGCGTCCTGGCCGTGGATGCCTCCGATGTGGGCATTGCCCAGGCCGAGGAAAATGCCCGACTCAATCATGTAGAAAACATCATGACCTGTCAGGTAGCCGATGTCTTCGATCTGCTGCCGGAGCTGGAGCGCCAGGGCGAACAGTATGATGTAGTCATTCTGGACCCGCCGGCCTTTACCAAATCCCGGGCCTCCATCAAAAATGCGGTGAAGGGATATCGCGAGATCAACCTGCGGGGCATGAAGCTGGTTAAGGACGGCGGCTATCTGGCCACCTGCTCCTGCTCTCACTTCATGGATCCGGAGCTCTTTGCCAAGACCATCGCCGAGGCGGCCCGCAGTGCACACAAGCGTCTGCGCCAGGTGGAATTCCGTACCCAGGCCTGCGATCATCCGATCCTGTGGGCCAATGACACCTCCTACTACCTGAAGTTCTACATCTTCCAGGTCGTAGACGAAGTATAAAAGCGGGAGGTGCTCTTTGAAATCGATCCGCTCCAACCAGGAGAATATCCAACGCGCCCGGAGGACTCCCGCTGTTTCCAGACCGGCCTCCGGTGCTCCCAACACGACCTCCCGTGCACCGAACACGGCGGCTGCGCCGCCGGACAGAAAGCCCCGGCGGTCCCGGCATCGCCTGACCTCAGCTCAGATCATCATCTTCGGCTTCATCGGGCTGATCCTCATCGGCACCCTGCTGCTGATGCTGCCCTTTGCCAAAGCCGGCGAGGGCTGCGCCACCTGGGAGGAGGCACTTTTTACCGCCACCTCTGCTTCCTGTGTGACCGGCCTGATTCTTCAGGATACCGCCACCTACTGGTCCGGCTTCGGCCAGGCGGTGATCCTGTGTCTGATCCAGATCGGCGGCATGGGCGTGGTGACCATGGGAATCCTGATCATGGTCTTCACCGGAAAGAAGGTGGGCCTGATGCAGCGAAGCACCATGTCGGATGCCATCTCCGCCCACGGCGTCGGCGGCATTATCCGGCTGACCCGCTTTGCAGTCTTCACGACCCTGATCATTGAGGGCATCGGCGCCCTGCTGCTGGCCCCGGCCTTCTGCCTGGACTTTGGCTTTAAGGGAATCTGGTACGGCGTGTTCCACTCCATCTCCGCCTTCTGTAACGCAGGCTTCGATCTGATGGGTGTCCGTGAGAAATTTTCCTCCCTGTGCAGCTACGCCTCCAACCCCTATGTGGTGCCGATTCTGTGCCTGCTGATCATCATCGGCGGCCTGAGCTTTATGACCTGGAGTGATTTCAAGGCCAACCGCTGGCATTTCAAGCGGTACTCCCTCCAGACCAAGCTGATTCTGACCACCACGGGGCTGCTGCTTGCGATCCCCTTTTTGATCTATTTTATCGATCTGAAGGAGCTGCCTCTTGGCACCCGTTTCCTGGCCGCTTTGTTCCAGGCCGTGACCCCTCGAACCGCTGGCTTTAACACGGTAGATCTTCGCATGCTCAGCGAACCATCCCAGTTCCTGATGATCATTCTGATGCTGACCGGCGGTGCCCCCGGCTCCACAGCCGGCGGTCTGAAGGTCACCACCCTGGCGGTGGTCATCCTCACCATGCTTTCAGTATTCGGACGCAGGTCCGATGCCAACGCCTTCGGACGACGCCTGGAGGATGAAACGATCAAAAATGCAGCGGCAATTCTGACCATGTATCTGACCCTGTTTGCAGCCACCGGCTGCCTGATCAGTGCCGTGGAACATCTGCCTCTGCTGGACTGTCTGTTTGAAACCGCTTCCGCACTGGGAACCGCCGGACTGACCCTGGGCATCACCCAGAGCCTCAGCCGTTTTTCCCATCTGATCCTGATCGCGCTGATGTACATCGGCCGGGTGGGCGGACTGACGCTGATCTACGCCGCCACCTCGGACTCCAGAGTTTCCTCCCGGCTGACTAAGGAAAAGGTCAGCGTGGGCTGATGACGCAAGAAGTTACAGTTCACGCAGTGAACTGCAACGGGCCAAAATCCATTCCAAATTGCCTTTACTTGACGAGTGCCATTCCAAATCGTGCTTCGCACGATGGCACTCGGTCCATCCTATTCGCTTCGCGAATACGATCTGTAGCAATGGGATTTTGGCCTGCTACCCTCGGGATTTTGCCGCGTATGCGGCAAAACACCTCGCGGAATCGAACCGCCTGAACTGTAACCGCAAAAAGCCTCCATTTATGTCCCGCTTTCTGCCCCGGCAGGTCACTGGCTGTCACCATAAGGACTGCCCGGGCAGGATGGACGAACGTTTCAGGAGTCTGACTGCAAAGCAGAACCCCATCCAAAAGAAAGGAGAGTCGGTGCCGTTCCCCTGAGACACCTCACGATATGACGACACCGGAACACATATGAAATCCATTTTAGTATTCGGAGCCGGTTCCTTCGGCTCCCACATGATCGCAAAGCTGTATGAACTGGGCCACGACGTGCTGGTGGTGGAACAGGATGAAGCCCGCCTGGATCAGGTCATGCCCTATGCCCAAAGCGGACAGATCGGTGACGCCACCGACCGCGAATTCCTGGCCTCCCTGGGCATCGACAACTTCGATTCCTGCATCGTCACCATCGGCAACAACTTTGAGGCTTCCTTAGTCACCACCTCCTATTTGAAGGAGCTGGGCGCCCGGCTGATCGTTGCACGTGCCGACAGCGATATGCAGGAGAAGTTCCTGAAGATGGCCGGCGCAGACGATGTGATCTTTCCGGAGCGCCAGCTGGGGGAATGGGCCGCCAAGCGCTACACCACCGATCATCTGCTCAACTACATTCAGCTGGAGGACGGCTTCGCCATCTATGAGGTGCCGGTTCCCGAAAGCTGGGTAGGCATGAACCTGATCGAGCTGGATATCCGCCGCAAGCATCACCTGAATGTCATCGCCATCAAGCGCGACGACGGTCTGAGCGTGGACATCGTTTCCGAAAATGTCTTCTCCAGCGGCGACCTGATCCTGGTGGTCGGCAAGGAGGAAGCCCTGAGCCGTTTCTTCCGCTGAGAGAAGGGGGCTTGATTTCGCCTGAAAGATATGCTATAGTTTCGAAGCCTTAAAGAGCCCGCAAAAATAAGGTCGTACAGGGCCGGCCGCCGATTCCCGGCGTTAAATGAATCGAGTGTTCGAGACCTTCCACTCGTAAAACAAAACTAAAGGAGAAAACAGAATATGAAAAAAACAACACGCTTTATGACAGAAGCGGCTGTGATCGCGGCCATTTATGTCATCCTCACTGTAGCATTTGCTCCCTTCTCTTTCGGAGAGGTGCAGGTACGTATCTCGGAGGGCCTGGCGGTTCTGCCGTTCTTTACACCGGCAGCGATCCCGGGACTGACCATTGGATGCCTGCTTGGAAATCTGCTGGGCGGCGCCATTCCGGTGGACGTTGTATTCGGAAGCCTGGCTACTCTGATCGGAGCTGCCATCGGTTACATGCTTCGTAAAAACAAGTACCTGGTCGTTGTTCCCACCATCGTTTCCAACACCATCATCGTACCGCTGGTTCTGTTCTACGGTTACGGTGTCAACCTGCCGATCCCGCTCATGATGGTGACTGTCGGTATCGGTGAGGTCATCTCCTGCGGCATGATCGGATTTATCTTCCTGACAGCCCTGGAAAAACGCGGCCAGCAGCTGTTTGGTGTCTATTCCAAAGCGTGAATATCTTTTAGATCGAGTCCCCGGAAGCTTCCGGACAGATATTCTATGAGTACAGAAAAGAAGGACCTTCGGTTCATACGAACCGTCGGTCCTTCTTTTTTTCGTGTCAGATATTCAACAGAAAAACCACTGCGGCCGTTGCCGCTCTGGGCAGATCAGGTCAGAGACAGTGTTTCACAGGCCCGTTTTCGTGCCAAAAGCAAAGAACCGGTTCACTTCTCCCCTTATTCCTCAAAGCCGCTCCAGGCCGGCTTACCCGGGTAGATCTTCGCCTTCTCTTCCCCGCGCAGCACACGCAGCGCTCCATTGGCCATGGCCTCATGCTCAAACTCGCCTTCGTACCCCGTCACCGGTGCGATCCAGCCACAGCTCTCTTCGATCCGTCCCTGAACCTCCGGGAAACGCAGCAGTCCGCCGGTCAGCACGATGGCATCCACCTTGCCGCCCAGCACGGTAGCCATGGATCCGATGGCCTTGATCACCTGATAAATCATCGCATCCCAGACCAGTGTTGCTTTCGGGTCGCCCTTTTCCACCATCTCGTGGACCACATCGGAATTGGAGGTGCCGAAGTGGCTGGAAAAACCGCCGGCCTGGGAACACAGATCCCGCAGCTCTTTAGCCGTGTAGTCCTTCATGCTGGTGATCAGATCCGTCACCGCCATGGTACCCATACGGGTGGGGGTAAACGGTCCCTCTCCGCCGCCGGCGTCGTTGCCATCGATCATCCGTCCCTGGCGATGGGCCGTGACGGAAATGCCGCCGTCGATGTGGCAGACGATCATGTTCAGCTCCTCATACTTTCGGCCCATGGCCGCCGCATGACGTCTGGCGGTCTCTTTCAGATTCAGTGCGTGGCACACGGCCCGCCGGTAGACCCCTTTGACACCGGTGATCCGGGCCACATCCTGCAGCTCGTCCACGATCGGCGGATCGATCATCAGCATCCGGCCGCCGTAGACCTTATGCAGCTCGTTGGCCATCTGTACCCCCAGCATGGAGGAATGATACAGGCCGCCCTTGCAGGCCTTCGTATCCTCGATCAGACGATCATCGATCTCGTACACACCGCTCTCGATGGGATAGCAGCTGCCGCCGCGTCCCACGATGGCATCCAGGCCCCACAGCTCGATGTGGTGATCCTCCAGAAATTTGTTGATCACCTCCATACGATAGGCCAGCTGGTCATTGATATCCGGAAAGGTCCGAAGGATCGAAGAATCATGGAACACGCTGCTGGAAAACAGACATTCCTCGTCCCGATGAAGTGAAACCTTGGTGGATGTTGAACCCGGATTGATTACAAAAATGTTATAACTTGGCATCCCGTGCCTCCTGTTCTTTTCGGCTTATTCGCTGCCCTTCACACAACGAATTGAAACAAAGGTTACCCTCGAGATCCTGCCGCATACGCAGCAAAACACTTCGCGGATTCGAACCGCCTGAGCTGTAATCCAAAAATCACTTCGCCCCTTTGAAAATGGCATACATATCCGCTTCATGCAGTACCCTGGCACTGCCCAGATTGTCCTTTGTTGTCACCGCACATTTGCGGGCCAGCTCTCTGTACTCTTCCTCCGTCGGATCAACACCCAGCTCGGTCAGCGAGGTGGGCATATGGATATCCCGGAAGAACTGCTCCGCCTTCTCGATACCCTCCAGTGCGACGGTTTCCTCCTCTCGGGGGCTGCCGCCTGCCTCTGCGGCCGGTACGTCGAACACATCCACGGCAAACTTCACGAACCGATGCAGATCCTCCTTCATAACATAGCGGGCCCAGGTGCCCCAGATGGCCGCCAGGCCTGCACCATGCGTCACATCGTACATACCGCCCAGCTCATGCTCCAGCTTGTGGGTAGCCCAGTCGCCGCCCCGGCCGCCGCAGCCGGTCAGACCGTTGTGTGACAGACTGCCGGCCCACATGATCTCAGCCCGGGACTCGTAGTTGTCCGGCTGCTCCACCAGAATGCGGGCATGCTTCATCACGTTTTTCAGAAGGGCCGCTGCCAGATCATCCGTGATCTCCATGCTGCCGTCATGCTCAAACCAGCGCTCCATGGTATGCATCCAGATGTCCGCGCAGCCGCTGGCCGTCTGGTAAGCCGGCAATGTCATGGTCAGAGCCGGGTCCATCACCGCAAACTTCGGCCGGCCCAGATCACTGCTGTAGCCGCGCTTGATCAGACCTTCCTCCAGGGTGATGACACTGCTGCTGCTCATCTCCGTGCCGGTAGCCGCCAGGGTGAGCACCACGCCGACGGGCAGTGCCCTCTTGCACTGACGAAGTCCCTTATACAGCTCGGTGACATCCAGATCCGGTTCGCCCAGACCGTAGGCAATAGCCTTGGCCGTATCTCCGGCACTGCCGCCGCCTACCGAAATGACCATGTCCACGCCTTCACGCTTTCCGATCTCGATTCCTTCCAGCACCTTGCCCATGCGGGGATTGGGTACCACGCCGCCCAAAGCGACCCAGGCAATGCCCTCTTCCTCCAGGTATTTTTCCACTCTCTCCAGCAGACCGGAGCGGATCACGCTGCCGCCGCCATAGACCAGCAGCACCCTGCTGCCGCCAAATTCTTTAGCCAGCTTACCGGTCTGTGCCTCCACACCCTTTCCGAAAGCTACTTTGGTGGGTGTGTAATAAAAGAAATTGTTATACATTGCTTATATCCTCCTGGGATTCTGCCCTTTTCTGATCATATCCCAAAACATACGCTGCTTAAAAACTCCGGTACCATTGTACATCATTTCCAGACTTTTTTGTCAGTTCTTCCAAACAAAAAAGGCTCTTTACAGTTTCCACTGCAAAGAACCTTCCGGGTTGCTCAAACTTTTCCCAGACTACCGTCCAGGCTGTCTCCTCTTCACCCAGGCCTCCACCGGAAGCTGGGCCAGTACGATCGCCGCAAAGGTGATCACACAGCCAAGAATCTCCCGGCCGGACAGGACCTGTCCAAGCAAAAGCCAGCCCGAGATGGCTGAGATCACCGACTCCAGGCTCATGATCAGCGCTGCGATGGTCGGATCGAGATCCTTCTGCCCCACGATCTGCAGGGTATAGGCCACGCCGCAGGACATGACGCCGGCATACACAATGGCTGTGCGGGCATTCCAGATCTGGGTCAGCTGCGGTTTTTCCACCAGCACCATCATCACGGCGGATAATAATCCACAGACCAGGAACTGGATGCAGGACATCTTCACACCATCCGTCAGGGGTGAGAAATGATCCACCACCAGGATATGGAAGGAAAACAGCAGCGCACACAGCAGTACACACAGATCGCCCTTGCCCGGCAGCATATTTCCCTTCATGCTCAGCAGGTACAGCCCTGCCAGTGCCAGCACCACGCTGATCCAGACATTAAAGGATACTTTCTTTTTCAGGAAGAGTCCCAGGATCGGCACCATGATAATGTAGAGCGCCGTAATAAACCCGGCCTTTCCCACCGTCGTGTACTGAATACCGATCTGCTGCATATTGGAAGCGGCAAAGAGAAAGAAGCCGCAGGCCACGCCGCCCTTCAGCAGGGTTTTCCTTCCCTCCGGGGTCTTCTCCGGCAGAGCCTGTCCGTTTTTTTGCTTCATGCGATCCAGCACCGCGATCACCGGAAGCAGCGCCAGAAAGCCCAGAAAGCAGCGGGCCGCACTGAAGGTAAAGGTGCCCACCAGCTCCAGACCTACCGCCTGGGCCACAAAGGCCGAACCCCAGATGGTCGCGGTCAGCAGAAGCAGCAGCGAACCGATCAACTGTTTCTTTTTCACTTGCTGCACCTCTACTCTCTCATCTCCCGGATCATCCGCAGTGTTTCCATATCCTCTGCCGTCACCCGCATATTGGTCACCAGGTCACGCTCCCCCGGTGCAGTCACCTTGATCTCAATGACGGTTCCCTCCATCACAGCCTGACCGGCTGCGTTCATAAACGGGATCATTCTCGGATGCTGCGCATTGAACACCTGCATACGCTCCTGCATCATTTCTTTCATCTTAAGCATTTTCATGGGATTAATGGCCATGTCCGTTCCTCCTCATTTCAACGTATTCTGATGAATGATATGCCCGGTCTGACCACTTGTCAAGCGCTGCACCATCTCCCGGCTCGAAATGCCTGCACTGTAACCAGTTATCCCTTTGCACGTATACCAGAATCTGCTTCAGCCGCATCCGACAAATTCGGTTAAATCGAATCAGCCCACCAGTCTGTGAAGCCCTGCCAGCACCAGAAGATGCAGCGGATAGTAGACATAGAACGTCCATCGGGCATTCGGGAGCCGGGCAAGCTGCTCCTTCTTCGGATCATAATGCCGGGTGATGATCCACCAGGCCAGTACGATTCCCGAAAGAGCCAGCACGCAGCTGAGCGCAAGCTCCAGCGGCGAGCGTCCGGCCGTATTCTCGGCTCCCCAGAACAGGATCAGGAAGCTGCCCATGACAAAAAACCAGGTCTTTCCCTCCGACAGCCTCCCCTCTCTCTGCCGGTCAAACACCCACACCATAGCGGGGGCCAGCAGGGGCCAGTCACAGAACACGGAGAGAAAAAAGCAGCCGGCCAGCAGAAGCGTCTGCAGCGCCCCCGGCGCCAGATAATACTTCAGATGCAGGATCAGCACGCCCAGCAGCAGGGAAAAAAACATATTCAGACCGATAAAGCGGCGAAATCCACCGGCCAAAGCCAGATTAAAGGCTCCCTGGGAGAGAAGCGCAAAGCCAAGCAGCCGCAGCGCATAACGCTTCACCGAGGACGTGTACTGATAGGAATAGACCAGCAGGTAGCACATCACCGGCGCCGTAAAATACCCCAGCCCCCGAAGCAGCTCATAACCGACTCCGTTTCCCTTTAAAAAGATTTCGCTGAAATGATTACAGGTCATCAAAAGCAGAGCCAGCCACTTGATCTGACTGCGGCTCAAAGTCCAGGATCGATCCGTGTCCCGTCCACTGCTTCCTTTGATCCCTTTCTGTTTATTCTTCGACATGGATAAGTGAACCTCCTCGGATATCAGACAGTTAAAAACAGGGCAGATGCCGGCACCTCAATGACAGGCACCTCGCATCTCCCCTGTTCTATTCAGTGCTGGGCCTGTCCCACGCTGCCAAAGAGCGTCAGCTTCTCCCGCACTACTTCCTTCATGGCTTCGATCTCATAGGGGATCAGCGCCGTCATGGAATTAGCCCCGGCGGCCAGTCCCTTTTCGATTCCGGCTCTTCCCGCCTTGTCGATGTCCGTAAAAATATTGACCTTGCAGATTCCCCTGGCCACCGCCTGGCGGAAGTCCTCATCAGCCAGACCGGAACCGCCGTGCAGCACCAGAGGCAGTCCCGTCTTTTCCGAGATCTCCCGAATCCGGTCAAAATCCAGCTTGGGCGGGAAGGCATAGTCTCCGTGAGCATTTCCCACGGCCACCGCCAGCGAATCTACACCCGTCTTCGTCACAAAATCCACCGCGGTATCCGGATCTGTAAAATAGTCACTGGGATTTTCCAGCTTGCCCGCTCCCTCGTTATCTCCCACATGGCCAAGCTCGCCTTCCACGGTCACGCCCCGGGCATGGCAGTACTCCGTCATCTCCTTCAGCTTGGTCAGATTGGTCTCGTAATCATCCATGGAGCAGTCGTACATCACCGATGTAAAGCCCAGCTCAATGGCCTGCCGGCAGCGCTCCGGTGTCAGACCGTGATCGTAGTGCACACACACCGGCACACTGGCCTTTTTCGCCATGGGGATCAGATACTCAGCCACCCGCTCCAGCTCCATGGCCGGCAGCAGCACCTCCGCGGTACCGATCATCACCGGTGCCTTCAGCTCCTCTGCCGTTTCGATGATGGCCCTTGCCATCTCCACATTGACTGCATTAAAAAACCCTACCCCATAGCCCTTTTCTCTGGCCGGCAACAGGATCTCATTCATATTTACTAACATTTTTCCCACCCCAATCTGATTTTTTCCTTTAATTCTTCCAGCGGCCTTAGACCGCTCAGTGCATCGTAGGCCGCCACGCAGCAGGCCCCTGTGGCCGCTGCCAGACGGACACAGTCCTCCAGGCTTTCTCCCTCCAGCATGCCCGTTAAGAAACCGGCGATGCTGGTATCTCCGGCGCCGGTTCCCGACAGGATCCGCTCCGGTCTGTAGGAGCGCTCAAAGCCCTCCCGGTTTTCCCAGGCTGCCGCATCCAGCTTCACCCGGCTGCCGATCTGCTCCAGTCGTTCCCGCCCCGCACTGCAGTAATACAGCCCCGGCGCGCCGCACTTGATCAGCACCACCTTCGCGCCCAGCTCCATACACTGCCGGGCCAGAGGCCGGATGTCCTCTTCCCACTTCAGTATCTCCGTAATGTCCCGGCCGCCGGCACGCTGCTGCCACTGTTCAAACCGCGGTCGGTCCAGCATAAAGCACAGCTCCTCCGCGCTGGGCACGAAAAAGTCCACATAGGGCATAACCCTCTCCAGGATAGCCCGCCAGTCCGCTTTTCCGGCCTCCGAGTGCGGATCCACCCCGGCCATATCCAGGGATGTGGACAGCCCCTCGGCCTTGACCCGTTTCAGCAGAGCCTCCAGCTCCCGGCCGCCCTCTGCGTACATGGACCGCATCAGGGGCGGATATCCAAAATGAAAATGTACCGCCTCCTGCAGAGCCTTCTCATCCAGGTCTGCAGCAAAGTAGGCATCGTTCGCCCCGGAATTATGCAGGAAGATCCGGTCGATTCCCGGCACCGCCAGCACCACCGAATAGGAAGTGGACTCGGTCTCCGAGCGGATCATGCCCTCCTGCGCATCGTACTTACTTAAAATCTGACAGATCATGTCCCCGAACTCATCGCTGCCGATCTTGCCCATCAGCGTCACATCCGCGCCTAACAGCTTCATGGCCAGCCCCGTGTTGGCCACCGAACCGCCGGTGGACACCTCGGCCCGGCCCATCTGGATCAGCTTGCCCGGCTGGAGCACCTGACTGAGCTCCTCTGCCTTTGTATCCGGAAACACCGGGGTGATATCGATGCAGATATGCCCCGCTGCAATCACTTTCTTTCCCATTTTATGTTCCTCACTTATACTGCCTGCAGATTCCTTCCAGATAATCCCGATATTCTTTCCTTACCGACTCCGGCCCCATGATCTCCACCCCCGGGCCAAGACCGGTAACCCAGCCAAAAAACTGGGGACTCACCGACACTGTGACAGCGACCTTGAAATGCCCCGCCCCGTTGGGAATCAGCATGGGGTCCGTGCCGAAGCGGTCCAGGATCACCCCCGCCAGCGCATTCTCACAGCGGAGCGTCACCTTCACATCGTCACCGTGAAACATGGAGAAGGTCTTCTTGGAAAAGGCCGCCAGGTCGAAGCCTTCAAATTCCTGCTGGCCGTTGCGGGGCTGGTCTGTTTCCCGGATCTCCTGCATTTTGTCCACCCGGTAAAACCGGATCTGACCGGCGATCTCGTCAAAAGCCACCAGGTAATAGTTCTCATCATCCCAGGTCAGGATCCAGGGGGAGACCACGTAATCCTCTCCACCCTTTTTCTGCTTGAGCTTCTTCTGCACCGTCCACTCACAGTACTTGAACCGGATCTGATGATTGGCATGCAGAGCCGAGTGGATCGTGTCCACATTTTCATAGATCGTCTCGTTGGAGGTCTTGGCCCGGTTGTAGATAAAGATCTGACGGTTCAGCTGTCTGGCATTGCTCTCACTGGTCAGTTCCTCGATCTTTCGGATCAGCTCCTGGGTCTTCTGCGCCGTAATAAACTTGGAGGACTGCACCGCATCCACCAGAAGCTTTAATTCCGGCAGTTCAAACGGCCGGCTGCCCACATAGTAACCGGCATTGGTGCCTCGGGTCTGCCGGATATCCATGCCGAAATCCTGGAGCCGCTGCACATCCGCATACACGCTTTTTCGGTTGCAGGTGGCCATGTACTGCTGCTCTAAGATTTCCATCAGCTGGGTCGCATTGAGCACATGGTTCGCATCCGTTTTCCGATGGAGGATCTCCATCAGATACAGGATATTCATCTTCGAGCTTTCAGCCATTTAGCGTTCCTCCTCTCGTTCGCCGCGTTTCGCTACAGTCCAAATATCACCCTTCCGCCAGAAGGGGGCTTATCCGTCCGGGTCCCCGGGGACCTTGAACTGTACCACTGTCTTTGAAAAAAGGGCTCTGCCGTGCAGAGCCCCTGGTCTTACTGGTTGATCATATCCTGGAAGAATTCCCAGGCCTGTTCGTCCGTAAAGCCTTCATGAACGATCTTGTTGATGGTCATGGCCATCTCCACCGGATGGGTGCTCTGGAAAATGTTGCGGCCCATGTCGACACCCTTGGCGCCCTTGCGCATAACATCGTAAGCCAGGAACATGGCCTCTCTCTCCGGCAGCTTCTTGCCGCCGGCCACCACGATGGGTACCGGGCAGGCTGCCACGATCTCTTCGAAGTTTTCACAGTCGTAGGTCTTCACCATCTGAACGCCCATCTCCGCAACGATACGGGTCGCCAGCTTGAAGAAACGGTCGGTCCGCTCCATCTGCTTGCCTACGGCCACGACGCCCAGGGTCGGAATGCTGTAGCGGAAGCCGGCGTTGATGACCTTTGACAGGTTTTCGATGCTGGAAAGCTGGCCATCGGCACCGATAAAGGTCTGTACAGCCATGGCATCGGCGTTCATACGGATGCTCTCCTCGATATCCACAGCCACTACCTCATGACTGAGATCATCCTGCAGCATGGAGGAGCCGGAGGATACGCGAAGGGCGATACCCTTGGAGATCTCCGGAGCCACGCAGGTACGGATCGCACCTCTGGTTCCCATAAACACATCCACGTAGGGAGCCAGCTTCGGCAGCAGCAGATCCAGTCTCTCCAGACCGGCGGTGCTTCCCATGAAGTAGCCGTGATCGAAGGCGAACATAACGGTGTTGCCGCTCTTCGGATTAAAGATGTTGCTCAGATGCTTTTTCATGCCCCAGTCCAGGCTGTTGGCACCCTTTACATAAAAGCCATTCTGGTTTGCGAACGGCTCATCGATGTGATAGTTTTTTGCGACCTTCAGTCCCTCTAAATCTGCCATGGTACTTTCCCTTCTCTCAATCACTGGCAATCGCTGTCCGATTGCTCAAAAACAGGCTGTCATATAGCTTTGATTATAGTACATATCGCACATATTCACAACCAAAAAAGAACGGTAACGCTTGCGTGTGTCCGGCCCGTGGCTTAAAATGGAGTTACTTATTTTCGTGAAAATAACCAAGGAGGTTGATATGTCTAAACAATATCTGATGGCCATCGATGCCGGTACCGGCAGCGTTCGGGCCGTTGTCTTCGATCTGGACGGAAACCAGATCGGCTGTGTACAGAAAGAATGGGAGCATAAAGAGGATCCCCGCTTCCCGGGAAGCATGGATTTTGACTGGGTCCACAACTGGGAGCTGGCCTGCGAATGCACCAGAGGGGTGCTGGCGCAGACCGGTATCGAGCCCGCCCAGATCGCCGGTGTCTCCACCACCTGTATGCGTGAGGGCATTGTGCTCTTCGATAAGGATGGACAGGAGATCTGGGCCTGTGCCAATGTGGATGCCCGTTCCAACGACGAGGTGGGCGAGCTGATCCGCATGGATCCGGCACTGGAAAAGGAAGTCTACTTAAAGAGTGGACAGACCTATGCCCTGGGTGCACTGCCCCGGCTTCTCTGGGTCAAAAACAAAATGCCCGAGGTCTATGAAAAGATCGCGGCGGTGGGTATGTTCAACGACTGGCTCATCTTCAAGCTCACCGGCGTCGAGGCCGTGGAGCCCAGCAACGGTTCCACCACCGGCATCTTTGACCTGAAGAGCCGCAGCTGGGATGCCGATATCGCCGGAAAATGCGGTCTGCGTTCGGACATCTTCCCGCCGGTCATCGAAAGCGGACAGATCATCGCCGGCATCAGTGCCAAAGGTGCGGCAGACACCGGTCTGGCCGAGGGCACACCGGTAGTGGTCGGCGGCGGTGACTGCCAGCTGGGAACCATCGGTGTCGGAGCCACCGAGCCGGGACAGGCCGCTGTATTCGGCGGCAGCTTCTGGCAGTACGAATTCAACACCGACAGTGGTCAGACCGATCCTCTCTGCCGGGTCCGGGTCAACTGCCACGCTATCCCGGGTGTATGGCAGTACGAAGCCCTGGCCTTCAAGCCCGGTCTGGTAATGCGCTGGTTCCGTGACGGCTTCTGCCAGTATGAAAAGAAACTGGCCCAGGAACTTGGCTGTGATCCCTATGATCTGATGAACAAAGAAGCCGAGAAGATCCCGGCAGGCTGCTACGGTATGATGTGCACCTTCAGCGATGTGATGAACTTCATCTCCTGGAAGCACGCCGCTCCCACCTTCACCAACTTCGAGCTGGAGCCGGAGAAGTTCAACCGCTATACCTTCTACCGTGCTATACTGGAAAACACCGCTCTGCTGGTAAAAGGCCACATGGAGCTGGTCAAAGAGGCCACCGGCAATATGCCGGAGGAGGTCATCTTTGCCGGCGGAGCCTCCAAGAGTCCCCTGTGGTCCCAGATCCTGGCGGATGTGCTGGGCATGCCGGTCAAGGTGCCGGTGGTAAAGGAAGCCACCGCTCTGGGTGCTGCCATCATGGCCGGTACCGGCGTAGGCATCTACAGCAGCTTTGAGGAAGGCGCCCGTCGGACCGTCAAATTCGAAAAGACCTTTATGCCCAATGCGGAAAACCATAAGGTATACGAAGAAATGTATGAGCCCTGGCGCCGAGTCTATGCCGCACAGCTCAAGCTGGTAAACGAAGGCCTGACCAGACCCATGTGGGTGGCACCAGGCGTGTCATAAACCGGGAGTAAACCTGCAGGCGGCGCCGGGCGTGCCGAAAGTCGGCTGTCAGCAAAGGACTGCTCATATCTGCAAGCGGCGATGAGCGTGCCGTAAGCCGGCTGTTACCACCGGACTGGCCAAACCTGCTGCAGACACTGCAGTACATACCGCAGCTAAATTAATTATTTGTAACATTCAGGAGGAATACCCATGTACGTAGTTGATGAAAAAGATCGTGAATACCGCTTCGGAGACAGCGGCCCGAAATATCTGATGAAGGGACCGCGCAGCAATTTTGCCATCGTGCAGTTCCAGCCCGGCCAGGATTTCCCGGCTCATTACCACAACATTATGGAAGAAAACTTCTACATCCTGGAGGGCGAGATCGATATCGTCGTGGACGGTCTGATCCACCATCTGACTCCGGGCCAGATGATCCACATCGAGCCAGGCGAGGTACACTACTGCCTCAACAAATACGACCAGCCCATCAAGATGGTCTCCACCCTGGCTCCCTTCCAGGAGGTAGACAAGGTCACCGTAGAGGACTACACCTACGACGAGAACAATTACGCCTGAGAGAAACGGCCCGGGAGGATTTTCCAATGATCACCTATCGCACACCCATCGCGGCTGATGCCGAATCCATCGTCCGCTTTTACAACCGCGTCGGCGGCGAAACCACGTTCCTCAGCTTCGAAAAGGACGAATATCCCCTGGATACAGCCGCCCAGATCTCAGCGATCCAGAACCTGGAAGGCAATGCCAACAACCTCATGCTGCTGGCTATGGACGGCGAAGAAATTGCCGGCATAGCCACCATCAGCTCCACCCACAAGATCAAGGGCCGCCACGACGGCGAGCTGGGCATCGTCGTGGCACAGAAGTATCAGGGACAGGGCATCGGCTCCGAACTGATCTCCCGGCTGCTGGACTGGTGCCGCAGCAACGGTATCACCCGCCGTGTCACCCTGATGACCCGCACCGACAATACAGAAGCAGTACGCCTGTATCTGAAATTCGGCTTTGTGGTCGAAGGCTGCCTGAAAAACGCCACGCTGCTGCATGAGCAGTACTATGATCTGTACATCATGGGACTGATCCTGGAGTAAGCAGCTGGCAGGAATGACCATTCTCGCAGGTGTATGACCTGCATCGTGAAAAAAGCTCCCGACATGTCAATCTGACTGTCGGGAGCTTTTTTAACATCACGACGTTACAACAGGCCGATAGATGCAGTTCCAGCCGCCATAATACCGGCCGATCCTTATCTCGGCTCCTGTCTGATCTCCGGGGCGGGTTTTGGCATACTCCCGGCCCAGCTCATTCATTCTCGCCTCCACGATCTTACCGTTGCCAATGTACATGGCCACATGATAGGTCTGTACCAGCACATCTCCCGGCTTCAGGTTTTTTGTTCCCTTTGCCGCCCTTACCTTCTTCGTCACATTTTTAAATCTTCCGGATTTTTTCAGTGCCGCCGCCATACAGGTGGAATTTAAGCCTTCCCGTCCTGTCTGCAGGATACGCAGCCGATGCTTTGCCGCCGTCTTCCGCAGATCCGCAAACCCCGTCAGTTCATAAGCCGTCACGATCAGAGTCGAGCAGGAGTAATCGCCATATCTCCCCCACCGATCCCACTTGCTCTTCAGACTGCCTTCCATCTTTTCACCGTAACAGGAATACCCATGTCTTGGATCCTCTGCCACCGCTTTTGCCCAGGCCACAGCCCGGTTCACCTGCTCCTGACTGCTTTTCAGTTCCGGCCAGACTCGTTTTCGTCCATTCGCCAGATCATACACATACCACTGGGCTCGCGTCTTTTTCTTTTGCTTATTCACCGCCTTAATGGCCTGCTCCAGTGTCTGATACTTTCCCAGCGTATTTTCCTGATTTTTGTAATTACCGTTGCAGCTGACCAGATATCTCTTCCCGGCGGGTTCCGCCAACGCACACATCCCCATGGCCAGGCACAGGCATACCACCATTCCAAGTATGCAGCGCAGCTTCGGCGCTCTCCACACCTTTCCTCTGTTTTTCCTTCCACTACCAAAGTATCCAGAAATCATATATTCAACCTCCATCTCTTTTTGTATGTAGCTATGCTTCACATTATATTTGTGCTATATGCAATTTGCAACTTTTATCACATATGATGAAGGTCATCTTCAAATTTATTTTTGAGGGATCGCACTGCGCTCCAGCAAATCCTGCATGCCAGCTGTCTACGGTAATTGCCAGTAGACCCGCCTCGTATTGCCAGCTCTCCGGTAAATACTTTACAGCAAACACTCCAGAAAATTACGATTAGAGATTCCCGTATAAATGACAAGACGGGCGTGTGAAATCATCTTTCACACGCCCGCCCGGGATCACATCCATTATTAAGTTTCAGTGTCTGGTTCCCTTCAAAATCGGAGAAATGTGCTTGTAGATCAGGAAGGTGATCAGCACATCGATCATACCCTTGCAGAAGGTAAACGGTACATTAAATACGATCAGTGCCTGCAGAATGCTCTTCACCGACGGCAGGATCACCTGGTAGGCTCCCAGTACGGCTTCCTTCGGCATGAAGTTGTAGTAGAACGGATAAACGACAAAATAGTTGGTCGCCACCGAGGTAACGGCCATCGCCACCGCACCGACTACAGAACCAATGACAGCACCCTTCTTATTTCTGGACTTTCTGTACACAATACCGGCTACTGCCACAAAGATGGCACCCAGCAGGAAGTTGGAGATCTCACCAACACCGCCGCTGGAGGTGAAGGGCAGATGAATCAGGTTCTTCACCAGCTCCACCATTACACCACAAAGCGGTCCCATGGCAAAGGATCCAATCAGCGCCGGCAGATCCGAAAAGTCAAATTTAATAAATGCCGGCATCAGCATCGGAATCGGGAATTCAATATACATGAGTACAAAAGCTACGGCAGCAAGCACTCCGGTTACAGCAGCATAGCGGGCTGTGCTTGCCCGTCCATTTGAGTTAGCCATCTGGCACCATCCTTTCCTGTGACAGAAGACGGTTCATCTTCTGTCGGTTTCAACACTTCACGCGCAAGGGTTAAATACTCGCCCGATCATCAATCAGGCCCCAGGAATCTCCAGCTGGATTTTCCCATAAAAAAACCCTGAGCGATCAAGACTCAGGGTTCTGAAAATCAAATATCCAACTCGATACTCTCATCTTCTTCCATCCGGACTGAATACATCATCACATGTACATTACCGTCGGTACCGGAATTCCACCGGTTCATGCACTTCCCGGCATATTCTGCCGTAACGATCCGAACACCCCTTATGCACTCCGTGCAGAGCCCTTCCCGTTGTCTGTGCTAGCGGACTGTCACCGCCGGTGGGGAATCACACCCCGCCCTGAAGACCTCAATTACATAGACAGTATAGCGGACACAATTATGGATTTCAAGAGAATTCTGATGGCGAGTGCAAAACCGGATACTTCGTGATAGAATATCGAAATAAGAGTTTCGATGCGATTGATTGTGAACAGGAGGGAGACTATGGGGCATTATCTTGATCCGGGCAGTGAGCGATTTCAAACCAGCTTGCGTTCTCAGATCTATGTAGATAAAACAATGCTGATTGCAAGGGTAAATGCTTTTGTCAAAACAGAGCAAAAATACATCTGCGTCAGCCGTCCGCGCCGTTTTGGAAAATCGATGGCCGCGGATATGCTCTCGGCATATTACAGCTTTGGAACAGATGCATCTGAGCTGTTTAATTCGTTAAAGATCGCATCAGATCCTTCCTACACCACACATAAAAATCACTATCATGTCATTAAACTCAACATGCAGGAATTCCTGAGTGCGACGGAAAGCATAGATGAGATGCTGAAAGCACTCCAGAAACGGGTTTTATCCGAGCTGCGAAAGGTATATCCGGAGTTGGTAGAGGGTAATTCCCTGATGTGGACGATGATGGATATCTATGCTGAAACAAAGCGATCATTTGTAGTACTGATCGATGAATGGGATTGTCTGTTTCGAGAGTATGCCGACGATATCGAGGCCCAGAAAAAATATCTGGATTTTCTGAGAATGTGGCTGAAGGATCAGGATTACATTGCCCTGGCCTATATGACCGGTATTCTGCCAATCAAAAAATACGGGACACATTCCGCATTAAATATGTTTACCGAGTTTTCAATGACGGATCCCGGAGCTTTGGCCGAGTATTTTGGCTTTACGGAGACTGAGGTGGAAGACCTATGCGCATCCTATGGCATGAGTTTTGAAGAGACCAAGGCCTGGTATGACGGATATGATCTGGTGACTTATAGCAGAGACGGAAGTGAATGCCATGCCATGTATAGCCCCAAATCTGTGGTAGAGGCAATGCTTCGGCATAAATTTGGTACCTACTGGAATCAGACTGAAACCTACGAGGCGCTCCGTGCCTACATTCAGATGAACCTGGATGGCCTGAAGGATGCGGTGGTGCAGATGCTGGCCGGCGAGCCGGTTGAAATCCGCATTGGAACATTCAATAATGACATGACCACCTTCCACAGCAGGGATGATGTGCTGACACTTCTTGTGCATCTTGGCTATCTTTCCTATGATGCGGAAGCCGGCACTGTCTCCATCCCAAACAAAGAGGTGGAGCAGGAATATATTAATGCAATCAGCACTATGGACTGGACCGAAGTGATGCGTTCTGTCAATGCATCAAAGGATTTACTGCAGGCAATGTGGAACCTGGATGCAGAGGCTGTGGCAAAAGGAATTGATCGGGCACACGATGAAGTATCTATCTTAAAATACAATGATGAGAATTCATTGAGCTGCACGATCAGCCTGGCCTTTTATTATGCCCGGGAGTATTACACTGTGGTTCGGGAATTGCCGACCGGCAAAGGATACGCCGATATCTGTTTGATTCCGCGTCCGCGATATACGGATAAACCAGCAGTAATCATCGAACTGAAAAAAGGCCGGGATGCCGCGGAGGCAATTGACCAGATCAAGCGCAAGGAATATAGTAGAGCACTTGAAACATATCGGGGCAATCTACTCTTGGTCGGCATCAATTATGACGAGAAAAAGAGACATACCTGTATCATTGAAAAATTGCAGGTTTAGTTTTTCTCTGCATGTCGGTCCTGAACACTACAGGTAAAAAAGGAGCTTCTACACTTTATGAACGAAACAAATCAAAAAGTCAGCGTACTGACCAGACCACTGGTGGTGATGGTCCTTGCGCTGCTTTGCTGCGCACTTTGGGGAAGTGCCTTCCCCTGTGTCAAAATCGGATATGAGCTGTTTGGAATCCAGGGCCCCAGCAGCCAGCTGCTGTTTGCCGGATATCGCTTTGTGCTGGCGGGGGTATTCACCTTTGCAGCCGCCTGCCTTATGGAGAAGCGACTGGTGACCATCCAGCGCTCTTCTATTCCCTATGTATGCGGCCAGGGCCTGCTGCAGACCACTATCCACTATCTGTTCTTCTATATCGGTCTGGCCAATACAGCCGGCTCCAAGGGCGCGATCATCAACGGCTCCAATGCCTTTTTCGCCATCATCCTGGCCCATTTTCTGATCCGCAATGAAAGGTTTACGTTGAAAAAGGCAATCGGATGTGTCTTTGGTTTTGCAGGCGTCGTACTGGTCAACCTGGCACCGGGCGCACTGGGAGGAGGTTTTTCTCTCACCGGAGAAGGCTTCATCGTCCTTTGCTCCATTGCCTACGGAGCCAGCTCCGTCACCATGAAGATGATCTCTCACCGCGAGAATACCACCGTGATCACCGCCTACCAGTTCATGTTCGGCGGCAGCATTCTCATCCTGATCGGTCTGCTGACCGGAGGAAAGGTGGAAGCGGCATCCGGAGCGGCCTGGGGCATGCTGCTCTATCTGGGCATTCTCTCCACAGTGGCCTTCAGCATCTGGGCCATGCTTCTGAAGGAAAACCCGGTGGGAAGGGTCGCCATCTACGGCTTCAGCATTCCTCTGTTCGGTGCGCTTCTCTCCGCTTTAATGCTGGGAGAAAACATTGTGTCCTGGAACAGCGTCTGTGCGCTGGTGCTGGTCTGCGTGGGCATTCTGATCGTGAACCGAAACTAATGGCGCGGCATTCATTCCAAACGGAATTTCCTATAAAACCACAAAAAGGAGGAGCAGGATCCATGATCCTGCTCCTCCTTTGATATTGGATTAAATTTACATCCGGATGGACTTTTTGGCACTCCATGCACCAAATAAAATACAACTTCCCGGCAAACAAAAGCTTGATAAATCTTTAACACTGTCTTATGATGAGCATATCCAAGGATTTTTCATTTCTCAGGTACAGGAGGTATCCCATGAAGATTACTTTTTTTGCAACGAAAAAATACGATATTGATTCCTTCAACGCAATCAAAAACGATTATCCGGAGCTGGAGATCGAGTACTGGGAAACCGAACTGTCTCCGAAAACAGCCTCCTATATCGCCGATGACTGCGAAGCGGTCTGTGCCTTCGTCAGCGCCGATGTTGGGGCAAAGGTCCTGGAGATCCTGCATGCACGCGGTGTCAAACTGGTTCTGATGCGCTGCGCCGGCTTCAACAACGTAGATCTGGAAAAAGCTTCTGAGCTGGGCATCAAGGTCATGCGCGTACCGGGCTATTCTCCGGAAGCTGTAGCCGAGCTGGCTATGACCCTGGCCATGGGCGTCAACCGTCATCTGCACAAAGCCTATATCCGTGTTCGCGAGAACAACTACAGCCTGCAGGGCCTCACCGGCCGCAACTTCTATCAGAAGACCGCCGGTATCGTCGGAACCGGTAAGATCGGTGCCGCTATGGCTCGCATCTGCCACGGCTTTGGCATGCGTGTCATCGCCTACGATATGTACCAGAACCCGTCTCTGGACTTTGTTGAATACGTGACCTTCGACGAGCTGCTGGCTCAGTCTGATCTGATCTCCCTGCACTGCCCGCTGATGGACAGCACCTATCATCTGATCAATCTGGAGACCATCAACAAGATGAAGGACGGCGTCATCCTGGTCAACACCTCCCGCGGCGGCCTGATCAAGACCGATGATCTGATCGCAGGTATCCGCGAGCGCAAGTTCTTCGGTGTCGGTCTGGACGTATACGAGGAGGAAACCGGCAACGTATTCGAGAACCGTGAGGACGATATCATGATGCACTCCACCACGGCTCGTCTGCTCTCCTTCCCGAACGTTATGATCACCTCCCATCAGGGCTTCTTAACGGAGGAAGCACTGGAGGCCATCAGCCGCACGACTCTGGACAATGCCATGGCATTCCTGAAGGGCGAGACCGCCGGAACCGAGCTGAACTAATTGATTACAATACAGATTGTTTGATCCCGCAAGGTGTTTTCCGCATATTGCAAACCCGGCGCGAAATCCAAACATAACACCCTGTGATACAAAAGGCCGCGTGAACAACGAGTTTCTCGTTTCACGCGGCCTTATTTTTCTTATCGACTCTTATCGATATTTAACAGAAAGCAATCAGTTTAACATAATAACTGGCGTCCATTCGATTGCACATCCGGTTTCCCCCAAATGCCCGACCGACTCAAACGACTTGGCATTCTTTCTGAATCAATATCCCAGCTCTTCTCCCACCAGTACGACCTTAATGCGTCCCGGTACGGCGCTGCAGCGTGTCACCACGATCTCACAGCAGATGCTGTTGGGCAGGCAATCCGCACAGAATCCGGTCTTGGCACAGGGCGTATTACAGTTTAACCGAACGGTATTGGCCGGTGCCGCCACATTGCGCACCCGCTTCATGCCTTCCTTCACATCCACCGCCAGCTTATTCATACCGGCCAGTACGATGACCTGGTCCGGTCCGTAGATCAGAAAGGAAACACGGCTGCCGCGTCCGTCGATATTGATCAGCTCTCCATCCATGGTGATGGCATTGGTGCTCATCAGGAAAGTATCCGCATTGACCTGTTTCGCCTTACATTCCTTCTGCTGTTCCGGCGTAGTATAGTTCTCGCGAATGATCAGTTCATGACCTGCCGCTGCAATGCTGTCCTTCAGTCCGCACTGATCGATGGTCATCGATCCACCGTAGGCTACCGATTTTCTGCCCTCTCCGATCAGCTCCAGCACCTTCTGTTTGGCGCTTTCAATATCCGCACAATAATACCCCTCCATACGGCGCTTTTCCAGCTTTTTGATGATCTGTGCTGCCTGATTTTCGTATGTCTTTTTCTTGTTCTGATCCATGTTTCTACTCCTTGTTGTTTCTATAAAGATCGATCTGTTCCAAACAGTGGCCAGTTACTCTCGCAGCATGCGTCTCACACAAAAACGATAGCCTTGCCACCTGTCCCTCATCCTCATTCTTTCCTGCCGGATGAACAACGCTTACGCCTTGACCCCGATCCATGCCAGCACCTTCTCCTTCGAAGTATTCAGCACCAGCTCCGGATCAAAGTTCATCTCTTCCATAAAGGCCAGCGCCAGTTCAAAATCTCCCACCTGGCTCGGATCATGAGAGTCCGTATCCACGATAATCGGGACACGCATCTCACTGCAAAGGCGCAGCATGGTCCGTAAGTTTTCCATACAGTTCAGACGAAGATCCTTTTTAAAGATGGAGCTGTTATTCAGCTCCGGCGCCACATGATACAGCCTGCAGGCCTCAACAAACCGTTCATAATCGATAGGCAGCCGGTCATCATCCGGATGCGATACGAAAAAGACCTTCTCATGCTTCATACAGGAGATCAGCACATCCGTATTCTTCTCTTTTCCCTGATCCTCGAAGCAGGGGGTATGCATACCTGCGATCAGATAATGCAGCCGCTTCATCCATCCATCCTCCAGATCCAGGCGGCCGTCGTTGAGCACATTGGCTTCACAGCCATGAAGCACCCGTACCCCATACAGCGTCTCCGGCACCACTGCCACATTCAGGAAATGCAGGGGACTGCAGGTTCCCGGAAGATAGGGACCATGCTCCGTTACGCCGATCATCTCCAATCCTCTCTCCGCAGCCGCCTGGGCCATCTCACGGATGGTTCCGTAAGCATGACCGCTGGCCAGCGTATGCATATGCATGTCACAAACAAGTTTCATTTGATCATCACTCCCTTTTTCATTTCTGCCGAAAGCACTTTTCTCCGGCATCAGTTAAATCTGTTTCAAGAACGAGATACCCGTTACTTTAAGAACTGGCTACTCTCTCAGAGAACCGCGTATTTGTTATTCCTTTCGTGTACTACCCGCGAAAATAGCAAACAGCACCATGCTGACCGCCAGTAATACGGCCGCCCCCGCAAAGACCGGCACATAGGATCCCAGCCGGTCGTACAGGATTCCGTCTACGCTGATCCAAAGCGCATTGCCCAGGGACATCACCATGCTGAACCAGGCAAAGACCCGGTCAAACTGGTCCCCGGTATAAACATAAGCCGTCACCTGGGGAACCAGTACCGCTGTCACACTGGTGCTGATGCCCAGCAGGATCGCTCCCACTGACAGCGTTGCGGTGGCGGGAGCCAGCAGCAGCAGATCTCCCGCCAGCAGCAGACCGATCACGCCCACCGCCATCTTTCTGGCTCCCAGCCTGTCCGCATAGATGCTCAGATAGAGCTTGGACAGCAGATTTCCCACCATCGTCAGGGTCATCAGGTTCGCACCAAACATCTGGGAAAAGCCCTGCCCCATGGCATAGATCTTCAGATGCTGCGTCAGCGAGAACGGAATCAGCCAGAGCAGGGTCATCACAAGACCGCAGACCAGCACGCCGGGATGACCCGTTTCTCCTCTTCGATCGGACATTTCCGTTTTCTTCGCTGAGGCTCCGTCGACTTCCGGTGACACTTCCTTTCCGCCCCGCCGCTGCCGTTCCTCCCATTCCTTCGGGGAACGAACCATATACAAAGCCAGTAGCGGAATGCCCAGCACAAAGGCGGCCACGGCCGATCCGCACAGGGCCACCCGCCAGCTCCAGCGGTCGATGGCCAGACCGATCAGCGTATTGGCGGCCATACCGGTGATGCCGGATGACAGCGCTGCGATCCCCAGCTTCGCTCCCGACTGTTCACCAAACCAGGACTTGATCAGAGTCGACACCAGGTAGAACATCAGAAAGCCCTGCACCGCTCCCCGCACCGCCGACAGTACATAAAACTGCCACAGCTTCGTCACCAGGCCGCACAGAAAATGCGACAGCAAAAAGACCATCGTAGCCGCCAGCGAAAACAGCCGGGCATCCCGCTTCTGATACCATCCGGTGACCAGCGGCGTACAGATCAGAGCCGCCAGGCCCATGATCAGCGAAGCCATCGTCACATCCCCGATGGGTACTCCCAGACTGTCTGCGATACTCGGATAGAACTGACCGTTGGTATTGACGATCACACCCACCACCGCTCCGTAGAACAGACAGGTCATGATCAGGATCCTGCTTCTGTATTTTTCCATTTAATCTCCCTGTTTTTTCCAAAATGCTTTGATTCAACCTGCCCTCAATTATAAGACGGCTCACGTTGCGTGTAAACACGGCTTTCAGGAAAGCGTGCTTTGCGGCGGTTGTCCGGCTCCTTGCCCGATTTTATACCGGGCCCATAGGAAATTCCTAAGGAATTTCCTATGAAGGGACAAAGCGTGCATGAAAAAGCAAGGGAAGACACGATCCATTCTGTCTTCCCTTGCCTTATGGAGAGGGTATTGTCACTTCAGCAGCGTCACCGGATAGCTTTCGCCATCCACCTCCACCGCCTGTACCTGATCCAGAGAGCTGAATATGCTCTCATCCACGTACTCATATTTCTCCGGCGTTTCACCTTTTTCCAGACTCTCAATGATCTTCCGTACCCGGGGACCGTGCAGGGGATTGCACTCGCCGATGCAGGAGATCTTATCTTCTCTGGCGAACTGAAGCGCCGTCTCGTTGACCCCGTCAAAGGACATGACCAGAATCTCGCCGTTTCGGATATCGCTGCCTACCTTCCGGCCGGCCGCCTCCACGGCTTCGATCACGCCCAGGGCCTCATTGTCGTTTTCGCAGTACACCACATTGATCTGGTCGTAGACCTTGAGGAAATAGTTCATGACCTCGCGGCCCCGGGCCTGGGTGTACTCTCCGGACACCTGCGCCAGCAGCTTCCAGCCATACTTTTTGGAGGCATCCAGGATCCCTGCACTGCGGCCGATCTGAGCCGAGGAACCCAGCGTTCCCTGGATATCCACCACATTGATCTCCGCGGGATCGATGCCCTGGGCCCGGGTGAATGCATGCAGCCATTCCGTTGCCTTCCGGCCCTCCAGTGCAAAATCCGAGCCGACCCAGCAGGTAAACAGATCCTTGTCCTTTACCTTCACCTGGCGGTCGACGATGATCACCGGGATACCGGCATCCTTCGCTTCCTCCAGCACCGTTTCCCAGCCTTCCTCCGTCACCGGCGCCAGCACAATATAGTCCACTTCCCGCTGGATGAAGGTACGGATCGCCGTGATCTGATTGACCTGCTTCTGCTGTCCGTCCTCCATGATCAGCTCATAGCCGTTTTCTTCTGTAAATGCCTGCAGCATGGATTCGGTATTTGCTTTTCTCCAGTCCGATTCCGCGCCCAGCTGTGAGAAGCCTACCGTAATCAGCTGCTTCTCCTCCTCCGGGTCTGATGTCTTTTCTCCGATTCCACGGCAGCCTGTCAGCAGACAGGCCATGCATATCAGCATCAACAGAAATCTTTTCATTTGGCTGCGCTCTTCTTTCTCGATACCACAATACTCTGAATCACCAGGAACAGACACAGCATACCAGCAACCGTGTTATTTTTCCACCATGCCTCGTCGAAACCGGCGGAGGAAACGATGTTGCGGATGGTGCTGAGGGACAGCACGCCGAACAGCGTTCCGATGATATTGCCGACACCACCGGTCAGCATGGTGCCGCCGATGATCGAGGCGGCGATGGCCTGCATCTCCGCGCCCTCGGCATGGGTGGGTGAACCGGAGCCGCTGTGCATAAAGTACACATATCCGCCGATACCTGCCAGCACGCTGCAGAAGATATGGGACAGGTACTTTACCTTGCGCACGTTGATGCCCAGCATCAGCGCGCTCTGCTTATTGCCGCCTACGGCATAGAAGGCACGGCCCAGGCTGGTCCAGCGCAGGATGCAGAACAGCACCAGCACACACAGCAGAGCCACCACCACACCGATCTCGATGTAGGCATCCACATAGTTGCCCTTACGGTTCAGGGAGCCCATGAACGGGATAATGATACGGGTCTCCTTCAGCGCCTTGAACGCCGAATGGGTCACATTGAAGGGGTCGGTATTGACGATGGTGGTCATACCTCTGGCAAAGAACATACCGGCCAGGGATACGATGAAGGGCTGAATATCCAGCATGGCGACCAGGAAGCCCTGTACCAGACCGTAGGCCAGGCCGATGCCCAGCGCAATCAGGATGGAAACCGCCACATTGCCGCCGTGATACTCCAGATACACCGCACAGCACATACATACCAGCGCGGTCACGCCGCCCACGGAGATATCGATTCCGCCGCCGATCATGACGATGGTCAGACCGCAGGACAGTACGATCAGGGCTGCGTTATCATTCAGAATGTTGAAAAAAGCCTGGGGCTTTCCGAAGCCGCTTCCGAGGAAGATCACCGCCGAAGCGTACATCAGAAAGAAAACCACAATGGTGATGGTCAGCAGCAGGCCGGTATCTGTCATTTTTCTAATCTTATTTAACATCTCTTCCTACCACCTTTCCTCAGGATTTCTTGGACTTCATTTTGTTTGCCATCCGGCTCAGCTTCTCTCGAACCGTGGGAGCACTGATGACAACCAGCAGGATAACGACCACCGCCTTGTAGGCCGGCAGAGCCTCCGAGGAGATCTTCAGCTTCAGCAGCGTGGTGGTCAGAAACTGGATGGCATAGGCACCCAGAATGGAGGCGCCCAGATTAAACTTACCGCCGCTTAAGGCATTGCCGCCCAGGGCCACCGCCAGAATGGCGTCCATCTCAATGTTCTTGGCGATACCGTTGTAGTTGAGCTGACCGGTACGGCTGACCTTGATCAGAGAGACCACAGCCACACACAGACCCAGGATCACAAAGGTGACCCACTTAATGAGGGTGGTGTTCAGACCGTTCAGTCTGGAGGAGCTTTCGTTGATGCCCACCGCCTGGGTGTACAGACCCAGATTGGTAAACTTCAGCACCAGGAAGGCGACGATGATGCAGAGGATCGCGATAAAGACCGGGGTCGGCACCGGAATGCCCGGTATAAACCCGCCGAAAATGGCGAAGGTCTGGTCATTGATGACGATGTTGGCGTTCATGTTGATCCAGGAGGCGATGGAGCGTCCGGCTGTAAACAGAATCAGCGTAGCCACCATGGGCTGGATCTTGAAGATCGCTACCAGCACACCGTTGAAGGCACCGCAGGCCATGCCGGCCAGGCAGGCTGCCAGGAATGCCAGAATGATGGGCGCATGCAGCTCCGCCGGGGTATTCTCATTGCCGCGGAGGATCTTAAAGATCAGACTGCCGGCGATGGCGACACCGGCACCCACGGAAATATCCTGTCCGCCGCTGGCCGCAGTCACCAGCGTCATGCCGATGGCCAGGATCGCCAGCTCCGAACCGAAGTCGATCACCGAGATCAGGTTGCCCGACAGGATCGGGTTGCCCAGATTGTTGTGGGTCAGCTTAATGGCAAAAAAGCTCGGATCGCTGATCAGGTTGAATATCACCAGCAGCAGGATCGCTGCAATGGGAATGATCATCTGATTGTGGAGCAGCTCGCTCACAAACGATTTCTTCTGTTTATTCATTGCTTTCACCTCCTGCAATGGTGCTCATGACCTTGTTCTGATTCAGATCAGCACCGGACAGCTCGCCCACCACCTTGCGGTCACGTACCACCAGAAGCCGGTCACAGGTACGCAGCATCTCGTCGATCTCCGAGGAGATAAAGGTGATGCTCATGCCTTCCGAAGCCAGCTTCAGCACCAGCTTCTGGATATCCGTCTTGGTTCCGATGTCGATACCGCGGGTCGGCTCATCCAGGATCAGATATTCCGGATGAGTCAGCAGCCATCTGGCCAGAATGACCTTCTGCTGATTACCGCCGGACAGGGACTTGATGGGCGTATCCGCCGAAGCCGTCTTGATGTCCAGCAGCTTGATGTATTCATCCGCAAAGGCGTAGGCCTGGGCCTTGGTAAAGGGATGGAAGAAGCCCTTGAGCACCTGCAGTGCCAGGATGATGTTCTCGCGCACGGACAGATCTCCGATGATGCCGTCCACCTTGCGGTCCTCGGGCAGATAGCCGATGCCCATCTTCATGGCCTGGATCGGCGTCTTGATCTTCACTTCCTTACCGTTTTTGACCACCTTGCCGGAGGTTACCGGATCCGCACCGAAGATCGCCCGGACGCATTCGCTTCGGCCCGAGCCAAGCAGACCGGTGAAGCCGTTGACCTCACCCTTCCGGATCTTGATATCGAAGGGATTCACAGCCGCCGTGCTGGAAAGGCCGTAGATCTCAAATACCGGCTCCTTCTCATCGATGGGCTGCTGTTCCGCCGAGGTATCCTTGATGCTGGACAGATCATCCATCTCCTTACCCAGCATTTTGGAGACCAGCTGCACTCTGGGCAGATCCTGGATCTCGTATTCGCCTACCAGCTGACCGTCCCGCAGCACCGTGATCCGGTCGCAGACCTCATAGACCTGATCCAGGAAGTGGGTAACGAAGATGATACCGACCCCTCTGGCCTTCAGCTCCCGCATCAGTCCGAACAGCTTCTGCACCTCCTGATCATCCAGCGAGGAGGTGGGCTCGTCCAGGATCAGCACCTTGCAGTCCGCATCCACCGCACGGGCGATGGCCACCATCTGCTGCACCGCAATGGAACAGCTTCCCAGCTGCTGGGTGGGCTCGGCCGGAATGCGCAGGGACTCCAGCTGCTTCTTGGCGTCCTCGTTCATTTTAATCCAGTTCTGATACACACCCTTGGTGCGTCCAATATACATATTCTCTGCCACCGACAGATTCGGGCAGAGCGTGATTTCCTGATAAACGGTACTGATGCCCACATTCTGAGCATCCTGCGGCGATTTGATATGCACCGGCTTGTCGTGGCCTTCCAGATAGATCTCGCCGCCATCCTTGGCATATACACCGGTCAGCACCTTGATCAGAGTCGATTTTCCTGCACCGTTTTCCCCCATCAGTGCATGGATCTCGCCCTTGCGGAGTGTAAAGTCGACACCCTGCAGCGCCCGGACACCGGGAAAGACCTTCTCAATGCCGCGCATTTCCAATACTGAATTTTCTAACATCGGATCCCCCTCCTGCACGTCATTCGTGTTCATGAACGTGAAAGCGGCGCAAGCGACTTATTTCAGACGCTTACGCCGCACAACTTACTTTAGATTAGATTTTGCAATGATCTCAGATGAACACAGATCAGATGCCGTAGGTAGCAACGTCTTCTTCGGTGATGGTAGCTGCATCAAAGCCCTTCTCATCCATGATGATGGTCTTTTCTTCGATTTCTTCGCCAGCTTCCAGCTTCTGGATAACTTCGTCGATGTAGGAGGACTGGAACGGGTTGCACTGTCCGTCGTAGTTCCAGTTGCCTGCCAGCAGCTCTTCCAGAGCCCAGGTGTTGCAGTCAAAGCCCATGATGATAACGTCGCCGTCAACACCGTGAGAGATGTTAGCCTTATCCAGAGCGTCAGCTGCGCCCTTAGCCATACCGTCGTTCTCTGCGTAGATTACGTTGAAGGAGTCACCTGCGTCGATGGCTGCCTGAACGATCTGCTGAGCCTGCTCACCATCCCAGTCAGCGGTCTGCTGAGCTACGATGTTCCAGTTGTCATTTTCTTCAACAGCCTTATCCACTGCTGCGCTTCGTCCGATCTGAGCTGCGGAACCCATGTGGCCCTGGATGTGGATGATGTTGTACTCTTCCAGACCCTGTGCTGCCAGCCATTCTACTGCGGTATCGCCTTCTTTAGCCATATCGGAAACGATGGATGCTGCATACATGGACTCGTCTGCATCGATAACACGGTCAAAGAGGATAACGCCAACTTCGTTGTCAGCTGCATCCTGCAGAACACCTTCCCAACCAGCGGTGCCGGCTGCGGACAGAAGCAGGTAATCAACGCCGTCCTGGATCATCTGCTTAGCTGCGGACTGCTGCTCGTCGTTGTCCATGCTGTAGAAGAAATCTGCTTCGTAGCCGTTCTCTTCACAGAAGGTAGCCTTCAGGTCTCTGTCGTTTGCATCACGATATCCGGACTCACTCGGATCGTTGTTGATGATACCAACGTAGATCAGATCCTCTGCCATTACGTTTGCTGCGCCCATAGCACCCATAGCCATTGCTGCGGTTAAGCCGATCACAAGTTTCTTGTTCATGTTTCTTCCTCCTTTGATGGGTGGTGCAGCCCCTCCGCCTTCCTCATAAGACGGCCCCGAACTGCATTTTACGTTTCCGTTCTCTCACCGGTCCCCTGCATCACTTCTTATCTCGTCAGCAGCTGTATGCCTGCTCTTTCGAAGGATGCACCGGCTTTACTTGATGATTGCATTATACCCCCGCCGGACGCAAAGAAAAATGGACATACTTCTGTGGTTGTTGGGATATTTTACGCTTGGAGGAAAACAGGTTGATTCTTTTACGATGGAGGTTGATTTTCTTACGTTTGTCAATTTGTGACATTCTATTTATTTTCAGTATGTTCTGCCCTTTGCTAACTTCCGGTATGGTGCCGGTCAGCGATCAAAAACGGGCTGCCGTCGTTCACCGACAGCAGCCCGTTTACGGATCCATGTTTCATTTTTCTGTGTCCGGATGCCCCGTCTTATGCGGCAGCCGGATGCTTACCCGGCTGCCCTCCCGGTAGGTGCTTTCGATCCGGATCCCGTAGGCGGCGCCGAAGCAGAGCCGGATACGTTCATTCACATTGTTGAGCCCGAAGATCTCACTCTCCTGGGGATCATCGCTGCTGATCTTCTGCCGGATCTGCTCCAGACGCTCCGGTGTGATGCCGATGCCGTCATCCTCCACATAGAGCCAGGTCTCTCCGTCCTTTACCTCGCCGGTCACCCGGATCTTGCCCATGCCCCGCTTGTTTTTGATGCCGTGATACAGGGCGTTTTCCACCAGCGGCTGCAGGGTGATCTTGGGGATCGTATCCTCAAACAGCTCCTCGGGAATGTCCACCTCATAGCTTAAAATATCCTGATAGCGGACCCTCTGAATGCCCAGATAGCTGCTCACATGTTTCAGCTCCTCCCGGATCGTCACCACTTCTTTTCCTTCATTTAAGGTGGCCCGGAAGAAATCCGACAGCTGCTCTACCATGCTCACCACAGTCTCCCGGTCACCGCCCTCCGCCAGCCAGACGATGGTGTCCAGGGTGTTGTACAGAAAATGGGGATTGATCTGTGACTGCAGAAGCTCCAGCTCCGCCCGGCGGATCCGCTCCTGCTCGGCTTTGATCTGCCCCAGCAGAATGTTGATCTGATCGATCATGCTGTCCAGGGAGCGCCCCAGCTCACCGATCTCCGCACCGGTGTCCAGATTGGTCCGCACGGAAAAATCACCCTTGGCCACCTGCTCGGTGACCTCCCCCAGCCGCAGGATCGGCCGGGTGATGCTGCGGGTCACGGCATGGGTGGCCCAGAACACGAACACCAGCACAATGGCCGAGGCCAGGATCGCATAGAGCAGCAGGGTCCCGTAAAACTGACGCAGCTGGCTGTTCATGGCCTGCATATCCTGGATCTCATAGTACATGAACTGCAGGATGGTCTCCCGCACCAGTCCCGTCACGATCTGTACATCGTTTTCCCAGATTCGGATGTTATCCTTGTACATCTCCCCCTGCTTCAGGTTTTCGGCGATGCGTCCCACATAGGTCTCCAGATTGGTCAGATACTTATCGATATCCGTCAATCTGTCCCGGTTTGCCTTGCTGACAGAGCCGGCCCCGGCCAGTGAATCCACCACCGAGTTGGCCTGCTCCAGCATGCTCATCAGGGATGACTCCTCAAAGGTCTTGCTTTCCACAATGACCAGGTAGGTCTCGTAGTCAAACTCCTTCTTAAAGTCCAGACTGAATTCACTGGCCTTGACCGAAGCCTCCACCATCTCATCGTAATGCCGGTTCTCGTTCCAGATCATGGCAATGCACAGCCCCAGCATGGTGATCAGCGGCACCAGAACGATGGCAAAGGCCCACCGCAGCTTCTGACTCAGGGGCATATTGCTGATCTTCTTTTTCCAGCTGTTTTTCATCTTCTCATCCTTTCAACGGCACCGGCCCCGGGATAACAGCCAAAAAGCAGCACCGGTTTTACACGCCGCTCACTTTTTCAAGTCTCCTTATGACTGCGATACTGGGTGGGCGTCATCCCCTGGGTCTTTTTGAACAGATAGGAGAAATAGTGGGGATCCTTGTAGCCCACCTCCACACTGATGTCCGCACTGCGCCGGCTGGTGCACCGCAGCAGCTCCTTGGCCTTATTCATCCGGTAATCCGTCAGATACCGGATAAAGGTCATGCCCGTCTGCTGACTGAAGATGGTGCTCAGATGGTTGGGCGAGAAATTCACATAAGAGGACACGGACTGCAGGGAAAGATGCTCATCCGCATAATTCTGCTCGATATACTCCTTCACCTCGCAGATCAGATGGTCATAGCGGTTATCCGCCGAGCGGTCCCGCAGCTCCAGCACCCGGTCGATCAGTCCGCTCAGATAGCCGATCGTCCCTTCCACCGTGCTGAGCTCACGATCCGACGGGGCGAACTCCTCCAGCTGATCCCGGTCCAGATTCATTTCATCGTAAAACATGGACACCGCAAAGTAGACATCCATGGCAATATACTTTCGGAACATCAGGGAGCGCATGGCCCCGCTGCCCATCCGGTTAAAGAATTCCTCCAGAAAGAACCGGATCTCCTCCCGGTCACCCTGCCGCAGGAAGACCTGGACCCGGTTCCGGTCCACCTCCCGGGGATCCAGATTGCGCATACTGAAGTCATCCGTTTCCTTTTCCGCCACCAGCCCGCTGCCGAGCTCACTGCACCGCAGAAACCGATTCTCCTCCAGCAGATACCGATAGGCAAAGGCATGACCGGCCGTCTCGAAGGAACGTGGCAGACTTCCCAGTCGGTTCACCGCCTCCCCCACACCGGCAAAATACCGCAGCGAGGTGTGTTTTCCCATCGCCTCCACCGTCTTCTCACGAATAAAGTCCACGGTATCCTCCGCCTCCTGCTCGCTGTCAGCCAGCACCAGCAGGGCCTTTCCCTCCGTATTCCGGTCAAACAAAAGGATTCGCCGCTCCGCCAAGGCCTCCTCCAGCTTCTGCTCTGCTTCCAGAATACTGCCGGAATACTCCTGGGGCGTGTGCCGAATCGAGCTGAACTTGATCAGCACGATGTTGTACCAGATGGCTGAGATGTCCATCTGCAGCCGCTGGGCATCCTCCAGAAGGTCCGTCATCTTCTTGGAGCCGGATACCATATTCTGAAAGAGCTTTTTCTGTTCCAGGATCCGGTTTTCCGCCATCTCACGCCGGTATTTGTCCCGGATCAGCTGCTCCTGCCGCCGCTGCCGGATCTTCTCCGCCACGACATCGATCTCGGCCAGCAGCTCCTCCCCGCGAATCGGCTTGGTCAGGTAATGGGCCACGCCCATGCGCATGGCTTCCTGGGCATACTCAAACTCGGCATAGCCGCTTAAGATCACCACCTCGGTCTGGGGCAGCTCCTTTTTGATCAGCGCTGTCAGCTCCAGTCCGTCCATAAAGGGCATTTTGATATCCGTGATGACAATATCCGGCCGCTCCTTCTGAATCATCGGCCAGGCCAGTTCTCCGTCACTGGCCTCTCCGCAGAAATCGTAGCCGTGTCCGGCCCAGTCCACATTCTTTTTGATTCCCTCCCGGACGACAAACTCGTCCTCTACTAAGAATACCTTCATCCTTTTATCTCCATGCCATGCTTTTTCGTCAGAAGGCACACATTTTCTACACTGGTGGTGTGGGGGAACATATCCACCGGCTGCACCCGGCTGAGATGATAATCTCCACCGCAGAGGATCTTCAGATCCCTGGCCATGGTGGCCGGGTCACAGCTGACATAAACGATCCGCTCCGGCGCCATATCCAGCATCGTCTGCAGTACGATCTCCTCGCAGCCCTTTCGGGGCGGGTCGATCACGATCACATCCGCTTCAATCCCCTGCTCCCGGCGAAGCTTCGGCAGTACCTCCTCCGCCTTGCCCACATAGAACTGTGCATTGGTGATTCCGTTGAGCGCCGCATTCTTTCTGGCGTCCTCAATGGCCTCCGGCACGATCTCCACGCCGTAGACCTCCTTCGCCTTCTGGGCCAGGAACAGCGAGATGGTACCGATACCGCAGTACAGATCCCAGACCTTTTCCTTTCCGGTCAGGCCGGCATACTCCAGCGCCGCAGCGTACAGCTTCTGGGTCTGGATCGGATTGACCTGATAGAAGGACCGGGCACTGATCTGATAGCGCACCTCCCCGATGGTATCCTCGATCACATCCCTCCCCCGGAGTGTCTCAAAGGACCGGCCATAGATCACATTGGTCTTTTCCGCATTGTAATTCAGAATCACCGAGGTCATGCCCTCCAGCTTCATCAGCTGATCCGCCAGTGCCTCCAGCTTTCGGCCCAGATGCTTTCCAAGCACACTCTCCCGGCGATTGAGCACCAGGATCACCATCCGTTCTCCGGTGGCATAGCCGCTGCGCATGCAGATATGACGAATCAGTCCGCTGCCGGTGGTTTCATTGTAGGCTGCGATCTTCTGCTGCTGCATCCAGCCCAGCACCAGATCCACCACTTCCTGGTTATCCTTCTGTCCGATCCGGCAGTCCTTCTGCTCAATGATGGAATGGGTCCGGCCTGCAAAGAAGCCGGCCACCGGTCGTCCTTCCTTATCCGCACGCACCGGCAGCTGTGCCTTGTTTCGGTAATGCCAGGGCTCCTCCATGCCGATCACCGGCAGGAATGCATCCAGGTCGTAGCCGCCAGCCTCTGCCAGGCATGCCTGCGTATCCGCTGCTCCCTCTGAAGCCGGGCATGTCTGTGTATCCGCTGCGTTCTTCGATGCCTCTGCCGGTTCTCCCGTCGGCGGCACCTTAAATCCGCCGATCCGCTGCAGGCAGTTTCGGACCTTGTCCTCCTTCCAGCGAAGCTGCGCCGGATAGGCCGTCATCTGCAGCTGACATCCGCCGCAGGCTCTGGCGGAAGGACAGGGAGCCGCCACCCGGTCGGCTCCCGGACGGAGGATCTCCTCGATGCGTCCGTAGGCATAGGTCTTCTTGTTTTTGACGATCTTTACCTTCAGCTCGTCCCCGATTACCGCATCCTTCACGAAAACGGCCATTCCCTCAGCGTGTCCGACACCGAAGCCCTCGGTGGTATAGTCTTCTATCTTCAATTCAATGATCGTATTCTTTTCCATATTCTCTTCCCAGGTCTTCCTTTACTGTCAACTCTGCAAAGCACGCTCATCGCGATTCCCGTCTGTCGATCGCAGCTTACCTCATGCTTTGCTTACCCAAACATCAGATGGGGCCTCCCCTCATACAAAAAGCCGGAAAGCACTTCCGCACCGGGCGGCAGAATCTTTCCGGCATCCTTATCCAGTAGTTCGCATCTAAAATAACCAGGCCGAATACTTGCCTGCTTTCCCAATCGTACAGATTGGAAAAGCCTCGACCCGGAGATTACGAAACAACGCTTATCATAACGCTGTACTCTTCCTGATATTGCTGTCAAACAGCCGGTTATAGCCCAGCCATCCATTGTTGTCACCGGCCGCTGTGATCACTTCCTTCATGGTCTCCAGCTTGGCATCCGCATTATCCGCCAGGTTCAGTGCCAGAGCCTCCGGAATGGCCGGCTTCTTGGGTGAACCATATTCCAGCTCACCGTGATGGGCCAGAATGCAGTGCTGCAGCTCCGTAGCCAGCTTCTTCGGGAAGCCCTTAATGGTGCGGCAGCCGTAACCGATCAGCTCGCAGCCCATCATGATGTGGCCCAGCAGCTGACCATCGTCCGTGTAGTCATTCAGCGGAAAATCCGACAGCTCCTTCAGCTTGCCTACATCGTGGAAGGCCGCCGCCGTCAGAAGCAGATCCCGTTTCAGATACGGGTATACCTGACAGAAGTAATCGCACATCTTCACAACGCTCAGGGAATGCTCCAGCAGACCGCCCATAAAGCCGTGATGCACGCTCTTGGCGGCTGAATGGGTCTTAAAGGCTTTGGCAAAGTTTTCTTCTCCGAAATACTTGTCGATGAGCTGCTTTAAGTATTCGTTCTTAACGGTTCCCAGCAGTCCCATCAGCTCGGCATACATCTCGTCCAAATCCCTGTCCGATACCGGGATATAATCCGAGGGTACATATTCATCCTCGCTGGCCAGGCGGACCCGCTTGATATTCAGCTGGGGACTGCCCTGATACATGGTCACATCACCGGTCACACATACGAAATCCATCGAATCGAACTCGCCGATTCCGGATGAATTCGGATCCCAGATCTTTCCGTCAATAGTGCCGGTCTTATCCTGCAGTGTCAGATTTTCATAGGGCTTTCCTGTCTTGGACTGAAGGCGAGCTCTGACCTTGCACAGATATACCTCGTTGATCCGATCTCCCTCTTTAAATGATTCAATGAACTTCATAAAGCTTACTATCTCCTGTTCTAACGATCACATGCTGCGAATTCTCTGCCGGTCCGTCCCTTCTGTTTCCGGGACCTCCCTCCGGCGCGGCCCAGACGATGCCCTGCAGCCTCCCCTGATTCGCAGTCATACGGCTGCCCCGATGCGGCAGCCGGACAAAAATCAAGTTTTATTTCTCCTCATTATAGGTTAGAATAGCTTCGATGTAAACAATGACATGATGACGTTGCCATTCACCCAGTGAACTGTCACACTGTCGTTGCTGTTCAACCCGTCTGGAACGGGTTTGGGCCAGCTGCAGTACACTGCTGAAAGGTAACCCTACTAACCTACCAAAAGGATCACTATGAACGAAAAAGCACTTCGAATTTTAGAATACTCCAAGATCATCGAACGGCTGGAGGCGGCGGCCGGCTCCGCGCCGGGCAAAAAGCGCTGCCGTGAGCTGACCCCTTATACCGATATTGAGATCATTGAGCGAATGCAGGGAGAGACCTCCGATGCACTGGCCCGGCTGTTCCGCAAGGGCTCCGTCTCCTTTTCCGGTGTCACGGATATGCGCTTTTCCTTAAAGCGTCTGGAGATCGGCAGTACCTTAAGCATCAGCGAGCTCCTTGGCATCTGCAAGATCCTGGAGACCGCCGGCCGGGTACGCAGCTGGTCCCGGATCCGGGAGGACGAGGAACCCGACGGACTGGCTCCCATGTTCGACGCCCTGGAGCCCCTCTCCCCGCTGGCCAATGAGATCCGCCGCTGCATCCTCTCCGAGGATGAGATCGCGGACGATGCCAGCAGCGGGCTGAAGGCGGTGCGCCGGAAAATGGATCAGACCCATGACAAGATCCGCTCCCAGCTGGGTGCCATGGTCAGCGGCAGTGCCAAGACCTATCTGCAGGACTCCGTAGTGACCCAGCGAAACGGCCGCTTCTGTCTGCCGGTCAAGGCGGAATACCGCTCCCAGGTGCCGGGCATGATCCACGACCAGTCCTCCACCGGCTCCACTCTGTTTATCGAGCCCATGGCCATCGTCAAGCTGAACAACGATCTGCGTGAGCTGGAGGCGGCGGAGCAGAAGGAGATCGAGGCTGTGCTGGCGGAGCTCTCCAGCCGCGTGGCGGTCAATCAGGAGCAGATCATCTCCGATATCGAGCTGCTGACCCAGCTGGACTTCATCTTTGCCCGTGCTCAGCTGGCCAAAAGCTACAACGGCTTCCAGCCGATCTTCAATACCGAGGGATACGTCAACATCCGCAAGGGACGGCACCCGCTGCTGGATCCCAAAAAGGTGGTGCCCATCGATATCCGCATCGGAAAGGACTTTGATCTGCTGGTCATCTCCGGTCCCAATACCGGCGGTAAGACGGTCTCGTTAAAGACCGTAGGTCTGTTTACCCTGATGGGGCAGTCCGGTCTGTTCATCCCGGCGGCGGAGCACAGCGAGCTGACGGTCTTCAACGAGGTCTTCGCGGACATCGGTGACGAGCAGAGCATCGAGCAGAGCCTGAGTACCTTCTCGGCTCACATGACCAACATCGTCTCCTTCTGGGAGCATGCCGACGAGCACTCCCTGGTCCTCTTCGATGAGCTGGGCGCCGGTACCGACCCCACCGAGGGTGCGGCGCTGGCCATCGCCATCCTCTCTGACCTTCACAGCCGGGGAATCCGCACCATCGCGACGACCCACTACAGTGAGCTGAAGATCTTCGCCCTGTCCACACCGGGTGTGGAAAATGCCTGCTGTGAATTCGATGTGGCGACCCTTCGCCCCACCTACCGTCTTCTCATCGGTGTGCCGGGCAAGAGTAATGCCTTCGCCATCTCCACCCGTCTGGGACTGCCCGACTACATCATCGAGGAAGCCAAAGGCCATGTCAGCCAGGAGGCGGAACGCTTCGAGGATGTGGTGGCCGGTCTGGAAGAGACCCGGATCGCCGTGGAACAGGAACGTGAAAAGCTCTCCCAGCTGCGCAGGGCCGCTCAGTCTCTCCAGAAGGATCTGGAAAACCGGCAGCAGCGCTTAAACGACAGCCGGGACAAGATTCTGAGCGAAGCCCGGGAGGAGGCCCACCTGATCCTGCGGGATGCCAAGGAATTTGCCGACGAGACCATCCGCCGCTACAACAAAATGGGCGGCAGCGCCGCAGGCCGGGACATGGAGAAGGAACGTACCAGAGTGCGTGAAAAGCTCACTGGTCTGGAAAAGGATATGACGGCCAAGAAGGCAACTCCGAAAAAGGAGGTCAAGGCCCGTCAGCTGCACATCGGCGATGCGGTAAAGGTACTGACCATGAATCTGAAAGGAACCGTCAGCACCCTGCCGGATGCCCGTGGCAATCTGTATGTGCAGATGGGCATTCTCCGGTCCCAGGTCAACCTCAAGGATATCGAGCTCATCGATGATAACGAAAGCTCCGTTATGGTGGACGGCAAACCCGCCGGCCGTAAGCAGCCGGTTCGCAAAGGCGGCGGAACCCGCATCAACATCAACAAATCCGCTTCCATCCATGCAGAGATCAATCTGCTGGGCAAGAACTCCGACGATGCGATCCGGGAACTGGATAAATATCTGGACGATGCCCTGCTGGCTCATCTGCCCAGTGTCCGCGTCGTTCACGGCAAGGGAACCGGCAAGCTGCGCCAGGCCGTTCACGAGTATCTGCGCCGCCACCGCCGCGTGGACAGCTATCGTCTGGGTGATTTTGGCGAGGGCGACTCCGGCGTGACCATTGTGACACTGAAGTAAGGACAAAACGTGCAAAGCACGCTAGCCGCTTTGCGGCGGTTGTCCGGATATTTGCCCGATTTTATATCGGGCCCGTAGGAAATTCCAGACGGAATTTCCTATGAAAGGACAAAGCGTGCAAAGCACGCTAGCCGCTCTGCGGCGGTTGTCCGGATATTTGC
>JAUNDD010000021.1 GCA_030526245.1 Lachnospiraceae bacterium
AACCTTGAAATGACGGAGTCAGAGTCCGTTGCCTTACCGTTTGGCGATAGCCCTAAGTTGTTTGCCGCTTCGTTTCGGCAAGGAGTAATATAGCACAGGGCCACTTTTGTGTCAACAATCTTTTTAAAATTTTTTTATTTTTTTCTTGGACTTTTCTTGGACTATTTTTCGGACTGTTTTCTCGATCATTATGGCTGTTATGACTGCATTAATGGGAGCCGCTTTTTATGTGACAAAGTGGGATGTTGTCGATCGTGGAATTATGCCGGACAGCGACCGCGTCTGGGGCATTGCACATACACTGTACTGGCCATTAGTGGCTATATTAGCCGTGTGCTCTATCTGGTTGTTCATTGAGAAACGGCGCGACAAAAAAGCTAATATCTGATTAGGAACAAACAAGCGTAACCGGAGTCATGTCCCGGACGGCTTCCTGATTGCATGTATGATATATCAAGCAGAAAAACCTGTGCGGTTTTCCTGCTTGATCATCAGCATACAATCGGGAAGCCTTTTTGATATCGAAAAATCAAACGTTCAAAGTATATTTTTCTTCATTTCCGACACCACATCAACCTTTTTCCCTGAAAAAGCCACTCCCAATTTGATAATCCTCTGAACTCCCTTTGCAGTCATCTCTGTGTCATATTGTCGGTCATAAATCTGTTGGAGAGCCGCAAGAGCCAGTTCATGCAATACTTCTTCCGTACAATTCTTTGCCGCTTTTAATTCCATTAATATTCCCGGTCTCGATATATCTCTGGGCATCAACTGAATATCATAGCGCCCCTCGCCGGATTCTCGGTTAGAAGTAATGTAGTACTGATTGTTAGCCACAGCGCACAGGCCAAGAACCAATCCGTGATAAAAATTTTCACCTGCCGTATCATAGCAGCTAACAGCTTCCATAAGCAGCTTCCGAAGCTGTATTTTTATTGCTTCCGCATCATTGTTGTACAGCGATTCCTGGATTGCGATTGCAATGGACTGCGGCATAATATTCTCTAGCTTTTCCAGAATTTCCTTGTTGTATACGTAGGCGATCTCCCGATTGGGCAATCCTACCTCACATATGTAGTCGCCGCTAATAGACAGATCCGAACGGAGTACTTTTAAATATCCCGCCACCAGAAGGAAGCTGTAGATCGAAGACGGATTTTTCCTGATCTCCGGGTATATTACACTCGTATCCACGAAGGTTGTAAACGTCTCCCCCTGCAGCAGTTTGGTAAGTCTCAAATAGATCTCCTCATCTGCTTTTGAAAGCACCTCTCCAATGATAGCATTGCTTCCTGTGCTGAGCCAGTATGGACGTGCTTCACAATGGCGGTAAAAGTAATTGATAACCGACCAGGGATTGAAGATTTCTGTTGTTCCAAAGCGATATCCGTCATACCAGTCACAGATTTCTCCATATTTATCAGTCGCCTCGTAGTAGGCTGTCATTTCCTTTATTTCTTCTGGAGTAAACCCAAAGTATTCACTGTATTTATCATCCAGAATAGAATGAACACTGATGTTATTTAAACCACTGAAAATGCTTTCCTTTGCCACCCGAAGGATTCCCGTCAGGAAACCATAAGACAGATGGGGATTATCCTTTAGTCCACCGGAAAACAAATTCCGCATAAACAGAATGATTCTGTCATAAAAGCCACATTCGTGTCCCTGCTGGATCGGCGTATCATACTCATCAATAATGATAATGGGCGCAATGCCATGGTGCTCATGGAGCATCTGCGAAAGATACATCAGCGACAACATATAGTCATTCTCGCCAGCTTGCTCATCAATTATTTTCCGATAATAATCTGTGTTGGTATTCTTTGGACTGTTTAGTAATTCGGGATGTCGCTTATACTCCTGCCGAAGTAACATGGAAATCAATTCATAGGTTTCTTCCCAACTCTCGCATTTCACATCTTTAAACGTTAAAAATATCACCGGATACTTTCCTTGATACTGTCTGTATCTTTCTCCACAGGCCCATATCTTTTTATCTGTAAAATACCTGGATGTATTCTCACCCGATAATTCAAAGAATGTCCGCAGCATATCCATATTCAGTGTTTTTCCAAAACGACGTGGCCGTGTAAACAAAGATACGATGGGACGTTCATCTAAAAATTCTTTGATAAGCATTGTTTTATCAACATAGTAGTACTGTTCGCAGGCAACCCGAAAATCAGATACACCTATGGGAAGTGGTCGTTTTACAGAGGGCAGTCCTTCCACCACTTGCTTTGTTATTCTTCGATTGGCTGGTTTCGCTGCCCCCTCCGGAATCTTCCAACTGCGCCCTTCCTTGATAGCCCCCTCCACACGTCCTGTTCTGCAATACCTGGTTACAAGGGTATCCGGTATCCCCCAGCGTGAAGCCGCCTCCCGCACTGTCATCATTTTTGCCATAGCTGCACCTCCGAATGCTGATAAGTACAATCTTAATAAGCATAGTATACGCAATGAAAAGAACTCTATCAAGCGCCATTCCGCACTATATACGATCAAAAGAACTTTTAAAAGAACTCATAATTGCAAAAAGAACTTTTACGAGAACCTTATAGATAGGGTCGAGGTGTCAAAAGTAAGATTACGTGTCATTAAGTCATATCTCCACTTTCATGCAAGCCTGCAGTGGAGATGTGACTTTTGACGCCTTATTCTAGATAGAAAAAGCCTGCGACAGCTCACTCTCGTGAACTGCCGCAGGCCATCATACTCACCAGCTTTACCACGCCGATTCAAGATACGCATTCTGAATCTCCTGACTGATCTCAATATATTTGTTCATCAGCTTCTCGGCCCAGCCGCTGTACACATCGTAGGAATCTCCATTCTCGTACATCAGATCCGCCATTTCACCGACACCTTCATTGCTGATCTCAGCCAGTTCCTCCACTTTTTCGACACAGATCTCCGCCAGCGTTTCAATGTCGCTGACGCCCGCTGCCGCGCTTTCATACTCGCTGACCAGCACCGGCACAGCTTCCTCCATCTTCCGGGTATAGGTTTCCAGGATATCTGCATAGGAAGCGTTGTATACCTCTTCTTTCGCTTCTGTCTTGTCCGCTTCGGTCTTCTTGAGCTCCAGTTCCGTTTTGTTTTCCTGAACAAATGAGCTTTCCTCGGAAACCCGCACAAAATAGTAGCCATTATCATTGGCCTTGGCTTTTCCTGTAAACGGATCATACTCCTGGAAATGCAGGGCATCCTCGCATTCCTCCAGGATGTAGGATGGCTTTGAATCGCTTTCGACTTTCACCACCTCACCATCCTCGATCGTCATACGATAGCTTCGATCGGTTTTCAGGATATAGGTCCCCGGCTTCTGGGGATGGGCCTTATACGTTCCTTCATGAGAAAAAAGATCGGTATAGCAAAAAGTTCCATTCGCAGAAAACGAAAGATAGATGCCATCATACAGATCTGACAACGCATCCGCATCCCCTATATCCAGGATCATGTTCCTGTCCGGATTGTCGTTGAAGTCATAGTCAATGGCTCCCACTTTCCACGCCCCGACCAATGTCTCCCAGCCTTCGGCCAGCTGTCCACTATTCTCGCTTTCCCGGGACATTTTCTCTTCCGGGACCCCTGCGTACAGCTCGGCCTGTTCCGGCTCCACCTCGGATGCGCACGGACACAGAACACCCATCAAAGAAAGCACGATTCCCAGCCCCAGGACACGCCTGCCTGTCTCTCGAAAAATCTTAGATATCATCTCGGCTCAACCGTTTCCTTTCAGAATGAATATCCGTTCTGTCCCTTCAGACCCTCCTCGGTTCTTTCGAAGAGATGGTCATAATACATCAGGGTCACTTCGCCATCGATGATATTGTAGAACCATTTGCCAGCATGCATAAATTCTGCATCGAAACCGCCAAAATTCAGTTCGTAGTTTCCTTCATAGGGGCCATAGTAGTAATAATTCGAGTTCGCATTTTCAGAGCGGAACAGATTGCCTTCAATAACCACGTGATGTTCAACCGTCATCCCCGAAGAGCTATACTTAGCAGTCCAGTTTCCCTGCAGTCCGGCCTTTACTTCATCTACCCGTTTCCACTCGCCATTATTCAAAACAAGCTGTCCGTTTTTCACCTCATAGGCGATCTCCATTTCCGAACCATCCAGCAGGGTAAGATGGATACCGGCATCATCCAACACATACGGGAATGCATTGCTCTCACTCTCATGCTTTCCGTTGCCATCGAAGTAGACCTGAGCGATCGTTGCGGTGGTATCTGTGAAGCTGATACCGTTCAGGATATGATTCTCTCCCCCGTTAAACAGCCAGGTGGCCGTCTGCAGTGCCTCGGCTACGTTAACTTCCGGTTCCACATATTCGCCATATAAAACTTCCTGTGTCGTGCTGTCCGCACTGCCTGTTGCCGGAATTTCTGCGCTCTCCTGGAAAGCAGATACGGCTGCTGCCGTTCCGTTGCCATACTGACCGTCGGCGGTTCCGGTTAAGACTCCCTTCTCGATCAGTGCCTCCTGAAGCCGTACGACCGCCTCACCGGAACTGCCTACCGACAGGGTCTCATACTTGCTGTCTGCTTCAGTTGCAGCACTCTCTGTGTGGAATACAAAATTGGGTTCTGCGGCTGCCGACGCAGTTTCCACCTCGGCAGCTCCAGCTGCATTCTCTTCAGCTGCCGCAGCTTCACCAGATACACCGGCCTGGGCACCTGCCATCGGATCGCTAAAGTTGATCTCACCGGTCTCTACCTCAAATAGAGTTTCGTAGCTTTCTCCGTCTTTTACGGTAAAAGTCAGATCCATGGTTTCAACATCCTCATTGGAACTCAGATCAAAATCGTCAAACATAAACCACAAATAGCCCTTTGCTTTCGATCCCGGCTTAATATCGGATGCATTTCCCAGAGTGAAATTACCAAAACTCCATCCATTCATCGTACCTGTGTACTCAATATCCAGATGTTTGTCCGTATTATTTTCAACAACCACATTTATAATCGCACAATTACCGCCATCTTCCGTTTCACCGGTCAGTGTTGCCTTCACACCATCCTGCTCAAACAGAACAATCGGTTCATCCACCAGGTTAGCCAGTGCTCCCGTCGAGATCATACAGGTCGTCAATGCCAGCGATGCCAAAAACAAGCTTCTTTTTTTCACAGTCTTTTCCTCCATTTTGTTTGATCGACCGCGGCTGTCAGGGCTCTCTATCCAGTCCTTCCGCCACTTGTCCACTCTCATTGTACCCCCCCCCGATTTTTTTCTGTCAAGTACAATACCCGTCCACGGCCGTCAGACAATTTCATGCATTAAAAAAAGGATCCATAGAATCACCTTGATCCATAGACCCTTTTTTATTTTCTCATTCACTTAAAACCATCCGGTCAGAGTTCACTCTCAAAGCGTGATCGCCTTCTGGCCCATCTCCTCCAGCAGCTGTGCCTTGATCTGATACAGCTTATCCGAAAGGTCCACATAGACCTTATGCGGATTGGAGAAACGGCGTGTCTCCTCCCACAGCGTATCCTGCTCCGCCAGACAGATCTCGCGGATCTTCATGGTAGCCGGAGACGTGTACACACACTCACCCTTTTCAAAGATCGGAACCAGCAGCTCACGCAGCACAAAGGTACCCGCCTTGATCTTGGTCTTCTTCCATGTTTCGATGGGATCGAACAGGATCAGATCCTCGTCCTCGGAGAATTTCTCATCCACCAGACAGATCAGATCCGCCCGGATCTTCTTTGTTTCCTTATCATAGATACGGTAGATCGTCTTGTTGCCCGGATTGGTCACCTTTTCCGTATTTTCGGAAAGTTTGATCTTCGGGATCAGATTACCCTCTTCATCCTCCACCGCGGCCAGCTTGTATACTCCGCCAAAGGCCGGGCAGTCCTTCGAGGTAATCAGGTTGGTACCTACTCCCCAGGAATTGATCGCCGCATTCTGGGTTTTCAGGCTGTTGATGAGATACTCATCCAGATCCGAGGACGCTGCAATCTTAGCATCGGTGAAGCCCGCCTCGTCCAGGAGCACTCTGGCCTTCTTGGACATGTAGGCCAGATCGCCGCTGTCCAGACGAATGCCGTAATTCTTCAGCTCAATACCAGCCTCCTTCATCTCACGGAAGACCGTGATGGCATTGGGCACACCGGAGCGCAGGGTGTCATAGGTATCCACCAGCAGGGTGCAGGCATTGGGATACATTCTTGCATAGGTGCGGAAAGCGGTCAGCTCATCCGGGAAGCTCATGATCCAGCTGTGAGCATGGGTACCCAGCACCGGCATATCAAAGATCTGTCCGGCCAGTACGTTGGAAGTACCGGCACAGCCTGCGATAACCGCCGCACGAGCGCCGTAAATACCTGCATCCGGACCCTGGGCACGACGCAGACCAAATTCCATGATCGGATCTCCCTTGGCTGCATGGCAGACACGGGCTGCCTTCGTTGCAATCAGGCTCTGATGGTTGACGATGGTCAGCAGGGCCGTCTCCACCAGCTGAGCTTCCATGATCGGTGCCACCACCTTAAGGAGCGGCTCCTTGGGGAACACCACCGTTCCCTCCGGAATACCGTAGATATCGCCGCTGAAGCGGAACTGGGACAGGTACTCCAGGAAATCCTCTTCAAAGATGCCCAGTCCCCTTAAGTATTCCACATCCTCACTGGAAAACCGCAGGTTTTTAATATAGTCGATCACCTGTTCCAGGCCGCAGGCAATGGCAAAGCCGCCGTCACAGGGGTTCTTGCGATAGAACATATCAAATACAACACGCTCTGTTTTCTTTTCTTTAAAGTATCCCTGCATCATCGTCAGCTCATACAGATCTGTCAGCATGGAAATATTCATGGTACTCATTTTTTTCTCCTTAATGTGCAGCCGCCTCTCGACACGCATCGTAAGACTGCCGCCTCTCCTTCTTACCTGCCCCATGGGCTTAAGTGTCTTTACAGTTGTCAACTATTATACGCAACCCTGCACAGAAAATCCACATAATTTGATTCATTCGAGACTGAACCCTGGCCGAACCGCCTGAACAGTAACCGAACAGCCGCTGCATCTGAACTGCAACACATAATCCGCCTGAAAAGTTTACGTTTTCGAGAACATAAACCGCACAATGGTCTCCGCCAGCACATTCGTCGTCCGGGCCAGCTGCTCATAGTCGATGGCCAGCTCCTCCTCTGACTCCGGCCGAACCTGGCCCACACTGACCACCTCAAAACCGGCCTCGATAAACCGTCCGGCTGTCGACAGGACCTCCGGCGCATCCAGCCCGGCCTGTTCCATCAGCTCCCAGTCCCGTAAGCCGTCTTCCGGCGCCGGATCCTGGATCACACCGTCGATCAGTGCCGCCGCATCCGACTCCAGCGCACACATGCGCAGCAGCAGCGCCGGATCATTGGCCTGTCCATCCTTCGTACCAAGCACCGTGGGAAGTGTCGCCACACCGTTGGTCCCCACACAAATGACACCGCAGATCCGTGATCGCAGATCCTCCGACAGACTTTCGATCAGCCGCAGACTTCCGTAGTATCCATCCTCCTCGCCGGACAGGAAGACAAAGCAGATATCCACATCGCTTTCAATGCCCGCCAGGATCCGGGCCGTTTCCAGCAAAACAGCGGCTCCGGTCTTGTCGTTATCCGCATCAAACCGGTCCGCCCGGCTCACGGCAGCATCCTGCATATCTTCGCCGGCACCAGCGACCTCTGCGTCCGTCCCCGACAGATATTCTCCTGAACTATCGGGCACTGCGTCCATCTCCGGCAGACCTTCGCCGACACCAGCGGACGCCGGAAGCGTTTTCGAGTCATAGTGAGCCGTCACCAGCAGGATCTTCCGGGTTGGATTTTCCGAGCTGACACCCTTTTCGACCAGAATGTTCAGGCCCGGTGTATCCACATAGTCGGCATTTAAGAAACCTTCATGAAACGCCTGCTCCTGTACATCGTAGCCCAGCTCTCCGGCGATCCTCTCAATGAGGGAGGCCACCTCAAGCTCCCCATCGGAACCCGTGGGGCTTGGCATTTCCAGCAGCTGCTCCATCCGGTCTCTCAGCCGGTCCGCGGAGGCCGGCTGCAGTGCCGGTGTCTCTCGGGCTAAAAGCCCCGCCAGTCTAGCTTCCTCTCTGGCCTTTTCCGCTTCAGCCTCTGCCTCCTGCACTTCCTCCCAGGAAGCACCTTCCTGTACGCTGATCACAATGCCCTCATCTTCGACCAGGGGCAGATCCTCATTTTCCTGGCTGTTCTCCGCCGGCAGCTCCCCGGCTTCATCGGTCAGAACGTCCTCATCCCACAGAGGAGCCCCTTCATTGCCCTCATTTCCGTAGATGATCACCTCATCTGCACACACAGGCAGCGAAAGCCCCTGGAAGGCCACCGCCGAAACCAGCATGACACACAGCAGTCTGTACCTTTTTTTCATAGCTTTCTCCTGAACTTTTTAACTACAGAACAAAGCGTGCTTTGCACGCTAGCCGCACAGCGGCGATTGTTCGGATACCTGCCCGATTTTATATCGGGCCCATAGGAAATTCCGGTCGGAATTTCCTGTGAAAGCACAAAAGGCCGGCAAAACGCCGGCCTTTCTATTTCAGTTTTCAATTCGGTTATCTTACTCGATCACCTTGATCCAGCCTTCCGGAGCCTCAAGGCGGCCCATCTGAATGCCAGTCAGGGTATCATACAGCTTCTGCATAACCGGACCCATCTTCTCCATACCGTTGGAGAAGCAGATCTCCTTGCCGTGGTCGTTGATCTTTCCTACCGGAGAGATAACGGCTGCGGTTCCGCAAAGGCCCATCTCCTTGAAGTTTTCAACCTCGGACAGAAGCACTTCGCGCTCGGTCACCTTCAGACCAAGGTAGGTCTGAGCCACGTCCACCAGAGAACGACGGGTGATGGAGGGCAGGATGCTGTCAGACTTCGGAACGACCAGGTTGCCGTCCTCATCTACAAAGATGATGTTGGCACCGCCGGTCTCCTCGATCTTGGTGCGGGTTCCCGGATCCAGATAGATGTTCTCAGCAAAACCTTCTCTGTGAGCGGTCTGGATCGCATGCAGACTCATGGCATAGTTCAGACCAGCCTTAATGTGGCCGGTTCCGTGAGGTGCTGCACGATCGAAATCGCTGACCTTAACCACGATGGGCTTCGCACCGCCCTTGAAGTACGGGCCAACCGGTGTACAGAATACACGGAACTGATACTCATCCGCCGGCTTTACACCGATCACGGCGCTGCTGCCGAACATGTAGGGACGAAGATACAGGCTGGCACCGCTGCCGTAGGGCGGAACATAGTCGATGTTGGCCTTAACGGTCTGTACAACTGCATCCACGAAACGATCCACCGGGAAGGTCGGCATTTCCAGACGCTGTGCCGAGTCAAACATACGCTGTGCGTTCAGGTCCGGGCGGAAGCATACGGTACGTCCGTCTTCCGTTGTGTAAGCCTTCAGACCCTCGAAACAGGTCTGTGCATACTGAAGTACACCGGCACACTCACTGATCGCTACGGTAGCGTCCTCGGTCAGGCAGCCCTCATCCCAGGCTCCGTCTTTATAATTGGATACATAACGCTTGTCGGTCTGCATATAACCAAAACCAAGTGATGACCAGTCAATATTTTTCTTTCCCATCACATTTTCCTCCATTTTTTCGGATACTTCTCTTTTTCAAAACATATTTTAGAGTTTAGCACCGTCATTTCTTTACGTCAAGAAACTCCGCGAATTAAAAACCGGCTCAATCCTGAGAGGTCACAAAGGCATCATAGATCGCACGGATGGCGGTCTCAAAGTCATCGTTACGCACACCGATGATGATGTTCAGCTCGCTGGAGCCCTGGTCGATCATCTTGATGTTGACACGGCGGTGAGCCAGTGCCGAAAACAGCAGGCCGGCGGTACCCTTCTTCGCCTTCATACCGCGTCCAACGATGGCGATCAGTGCCAGATCACCTTCCAGATCGATGGTATCCGGCTGAACAGCCTGGTGCAGACCGGCGATGACGCTCTGCTCCTTGTCCACAAACTCGGACTGATGAACCAGAACCGAGAAGGTATCGATACCGGAGGGTGTATGCTCAAAGGAGATACCGTTTTCCTCGAATACCTGCAGCACCTTGCGGCCGAAACCGATCTGGGTGTTCATCATATCCTTTTCAATATTGACAGAGCAGAAGCCTTTTTTGCCGGCAATACCCGTAATGATATACTTCGGCTGACGGCAGGTGCTCTCCACGATCATGGTACCCGGATCCTCCGGCGCATTGGTGTTACGGATGTTGATGGGGATACCGCCCTTGCGTACCGGGAAGATCGCATCCTCGTGCATGACGCTGGCACCCATGTAGGACAGCTCACGCAGCTCCTGGTAGGTCAGGGTATCGATGGGCTTGGCATCCGGCACGATGCGCGGATCCGTGATCATAACACCGGATACATCCGTCCAGTTCTCATAAATGTCCGCTCTCACGGCCCGGGCCACGATGGCACCGGTCACATCACTGCCGCCGCGGGAGAAGGTCTTTACGCTGCCGTCCGGCATTGCACCGTAGAAGCCCGGGATAACCGCGCACTCTACATTTTTCAGGCGCTCGCGCAGCAGCTCGTGGGTCTTTTCACTGTCGAAGAAGCCCTTCTCATCAAAGCAGATCACCTCTGCCGCATCGATGAAACGATAGCCCAGATGCTTCGCGATGACGATACCGTTCAGGTACTCACCCCGGGAAGCCGCATAGTCTCGGCCTGCCTGGCGGCGGAAGTAGTCTTCGATCACCGCAAACTCCTGCTCCAGAGAAAGGTCCAGGCCCAGGCCGTCGATGATCTCCTGATAACGGTCACGGATCCGCTTCATCTTCGGCTCGAACTCCTCGCCCTTGGCCGCTGCATCGTAGGCCTGATACAGCATATCCGTTACCTTTACGTCATCCGAAAAACGCTTGCCCGGTGCAGACGGTACCACGTACTGTCTGGACGGATCTGCGTGAATAATGTCTGCTACCTTCTTGATCTGGCTTGCACTTGCCAGGGAGCTTCCACCGAATTTTACTACCTTTTTCATAATACTTCCCCCTCGACATCCCCGAAGCCGCATGCCTGGCAGGTTCGAAACGTTATGCTCCGTCACCCCCATCGGCTGCTCTCACTCACACTGCTCCGGGAATTCCATCTGTCTCTGTCAATTCTCGCTGCTGCTCATTCACCCATTACGCCTGTGCTGCCGCACTCGTCATCTGTGCGATCACATCATCCATGCCGTAGAAGCCTGCCTTCTTATCAGCCAGGAAGGCTGCTGCCGAGATGGCACCCTTGGCAAAGATCGCACGGGAGGTGGCGGAATGCTTCAGCTCGATCACCTCATCCATGCCGGCATAGACCACGCTGTGCTCACCAACGATGGAGCCGCCGCGCAGAGCCAGAATACCCAGCTCTTCCTTACCGCGCTGTTCATAGCGGGTCGAACGGTCGTAGACGTAGGTGTAACGCTGATCCATGGCCTCGTTGATGCTGTCGGCCAGAGCCAGCGCCGTGCCGCTGGGAGCATCCTTCTTCTTGTTGTGATGTCTCTCCTCGATCTCGATGTCGAATCCGGCCGGTGCCAGAATGCGGGCGGCATCCTTCACCAGCTTCATCAGCAGATTGATGCCCAGCGACATGTTGGCACTGCGCAGCACCGCTGCCTTCTTGCTTACCTCATCCAGCTTGGCCAGCTGCTCGTCGCTCAGGCCCGTCGTGCATACTACCACCGGTGTGCCGGTCGCTTCTACATAGGCCATCATGCCGTCAAAGGCCAGCGGCGATGAAAAATCGATGATAACAGCCGGCTGATCCACCTTCAGCTCTGCAAAGGAGGTAACGACCGGATAGTCATTCTTGCGCTCACCGGTGATATCCACGCCGGCGATGATCTGCATCGACGGATCTTCACTCACCAGACCACTGATTACCTGTCCCATACGGCCATTGCAGCCGCTCATAATAATATTGACCATGATCTCTTCCTTCTATAATTAAAGCAGCCCCCGCCTTCATCCGGAGTTCGGAGAGACGGGGGATCTATTCTCGTTTCACTGCGGCAGTTTGACTGCCGTTTTTCGCCCCGCGTTCGCTTAAGCCAGGATGCCGTATGCCTTCATGGCAGCCTTCAGCTTCTGCTCGTTGGCCGGATCCATCTCGCAAAGCGGTCCTCTGAACGGGCCGACCTCGCGTCCCATGATGTTCAGAGCGGTCTTCACCGGAATCGGATTGACCTCGCAGAACAGGGCATCGATCAGCTCGATGGCTTCCAGCTGCAGACGGCAGGCGGTCTGTACGTCACCGGCCAGATAGGAAGCAGCGATATCATGGGTCTGCTTCGGAGCCACGTTGGACAGGACAGAGATCACACCCTTTCCGCCCAGGGACATGATCGGCACGATCTGGTCGTCGTTACCGGAGTACAGATCGATCTTGTCGCCGGCCAGGCTCATCAGCTTGGCCACCTGGCTGATATTGCCGCTGGCTTCCTTGATGCCCACGATGTTGTCCACATGCTCGGCCAGATATGCCATGGTCTCCGGCAGCAGGTTGCAGCCGGTACGGCTCGGTACATTGTAAAGGATGATCGGCAGAGACACCGCATTGGCCACGCGGGTGTAATGCTGGATCAGGCCCTTCTGGGTTGCCTTATTGTAATACGGAGTTACCAGAAGCAGACCGTCCGCGCCCATCTTCTCAGCCTCGGTGGACAGATAGATCGCCGTATCGGTAGCGTTGGAGCCGGTTCCTGCGATGACCGGGATACGCTTGGCTACCTTATCGATCGCATACTTGATCACGGCCAGATGCTCCTCGTGGTCCAGCGTTGCGGACTCACCTGTGGTTCCACAGATGATGATCGCATCGGTGCCGCTGGCGATCTGCTCCTCGAGCAGTTCGCCGAGCTTTTCATAATTAACGGTTTCATCTTCATGCATCGGTGTGACAATTGCTACACCTGCTCCGGTAAAAATAGCCATATGATACCCCTTTCTTTATCTTTCCAGACCGTCGTACATAACGGATCTGATGTGCCAATTTATAATAAGAGCTGTCGCAGCAGATTACTTCGCATACTGCGGCGCGCTGTCATTATGCTTCATTTTGTGTACGGCAGCGAAGAGCTATTGCGCTTCACTTTATCTGCTGCAGCGAGCAGTTATCACGCTTCACTTTATCTGCTGCCATGAGAGCTGTCCGTTACCTCATGGACCAGATCTGCCATGTCGCGAAGCTCATCGCAGCAGGTCGTGCCGGTCAGCGTGATGTGCATATCCTCGCCGGCATCCTTTAAAAGCTCCATGACCTCCTGGGCCGAAATGATGTCCATCGCCACCAGTCCCAGGATCTCATCCAGGATCAGCAGATCACACTCGTTGGTGACCATGACCTTTCTGGCAAAGCCCAGCTCATTGCGGATGTTCTGCTGTTCAGCCAGCCGTTTCTCCAGCGTCAGCTGCTCGTAGCAGCCATCGTAATGCTCAAAGGTAAACAGCTTGATCTCCGGCTCGAGTCGTTTCATAAACTCCTGCTCCGCACCGGCCTTTCCCTTCAGAAAACGAACGATGAACACGCTCTTTCCGTGACAGGCCCAGCTTACCGCCTGGCCCAGTGCCGCTGCCGATTTTCCGCTTCCTGTTCCGCAGAATATCTGTATTTCACTCATTTTTCTCTTCCTCAGTCATACTTGCCCGCTCATCCCATCCCCCTTATCGCGTTCAATCGATAACTGCCGACAACGGCATCCGCTGCCGCGTGAAGGATGTGATGTACCGGTATTTCCCGTTTAAAATGCGGTTTAATACGATTTGTTATCATAACATGAAACATTTGTAAAGACAAGCAAACACAACAAACATCTTGTTTTCTGGAATAAATGTGATAAAATCGTTACGGTTTGGGCCGCTTGTTTCCACGGGAGGCCTGCCATGAGGCGGCAGGATCCTGAGGTTAAGGGCGAAACAGCTGTACCATCCGGTGAAGGTGATCCGGAGGAACCGATCAACCGTATATATATAAAGAAAGGACTCTAATCTATGATCCGTGAGGATATCCGTAATATTGCGATCATTGCCCACGTAGACCACGGTAAGACCACCATGGTAGACTGTCTGCTCCGTCAGAGCGGCGTGTTCCGTGCCAATCAGGAGGTGGCAGAGCGTGTCATGGACTCCAACGACCTGGAGCGCGAGCGCGGTATCACCATTCTGTCCAAAAACACAGCGGTTACCTATAAGGATACCAAGATCAACATCATCGACACACCGGGCCATGCCGATTTCGGCGGCGAGGTAGAGCGTGTTCTGAAGATGGTCAACGGCGTTATTCTGGTGGTGGATGCCTTCGAGGGCGCCATGCCCCAGACCAAGTTCGTGCTGCGCAAGGCCCTGGAGCTGAACCTGTCCGTCATCGTATGCGTCAACAAGATCGACCGTCCGGAAGCCCGTCCGGAAGAGGTTGTAGACGAGGTCCTGGAGCTTCTGATGGACCTGGATGCTTCCGATGAGCAGCTGGACTGCCCCTTCATCTTCGCTTCCGCCAAGTCCGGCTTTGCCGTACGCGATCTGAACGACGAGCGCAAGGATATGGTGCCGCTGTTTGAGACCATCCTGGAATCCATTCCGGCTCCGGAAGGCGATCCGGAAGGACCGCTGCAGATGCTGGTTTCCACCATCGACTACAATGAATATGTTGGCCGTATCGGTGTCGGCAAGATCGACCGCGGTACGCTGAAGGTCAACCAGGATGTCTTCCTGGTGAACCACCATGATCCGAGCCGCCGTCAGAAGGTTCGTGTCAGCAAGCTGTACGAATACGACGGTCTGAATAAAGTAGAAGTGAACAGTGCTTCCATGGGCTCCATCGTTGCGCTGTCCGGTATTGCGGATCTGCACATCGGTGATACCCTCTGCGATCCGGATACTCCGGAGGCTATTCCGTTCCAGAAGATCTCGGATCCGACGATCTCCATGAACTTCATCGTCAACGACAGTCCGCTGGCCGGCCAGGAAGGTAAGTTCGTTACCTCCCGTCACCTGCGCGAGCGTCTGTACCGCGAGCTGAACACCGATGTCAGCCTTCGTGTGGAAGACACCGAGGATACCGATACCTTCAAGGTTTCCGGCCGCGGTGAGCTGCATCTGTCCATCCTGATCGAGACCATGCGCCGTGAAGGCTTCGAGTTTGCAGTCAGCAAGGCCGAGGTCATCTACAAATACGACGAGCGCAACAAGCAGCTCGAGCCCATGGAGATCGCCTATGTGGATGTTCCGGAGGAATTTGCCGGTACCGTGATCCAGAAGCTGAGCCTGCGTAAGGGTGAGCTGCAGGGCATGAGCAAGGCCAGCGACGGTTCCACCCGTCTGGAGTTCTCCATCCCGTCCCGCGGTCTGATCGGCTTCCGTAATGACTTCATGACGGATACCAAGGGCTCCGGTGTCATCAACACCGAATTCGACGGCTACGGCCCCTACAAGGGTGATCTGGCTTACCGCAGCCAGGGCTCTCTCATCGCCTTCGAGAGCGGTGAAGCCGTTCCCTACGGTCTGTTCAATGCCCAGGATCGCGGTACCCTGTTCATCGGACCGGGCACCAAGGTATATTCCGGCATGATCATCGGTCAGAGTCCGAAGGCTGAGGACATCGAGCTGAACGTCTGCAAGACCAAGCACCTGACCAATACCCGTGCTTCCGGCAGTGACGAGGCGCTGAAGCTGACTCCGCCGAAGGTACTGAGCCTGGAGCAGGCCCTGGAGTTCATCGATACCGACGAGCTTCTGGAGGTTACCCCGGAAAGCCTGCGTATCCGCAAGAAGATCCTGGATCCCACCATGAGAAAGAGAGCCATGATCCGCAATAAGCAGAAGGGCTGATCAAGCACCAGCCGTTTTGCGGCAGTTGTCCGGATATTTTCCCGATTTTACATCGGGTCCGTAGGAATTCCACCCGGAATTACCTGCGAAGGGACAAAACGTGCATCAGCACACCAGCCGCTTTGCGGCGGTTGTCCGGATATGAAAAGCGCCATGTACCGACTCAATACATGGCGCTTTATGATTCCTCAAAATCCAGTCTGTATTTCCTGCATCCCCGGAAAATATCCGTGAAATCGGTTACAGTTCACGCAGTGAACTGTAACTGGCCAAAATCCATTCCAAATTGCCTTCGGCAATGGGATTTTGGCCTGCAACCCTCGGGATTTTGCCGCATACGCGGCAAAACACCTCGCGGAATCGAGCCTCCTGAACTGTAACTGAAATCGCACATAACGGCCAGTGCGCTTCACACACATTGTCCTTTGTCCTTATGTAATATCGGCTTTTCCGCCTACTCCTCTTCCACGCGCAGCCGGCGGATCACCGCACTTCGCTGCTCCGCAATATGACGGCGGATCACCTCGGCCGCCTGCTGGCCGTCCCGCTCCTTCAGGGCCTGACAAAGCCGTTCATGCTCCTCGTTCAGCTGGGCATACCGGCTCTGGTCCTTCAGATGCTCCAGCCGGTAGCGGTACATCTGTCCTCTGAGCTTGGCCAGGATCTCGATCAGACGACGGTTTCCGGTGGCCGAACTGATCACCTCATGAAAAGCCGCATCCGCGTTGGCACAGGCCACCACATCACCGCTTTCCAGACAGTCCTCCATCTGCTTTTGGGCCGCCAGAAGTTCCTCATACTGCTGCTCGTTCATGTTTTCGCAGGCCTTGCGCACCGCCAGCTCCTCCAGAGCAGCCCGTACCTCTAGCACATCCTCCAGATCCTCCCGGGCAATTTCAGCCACCACAGCGCCCCGGCGCGGCAGGGTCATCACCAGGCCCTCCAGCTCCAGCTTTCGAAGAGCCTCCCGCACCGGTGTACGGCTTACGCCCAGCTGATCCGCCAGGTGGATCTCCATCAGTCTTTCCCCCGGACTCAGCTCCCCCTGCAGGATCGCCGTTCTAAGGGACTGAAAAACCACATCCCGCAGCGGCAGATACGCGTTCATCTCCAGCTTGATTCCATTATCACGTTCCATCGTTTAGTCCCTCCGTGAAAAGCCGGTCACGCAAACAGTTTCCAGCCCGCTCACACTGTCACATGCCATCCCTTAGTTTCTCCGTGAAAAGCCAGTCACGCAAACGGTTTCCAGCTTCATGTCAGCCAGGTTTTCTGCAGCCGCCTGTGCCTGCTCTCTGGTCTCAAACAGTCCAAATACGGTGGGTCCGCTGCCGCTCATCATGGCGCCGAGTGCGCCATCCTGCATCAGACTCTCCTTGATCCGGGCGATGATCGGATACGCCGGAACCGTCACCGTTTCCAGCACGTTCCCCATGGTCCGGGCGATCGCCTTCAGGTCTCCACACTTAACGGCTTCGATCTGTGCATCGATGGGCGGATGCTCCTTCAGCTCATTGGCCCGGAGATTTCCGTACACAAATGCCGTGGACACGTCCACATCCGGCTTGGCGATGACCACCGCGGCCTCCGGCGCATCCGGCAGGATCGTCAGCTCTTCGCCGATTCCTTCCGCCAGTGCGGTACCCTTCAGAATGCAGTAGGGCACATCCGCTCCCAGCTTCACGCCCCGCTCCATCAGTTCTTCCCGGCTCAGTCCCAGCCCGAACATCTCGTTCACGCCCAGCAGGACCGCCGCTCCGTCCGTGCTTCCACCGGCCAGTCCCGCTGCCATGGGGATCCTCTTCTCCAGACGGATATGGACTCCCTGGGAAATACCCGCTTCCTCCAGCAGCAGCTTCGCTGCCTTCACCGCCAGATTTCGGCCATCCACCGGCAGCTCGGACCGGTTGCACTCCATGGTAATACCGGCCTCGGTCTTCGTCAGTTCAATGGTGTCATTCAGATCGATGGTCTGCATGATCATCCGCAGATCATGGTAACCATCCTCGCGCTTTCTCAGTACATCCAGGCCCAGATTGATCTTGGCCGGTGCCGTCAGGGTTAATCTATCCATGCTGTTGCCGCCTTATCCTCATTGCCGAAAAGATACACATCCAGCGGTGGTCGACGAAGTTCTCTGCCGAAGCGCCATTCACAGACACGCTTCCTCAGAGGATCTCCAGCCTGCCATGCCGTCATGCATCCTGGTAGTTCGTATCTTACATAACTGACCGAATACTTGCCTGGTTATTTTGAGAACGACCTACTAAGTCCCACGGGTTTCTTATGTATAGTGTATACAATATACGTTTTATTTGCAAGGTCCAGCCGAAAAATATACAACCGGATTTATGCAACTGTTACAGTTCACGCAGTGAACTGTAACATGCAACTGCATTACGTTCCATCCCGGATGCAAAAAAGGAGTTCACCGAATTGCTCCTTCGCCGAACTCCCTTGCATTATCTATCTGCTCTTTGCCCCAGATCTTAGTCTATATCTTAATACGCCATGTCCGCACTTATGCCAGCGGGCCTTCCTCTTCCGGAATATTGGTAATAATCAGATGATTGGTCTTCCGCTCATTGCGGCTTCGCATATTGTAGAGATAGCGGGCCTCAAAATTCAGGATACGGAAATGGCCTTCATACAGTGATCGAATGTAGTCGGTATTCTTGATCACCAGCAGGAAAGACGCTTTGGTGGACTTCAGAAAATCCGCCAGCCGCTCCTGGTCACGGTGTCCGAATTCCCGTCCCTCATAATCCGAAAACTCCGTATCATAGGGCGGATCCAGAAACAGAAAATCCTTCTCACTCAGCTCCATGCCTGCGGCAAAATCCTCAAAGTCAGCGCAATGAAGCTCCGTGCGCTGCATCAGAGAAATGGTCTCCGGTGCAAACATCCGCGCCACCTTCTCCCGCATATTCTTGTCGTTATAGCTGATGCCGCCATAGGGGATATTGAATTCTCCCGCCCGGTTATACCGGAACATGGATCCATAGCAGTTCTCCCGCACATAGTAAAAGATGGCGGTGGCCACCGCCTCCGAAGCATCCCGTTTGCGCAGCGCGATCTCGTTCAGAAGCGTGCGCTCATACAGATAGAAGCCGCTGATCAGACCTGTCAGCAGATTGGCCTTCAGATCCTCCGGCGTAAAAGGTTTCTTTTGATTATTGCGGACGGTTCGCCGGATCTTGTCCCCCAGAGAATAGGCCATTTCACATTCAAAGGCCTCCCTGTCCGGAATGATATCCGAGAAACCGCTGCGATCCGCCATTTTCTCCATAAAGTCTGCCAGCACCGGTGCCGCTGCATCGCGATGAACATGGAGCTTTTCCACATTCAGATTCTCCTTCGCGGCCATCTCCATCAGCCGATACGCCGCCCAGATGGTCTCATACTCCTGCTCAAAGCCTTCCTTGATTGCATCCAGCATATCGCAGATCAGCTCCAGCAGTTCCTTCAGCTTCTGATCATCTGCCTTCAGGAGACGATAGAAACGAATCAGATTCTCCGACGAATCGTTCAGCACCGCCTTCTCCGGCATCAGATGAAAGAACAGTGCTGCCCCTCCCGCAAAAGGTTCGATATAACGGTCATATTCCGGAATATAGGGCAGGATCTCTCCCAGTTCGCCGGATTTTCCTCCCGGCCATTTAATCAGTGGTTTCATGCTTTCAGGTTTTCCTCCTTGAAACGATGTTTCCTTCTCTGTTTCGACAGACAGACGCCTTCTGCCTGAGCCATCACGCCATTCATTTTTATCCGTGTCAGAGCGCGCGCTCATCTGTGCGGAGCGCTGCTTCCTGCAGACAGCTGCTTAGAATCTGCGGATCGTCAGACTCTCGTCATCGTCGGTGTTTTCGAAGCTGCGGATCACAACATCGTAACTGTAGCTGTCGCTCACCTTCACGCTGACCCGATCTCCGACCTTATGGCCCATGACCGCCTTGCCAAGCGGTGACTCGATGCTGATCAGATTTTTGAGAGAATCCCCCCGGATCGAGGTGACCAGACGGAAGGTCTCTTCCTCATCGTCCTCTTCAATATAGACCGTCACCGTATTATTGATACCGATCTCGTCGTCTTTGGACTCATCCGAGATCACCTTCGCCGTGCGCAGCATTTTCTCCAGATAGCGGATCCGGCTCTCGTTGATGTTCTTTTCTCTCTTAGCCGCATAATACTCAAAATTCTCGCTCAGGTCGCCCTGCTCTCTGGCTTCCTTCACCGCTGCAATGGCCTCCGGACGTACCACCAGCTTTCTGTGCTCGATCTCCTGTTCAATCTTCTCAATATCTCTCTGTGTTAATTCTTCCCGCATATCGTCCTTTCCATATCGATCATCCAACAGTCCTTCTCAGACAACATCTCTCGGATTACTTTTTCCAGCCATTCTTCCCTGCTGTCATCTTTCGGCCAACTTTTTCAGCCATTCTTCCCTGATGTCATCTTTCGACCAGCTTTTCCAGCATTTCTTCCCTGATGCGGTGACGGCTTCCTGTCTCAGCTGCTCCTGCGCCGGCGCTTCTTCTTCGTCCGCTTGGGCAGCGCGCTGCGGATCCTCTTTCCCCGCTTCGCCGCATTTTCCACCCGCTTCTGATAGATCTGCTCCAGAAGCTGCTGATAATCCCGCTCAAACAGAATATCCGTGATCTGTCTTTTCAGAGCCACCGGGTCCACCCGCTCCAGCAATACATCCCGCACAAACTGCTTGCTCTTAGCCGCATAGGCCGGCAGTTCATTATCTTTCAGCAGCTGCTGCAGCTCCGGACGCCACAGAAAACAGATCTGCTCCGCCAGAGTGGTCTTTTCGTTCCGAGCCGGCAGCTGATCCATCAGGACTTCCACCTGCCCGTCATCCGTTTCCTGCACCACCAGCATCCCCCAATGGGGCGGAATATGCTCATGGGCATGCTGGCGATGGCTCCGACCGACCACCAGGTAACAATAATCGCAGACCCGGTCGTAATCCACGGTCTGCGTTTTCAATCTTGTATAGCTGTCCGAATCGCTTTTGATCTCAAATCCAATGAATTCACCATCTAAAACAGCGAACACATCCATCCGTGAGCTGCCCACACTTTTTTCCTCCAGAATACGGATCTTTCCGTAAAAATCCTCCAGATAATCAAAGAGAGGCTCCCTCATATCCCGATCCAGCATACCTTACATGCCTCTGGCCTTGCGAACGCAGGCCCGCTGTGCCTCAAACAGTGCTCCTCTCAGTCCCTTGGACTCCAGAACACCAACAGCTTCAATGGTCGTGCCGCCCGGCGAGCAGACCATGTCCTTTAATGCACCCGGATGCTGACCGCTTTCCAGCACCAGTCTGGCACTTCCCAGTACCGTCTGCGCCGCAAAGGAATAGGCCTGAGCTCTTGGCATACCATCGGCCACCGCCGCATCCGCCATCGCCTCAATGATCATAAAGATCCAGGCCGGCGAACTGCCGGACACACCCGACACGGTATCCATCAGTCGCTCCGGCACCTGCTCGGCACGGCCAAAGCTTTCCAGAATAGCCCGCACCTGCCTGGTTTCCTCTTCCGTCACCAGCTCTCCGGTGCAGAAGCCGCTCATACCTTCCCCTACCATTGCGGGGGTGTTGGGCATCACGCGGACAAACTTCATATTCTTCCCAAACTGCTCTGCCAGCCAGGCCAGTGTCTTGCCCGGTGCAATGGATACGACCACCGCCGTTTCCTTCACACAGCTTCGAATCTGTGCAATCACTTCCTCATAAAACTGGGGCTTCACAGCCAGGAACAGTACATCCGCACCAGCTGCCACCTCTTCATTCGTAGCCACACCGATCTGCAGCTCCTCCCGGATCTTTGTCCGGGTCTTTTCCGATTTCGCACTGGCACAGATATTCTCCGGTGCCTCCATGCCTTTTCCCAGTATCCCTTTGATCATAGCTGTGGCCATGTTTCCACAGCCGATAAATCCTATTTTCATATCGCTCTTATCAGCTCCTGTATTCTTTTGATTTCATCTTAGTCGGGTACACTCCAGAAATCTGCTTTTCCCTGATCTACGCCCCAACCTTTACGCTGTATGGACTGCAGCCCATCCTGAATTGCCCTCCCGGGCAATGGGCTGCACTTGCAGTCACGCCCCTCTGGGGCATGACATATTGTACCAACTTTCCTCGCCGAGGGCTAGTGGATTTGCTATATTCTCGCAAGTGGCTGCGTTGCACTTCCTTTTTATTCTGCTCCCTCTCTCACAAAAAAAGCCGTACGAAGCATCCCTTCCAGGATTTCTTCATACAGCTTTACTTCTACGTCTATGTTTGGACCATTTACCCGGTGCCGCGGCGGCGCATTTCACGTTTCTCACATTCCCTCCGCCGTGCCTGCTTCAATAAGCTTTACCTCCGGCGGAGATTTTGAGGATTTCTTCCTGTGATCCGCCGTACTTTTCACCAAACCCGGTGCCGCGGCGGCGCATTTCACATTTCTCGCATTTCCTCCGCCGTGCCTGCTCTAATAAGCTTCACTTCCGGCGGAGAATTTGAGGTTTTCTTCCTGTGATCCGCCGTACTTTTCACAAAACCCGGTTCCGCGGCGGCGCATTTTACATTTCTCGCATTCCCTCCGCCGTGCCTGCTCTAATAAGCTTCACTTCCGGCGGAGATTTTGAGGTTTTCTTCCTGTGATCCGCCGTACTTTTCACCAAACCCGGTTCCGCGGCGACGCATTTCACATTTC
>JAUNDD010000022.1 GCA_030526245.1 Lachnospiraceae bacterium
TCAAACTTAAAGGTAAATGATGCTTATAAATTTATGCTTGAGATCCCCATAAAATTACACTGTTCTCAAACGACAACAACGGCACAACAGAATTGTATGAGCTTGAGATCCCCATAAAATTACACTGTTCTCAAACCTCAAATTTCAGATCTAATCATCCGAAACATTCCTGACCTGTACATCAGGTGAAGTTATCAAAGCATTTAGGGACTCAACCAATTTCGCATAAGTCAATATCAACTACATACCGTTGCTCGCATGGCAACTTCCGCAGTTCATGACTCTCAATAAATAATACATGACTTCTCCGTTTTAGAATAGTCTCCATCAGCATTTCCATATCGGAATCATTGACATAACTACGAAGGTTCACAAAAATGAAGAGCTTTTGTCGTTCATAAGCCTGCACCAACTCCATGTAGTCCAGCAACTTCTCCGCAAGCGTAGAATACTCCTCAACAAACTCCATACCAACAGATTTCAACAGATTCGTCCAACTTAATTTTGTTGATACGATTTCACCTGACATTTCAAAAGAAAGCTCTACCAGTAATTTCTCCATATTGGTCAAAATTTCTGCCACCTGCTCATAATGATCCGTAACAGCAATGTCCTCCATTTCTGCAACTGCCTTTGTCAGAATACTTTTCTTGTTGATATCAAAGGGGACAAACTGAGAATGAAGCTCAACCATTTTCCCAAATGGTAGCACCTTCCCTCCTGCCGAAACAACACACCTGCCATCCTTCCCATCAATCTGACTCTGAACATCAGACAACAATCGCAACAAAAGTTCCTGGTTCTCGATTACTAAGACAGGTATCCTTTCTGTATCTGTGTCAAATATATGATCTATTTCTGGATAAACGAATTTCATAATATGATAATATGCTCCTCGCTATCAATAACATCCATCTTGGCCTTTCCAATAATATAATTCATCTTTGAAAACTGTTTTTCTGTCACGGTTAATGATTGGACAAGTCCTGCCGGCGGCTTATTGCGTTTTAATAGATTTTTCATCGATTGTTCAACCGAAGGAGACGGCATCATTTTGCAATAGACCGACTCCTGCAGCATAATGAAGCCGTTTGTAATCAAAAGCTTCCGGAATGCTCTGTAATTTCTCCGATCTTCCACTGTAAGTGTAGGCAGATCAAAAAACACTATCATCCTCATAAATCTATATCCGCTCATTCTTCCCGCCCCAAAACCTGGTACGTCGTCATCAGAGATAAATCGTCATCGTTCAGGGCATCCAAAATACTTTTGGCATAGATATTGATTGCATTCGATACCAGTTGTTTTGATCCTGCAATTCGAATCCTTTGATCCATCACCTTCCACATTTCATGCTTCTCTTCTTTATCGAATTTCTCTGGCAGCAATTCTATGACCATCCGATCAACCAGTGGTCTAAATGGTTCCATCATGTCACACCCCAGGTTAAAAGAGTTAAACATGTTGTCATGAAATATCCCCAACTGCGTCAGATATCCATATGCCGCAATACTTCGATTAAATGCCGACAGTATGATACTATATCCGTAATTCAATGCCGCATTTATGGGATTGTCTTTGCTGCGCGAAAAATCCATCCCAAACAATGCATTGAAGTACACCTTTGCAGCATGACCCTCACGATTTGACTTATCAAAGAGTTCCACCTGCTCCGCATACGCTCTTAACAGTTTTGTTTCCTTGTCTCTATGCTGCTCCTCTAGCAGCTCTGCCTGTTTTTGAATCTTATCTGTTACTATTTCCTGCCATATAGCTTCCTTTGCCTTGACGCTCCATTGAATCTGAGAACGAATTTTTGCTGTACTGTCATGACTCCCGTGCTGCGGAATCAATTCCGCAGCCGGGTTATGTTGCGAGTCGCAAAAAATAGTTTTCACCTTCTTTGCCACCAGCATTTCAATCAAACAACCGGTAAATGACACCATCGGGTTCTCGACTACTAATGTGCTGATTTCATCAATCAGAATTCTCTTTGTTTCTTCGCCGCGAACCACCATATATCCCATTTTGTAATCCAGCTTTGCCTGCTTACTGATAATGACCGTACGCCAACTCATACCAACTCCAATAGATTTACATCGGATATTTTAGTCCACAATCCAGAAACCGAAACATCAACAATCCTTACATCGTTATATTTCTTTTTCCAATTTGAAATTGATGAGCTAAAGCTAACTGTAGCTGCCGCTTTTCCTGCTCCACCTATTAATGTCAAATCACATCCCCCTGTTGAATTCCGTGCAAAAGTCTGATGAATATTTAATAACACTTTAGCTTGTTCCAAAATCTGCAAGTTTCCAAAGCGTTCCCTGCCTTTTTCCAAAATTTCCAATGGTGCATTTACCCGATTTTTCAGAACTGTACTTCTATATTTTTCCAGATAAATCGAATACAACATAGAATTTTCCTCTTTGGATATCTTGTCATACTCTTCAGAATAAACATAGTTCGCATTCTTGCTATTCTTTTCCACAAAGTTCTCTAAGCGTTTAAGATAAAGCACCCAGCGTTTACTATCGGCAAAGGGTGTCATCGGCTGTGCCACTAAGCATTTGCCCCCACTTCCTATTCCAGAAATACTTATTCTATACCCATCCAGCGACAGCATCGTATTTACTTTCCACGGCCTAAAGCCCATCGGAAATTCCACACTATCAACCTTCTTACCTAAAATATGTTCCAATCTTCTGAATGCATACTCCTTAGCAAATACGTGATCAGCCAAAAAGCGTTCTCCATAGAGCATCTCAACAGAAAGAATCATCACTTCCTTTTTCTTGCCAAGCTGATACTTTACCGGAATGTAAAACATAACACCGGATTTGTTGTATCCACCGTATTTTTCGGTATCCAATCCAGCTTTCCGCGGCACCAGGCCTGGTCCTGCCTGTACCGGCATCTGGTCAAAGTATCCCCCTCGCTTGAAAAACGCAAACTTCGTCAAATGAGCTGTATTCTTCTCCGCGATTCGCTTTACCTTGCCAAGCATTTCGTCTCCATCCCACACCACTCTGCCATCACATACCAACGGGTGCGTAAACAGCGTTTTTGTTTTTATGCTGTAGTTAGAATTCACGCTGAATCTTGCCTTCGAAAACTTCATGCTATATACATTTCCAGTCACAATATTCAAATAGGCGTCAACCGCATGGTGCAGATCATTAAACAGTCTTGATTTTGGCAGATCAAATTCATGTCTGAAATCCGAAGTCAAGCGCGCCTTACAATACACGATCTCTGTATCCGGAAATCTTTCTTTGAGAATAGTCGCCACGGCCTTGGTCGACTGTGATGTTTCCACAATCTGCCGATTAATGAAATTCCACCGTTCTTCTTCCGTAAACGGTGTTGACCTGACCAGACGTCGATATTTCTCCTCGCTAATCAAATTCTGTTCTTTTAAATATCCCCAGAAACCTCGCATCGTATTACGGATTGCCGATGCAATAGGATACTTATCACTTTTTTCACCGTTTGCTTCAGATTTCACCAGTACCTTGTTATTAATAACACTGTCGTCTTTCACGAATGCCTGCGGGTAGATATGGTCGATGTCATAGGATTTTGAGGCAAGTTTTTCCAATTCAATTTCCTGACCGGTATACATGCACTTGCCGAGCTGCATATAGTACAAAAAGAGTTTGTCGCCCTGCAGACGATTCTCCGCGTATTCGCCCATCGCCTCCAGCTGCTCCTTCAGAATTCTGACGTCCTCATCCTTGCACTTGGCATACAGATCCAGAATCTGCTGCTTTCTGCTCAACGTACGACGGCCCTTCTGATCTTCACTGCCACCTCTGGTCATCTCAACAAAAATCTTCTTGGGAACGCCAAATGCCTTCTTAACATCTTTAACGATGGCCATCGTGCGAAATACTGCTCTTTTTACTGCATTCGAAACATACATCTCATCCAGACGATCGGAAAGCGTCAGGGTCTTGCTTCCGTAGTATTCCTGCTGACATTCCCTGATCTCATCGCCGAATGAATACTTGTCCGACAGAAGTTCCATCAAATTGCACTGCGTGCTCCAAAGTGCACCAATAATAGTGTACACTTCCCCCGTTTCTTTATTAGCTCCCTCCAGGCCATTCAAAAATTGCGCAGAAAGCCTTCCGAAATCTTTAATTTTAATTTTGCAGATGTACTTGCGGTCATCTTCCGAAAGATGCGAATAATGCTTCTCCAGCCACTTCCCCAGTCTGGATTTATCCTCCGCATACGAAGCCCTTTCAATAATCTTCTCTACATCCTGCTCTGATAAAACCTTACTCTCCAAAAGTCTCCGAAACGCAATCTGCGGAGCCAGATTTGAGTTGATATTTACATCAATTCCAGTAACGAGTTCTTCGTCTCCCTTTTGAATAACACCATTGCTTAACAAATAATCAATCAGCTTTTTCCGCGTTACTTTTTTAAGGTTCATGAACAGTTCATTATAGATGTTCTGCTTCAATTCAACCGAGATCCGTTCCTGATTAATTCGAATATTGTTGATCTCATTGAGTACCATAAAGCGATGATACAAGAGAGAATCCTTGGGAAGAACCGGTTCACCCGGAAGGTATGTACACCGATTGGTCATTCTCTTAATGAACTCTACTTCACAGGCATCAAGATCTACCATGTTTTCAAAATTCCACGGATAGATCTTTCCCTCTTTTCGTACAATCCAGGCGTGATCTGAACTTGCATTCAAAGGTCCAACAAAATAGGGAATTCTGAAAGTCATGATCGACATAACTTTTTCTTTGATTGAAATCCCAGCCAAATCCTCTTCCGCTAAAAACGGAAGATAGTTTTCTGCCTGATCCAAAAGCGTCTTCAGTTCATAAGCATAAAGCTGATAAGGAATTACACGGTTATTAGTAGTCTTCTGCTTCGGCATAAAAGCCATGCCAACCAACCGGGTAACCATATCGTCGTATTTTTCCCGATCCTCTTGATCCGGTGTGATTCCCTTTACAACAGACAAAACATATTTTGAAAAAGCTTCCTGCGTAATTCCCTTTAATTTTGAAGTATCCTTTTCATCCGTATGTTTGGTGTAGGCTACGTAATTATCCTTGCCAATCTTTCGAAATACCTCATCATACCGTTCGGGAAGGTATTTACGCATGATATCTTTCAGGCACTTTAAATCTTTCTTGTGCTGATCATATACTGCAACCTTTGCCTCGGAAATTGTTGAATATCCCTCAATGATGTCTACCAAGACAGCCCAGTCTGTAATCGCCTTCAGCGCTTCGATCAATGCAAAATCATCGCCTATACCAGCCATGATTTCACCAAGCTTTTCATCATCCATTCCGAGTGAAACAGAGCCATACTCCTCATACTCTTCACAACAGAATAAATCTTTCAATTTACAGGTACCGCCGGCTAAAAGCTTCACGATCGAATCTCTGCCAAACCGAAAACTCTCCGTTGCCTCCTTGCCCGGCTTCTTCCCTCCATACAATACGCCAATCAGCGCTTTTGTTTTAGCAGTAACCCCCTGCTTGGATTTAATCACCTCAGCCAGCAGTGTTGGATCCGTTAACTGCCAGGGTTCCTCACACTCATTGTCTGAAAAATAGTTCATGAGTCCCTGATAGACTCCGTCAAAGTCCTTTACCTCATCCAGATGCTCTATATCCAGATTGCTCAAAAAATGACCTCTGTGAGCAAGAAGCCATGCGCATGCCAAATAAACCAATCGCACATCATGCGGTTCCTTACTGGACATCAATTCATGAATCAAATGATGGATGGTTGGATATTTGTCAAAATAATCCTTATCCGTAAAGTCAGCATCATTGAACAAGGTAAACTTTTCCCCGGCATCATCTCTGAACAAATAGCTTTCCTGTAGCCTCTGGTAAAAGCGTCCATCTACCTTACTGATCTCACGTGCAAATAATTCCTGCAGTAACTGTACTCTTTGCTGTCTTCGATCCAGTCTTCTCCTTGCTGTCCGAAAGCTTCTTCTTCCCTCACTCGTTTCCGCACTATCGAAAATTGTCGTTCCCCAGGCCGGTTCTCCCTTAAACTTCAACAGATTGTACTTTTCGTCTGTTACAGCATAGCCGACAGAATCTGTACCGATATCAAAACCAAGATAACATTCTTTCTCTTTCATATAGACAACTGGCCTCCCTTATGCTAGTATGTGAATGTAATTTGATCCCTATAGAATTACACTGTGAGTTCAAATAAAAGTTTACTCAACTCGCTGGCTTGTCCAGCTGCACAGCGTGTGCTTTAAAGGCTCCTTCGGTGGAGCTTTTTTCATGTCCGTTCTCTTAAATCGATTTTCACTATAACCTATCCGATGTCACAAAAATCGGACACTCACTCTTTTCAAAATATTTGTAACAATACTTTTCGTATCCTGATTTCCAAACATCTCCATTTTACCACATATATTCAAAAAACATGATATCCGAGCGCAGTTTCCCGTTATTATTTACAATCCAAGTCTCTCCATTTCTGTCATGTAGTTCTTTATAAGAGCATAGAATATATACGCATCATTCAATATTAAGCATCCCAGGGACGATTAAATTTTTATAAACAAAAACTGCCGCACCACTAAATGATACGACAGTCTTATGCTTTCATCTGCAGCCTCTACCGGCCACACATTATTCAGTTAATATACAACCGGATCTTTTCCAGCAGCCTTGAGAATTCTGTCAGCTCCTCCTGCGTCAATGCATCCGGCAGCTGATCCTCAATGATCTGCATCTGTTTTACTCCGACTCTAACTTTTTCCTCTCCCACGGGAGTCATGTGAACCAGCTTGACCCGCCGGTCCTGTGGGTTTGTCAATGGTTCTACCAGTTCCTTTTGTTCCAGTCTCTTGATCACACCTACTGCTGTGGGCTGCGATACACCAAGATGCTGCTCGATCTTTTTCATCGATGACATACGACCTTCCTCGTGTTCAAGGAATTCCAGCACATGCATCTGAATCATGGTCAGATCCAGCTCCCGCAGTCCATTATTCACCAGCTTCTCAATATCATCATTGATCTGCTTGAGCAAACGACAGCAATGCAACTTTTCCGCCATACTACTTACGCCTCTCCTATAATGTCTTTGTTTCAAAATGCGCAGCGCCTTCCGCTACTCTTTTTTAGCAGATGACCTGCAAAATATTTTTGGTTTCTACCCTCTAAAGATACCGCATATCGCTATATTTCTCAAGATGTCCCGCATCAGTCCGTATCATTTTCGGATTTTACACAGTTTTTACAAAACTTTCGGCAGCCTTCCAGGAACCTTTCAGCAAAATGTGAATTTGATAAATAATAAAGATGAGGGTATCCCCAAAATGAATATTCACTCACATGAGATGTTTCCCAGCTGCGTGTTCCCACCGGCTTTTTTGCTACACAGGCGTTGCCGTTATTGTCGCTGTCAAAATAGTGGAACTCATGGGCACGGATGCTCTCACCCTCGTCCATAAACGCCGGCGTCTTCTCTGTCAGCGTAATATATCCGAAGCGGACCAGGCGTCCTGTGTCGTGGCAATCCCCCTGCACGGCACCGACCATAGGCCAGCTTTTTCCGTCCCGGTCCGTGATGGTCTCGTGCAGATACATAAATCCGCCACACTCCGCCAGGGATGGCAGCTGCTGTTCCAGAGCCTGCCGGATGCTCTCCCGCATCGAGGTATTCTCGGAAAGAGCCCGTGCATACTGCTCCGGATAGCCTCCCCCCAGGATCAGGCCCTGGATATTCTCCGGCAGCCTGGCGTCCGACAAGGGCGAGAACTCCACCAGCTCTGCTCCCAGCCGCTCCAACAGCCGCAGGTTTTCCGCATAGTAAAAGCAGAAGGCATCGTCCCTGGCCACGGCGATTCTCACCCGGCTTCTGTCTTCTCTGTTGCCTCTGCCTGTGCCGTGTTCATCCGAAGCACTGTTTTCAGCATCCACACTCAGCGTCTCAGACTTCTTCGTATCTGCTTCCACGCCATCCACCGCAGCACAAACCGGTTCATTTTTTCCCCAGTCTCCCTCTGCGACTTCCTCCTGAATCTCCTCAGCGTCCCGGGAAATCTCCTCCGCGCTCCTTGCGATCTCCAGCAACCGGTCCAGGTCACAGCTGCTTTCCAGCTGCTGCGCGGCCCGGTCCAGCATGGCCTCCAGATCGGCCACCTCTCCCGGCAGCTTCAGGCCGAGATAACGGCTTTCCAGATGCAAAGACGAATCACTGGGCATGGTGCCCAGCATGGGGATATGGAACTGCTCCTCCACATACCGGCGGATCTCCGGCACCAGCATGGCGGGCAGTCGATTGCAGAGGATCCCGGCGATCCGATGCTCGTGATCCATGGACAAAAAGCCGGCGATCTCTGCCAGCACAGACCGGGCCATGCCCCGGGCATCCACAATGAGCAGCACCGGCGCCTTCAGTGCGCAGGCCAGATGGTAGGCCGAGCCTTCCTCCCGAATACCGCCCATACCGTCATACAGTCCCATGACCCCCTCGATCACGGACAGCTCATCGGAGGCATTCCGTGCGAAAATATCCCGCACGCCTTCCTCGCCGGCAAAAAACAGATCCAGATTGTCCGACGGAACCTTCAGAACCTGCCGGTGGAACATGGGATCAATGTAATCCGGACCTGTTTTAAACGCCGAGACCCGAAGGCCCCGGCGCTGCATTGCCCGGATCAGTGCGGTTGTGATCAACGTCTTGCCGCTGCCGCTTCGCGGCGCAGCCAGAAGAATTCGTGGTTTATTCATACTATCTCTCCATTCCGCCGTCAGGCAGGAACTTCAGCCCGTTACCCACTCGCACCGCCAGGCAGCAGCGCAACTCTTATCGAACGAGCTTCATTCCTAAATCGGTTCCATCAACCAGTAATCCACACGCACCTATCGCGCTTCAAACTCAAAGCTGCCGATATACACCGGGTTATTCGCCTGCATCAGGTGATAGGGGCCGGCCTTATGGGCGCGTCCCACCTGCACCATCACGATCTCCTCACTGGCACAGGGCACCAGCGTCGGGATCTTCGCCATCTCACCCACGGATTCCAGGGTAACCGTATTCATGACGATTCGCATGGACGGGTTCAAGCCGTAGAGCCACTCCAGGATGCCTTTCAGCTGTCCCTTGGTGCCTCCCAGAAATGCATGGGTGGGTACCGGCAATCCTTCCAGAGCCTGGGGAGCCCTGCCGGTGATGACCTCGATATTGGGTAGTCCCAGCTTGTCCCGGTTGGCCCGGGTCAAAGCCGTCGCCTCCGAGTTATCGTCGATGGCGTACACCTGGATCGTGGGAGACAGCGCTGCAATCTCCATGGATACCGAGCCGGTTCCGCAGCCGATATCGTACACCACACTGTTCTCATGCAGATGCAGCTTGCATACGCTCAGCTCCCGGACCTCCTCTTTGGTCATGGGCACCGCCGCCCGGGTCATATCCTCGTCCCGGAAAGCCGGAATCAACCGGCGTGTGTGTCCCTCTGCCGGCAGCAGCAGTCCTGTGTACAGTCCCTTCTGATGGATCTGCCTGCACTCCTCCGGCGAAAGCTCCCGATATTCTTCCTCCGGGTAGGACATCTGATATCCCAGGCAGACCCGGGTATCCTCCAGCCCATGGGCCGTCAGGATCTCTCCCACCAGGCGGATATCCTCGGCTCCGGAGGATAAAAAGAAGGTCCGATGCCCGCTCTTTACCTGCTCCAGCAGTCTGGCCTCCCAGCGGCTGCGCTCTATTCCGTGGGTACTGATGATTCCCGCATCCTGCCAGGGAACACCGGCCCGGGCCGCCAGCGCTGAGATGGACGAGATCCCCGGCAGGACCCGGGTCGTCATGTAGGACACCTGCTCCGCCGCTGCCTTCAGCTTCAGACAGCCGCTGTAAAAGCCGGTATCGCCGGAAAAGAGGACCACGGCTGTGATCTCCTCACTGCCTGTCGCTTCTTCCCTGGCCTGCTCCAAAATCGGAAAGATCTGATCTGCTCTGTAATAGGGCCAGGACCGGGCATCCTCCCTTTTGGAGGCCGCGGCGATCATGCGCTCCGCACCAAAGAGGAAATCCGCCTTCCGGATCGCCGCCTTCACTTCACCGGTCAGCGCCCCCTCGCCGCCCATGCCGCAGCCTGCCAGAATCAGTCGAACAGCCGGCTTCTCAGCCCGGATCTCCTGACCTGTCAGCTCCGAGAGCTTCTCCAGGATCTGACCGAAGGAAAAGGCTTCATAGCCCGTTTCCTCTCCCTCCGTCTGAGGGCGACGGATCACAAAGCAGCGGATCTTCTCCGCCCGGGCGGCCTCAAACTTGGCATCACTGCCTCCGGTACGTCCGCTGTCCTTGGTCACCAGAATGCTGCAGCGATACTGACGGATCAGCGCCTGATTGACTTCCTTCGTAAAGGGCCCCTGCATGGCGATGATCTGCCGGCCCTCCAACTGGTTTTCCAGGCAGATCTGCAGACTTACCGCGTCCGGCAGGATCCGGGCAACCAGCCGCTGACGCAGCGCTTCGTCCGCGCAGAAAAGCGGCAGCTGACGGCTTCCGGTGGTGAGCATGATCCGGCAGTCCGGATTTACTATCTCCTTCTTAAGCGCCTCAATACAATCCTCCACGCTGTCGAAGAACTCACAGCCCTCATGATCCACACTCTCCGTCTCCCGACTCAGGCGCAGATAGAGAGCCCCCTTGTTTTCCGTACTCCGTCGGATATTCTCCCGTACCTCCCGGGCATAGGGATGCGTCGCATCCACTACGCACAGATAGTCCTCCTCCAGCAGCTGCTCCATCTCCCCGGCATCCCGCCGACCGGCCAGGACCCGGACATACTCCGAGGGCTCCATCACCTGCTCACCGTACTGCGTGGCCACGCAGACATCACAATGCAGCTGATGGGCTGCCAGTATTTCCGAAAGCTTACGGCCCTCCGTGGTGCCGCCATATATCAGGATCTTCTTCATCATATCCTCCGAAATCCGCCTCGCCCCGGTCCATCAGATGGAATAGCCCCGGGGTGTCACCAGTCTGCCATTGATGATCTTCGTGTTGCTGTTGCCCACAAAGACCGTGGAGAACATATCCACCTGGGTATCGCGCAGCTCACCCAGCGTCAACACGATGCCCTCTTCGCCCTCACGTCCGATGTTGCGGACGATACCGCACTTTCTGTCCGGTGAGGCACCGGCTGCGAGCATGATGTCACAGGCCTTCTGGAGATAGTCATGACGCTTGTGGCTGCTGGGATTGTAGATGGCCATGCAGAAATCTCCATGGATAGCCGCCTGCAGTCTCTTTTCAATGACCTCCCAGGGAGTCAGCAGATCGCTTAAGCTGACGGTACAGAAGTCATGGCTTAAGGGAGCGCCCAGTACAGCCGCACCGCTGCAGGCCGCTGTGATGCCCGCCACCACGATCACTTCCACCTCCGGGAATTCCGGTGCCAGCTCTTCCACCGGTGACGCCATGCCGTATACGCCGGCATCGCCGCTGCACACCAGTGCCACCTTCTTGCCCTTGTTGGCCTCCTCAAAGCAGGCCCGGCAGCGCTCGATCTCTTTTCTCATTCCGGTGGAGATCCACTCCTTGTCCGGGAAGAAATCCCGGATCAGATCCGTGTAGGTGGTGTAACCGCCGATGGTATCCACACTTTTCAGTACCTCCATGGCACGACCGGTCATCATATCCACATGGCCCGGTCCCATGCCGACCACATATAACTTCTTTTCCATATCCGTCCTCTTTCTATATCTGACGCATCGGTGCTCCCCTTCGACCTTCAGGAGTTTCCTCTCCGATGCGATCTGCTTCACAATTAGACAATGCCTGCCATCAGCGATTCATCCAGCCACATGATTTCATCCGCTGCCTCTCAACAATTCACTTCCAGCTTCGGATCCGGCCCCTTCTCCAGGCCGCCGCCAGCGTCATGCCCTCATGGGTCAGCTTGCGCACCGTCAGCTCTCCGTCTCCCTCGCAGGTCAGCAGCGCCGACCGCTCGCAGACGTTGGCCACCCCCACCTTGCTCTGCACAAAGGCAGAGCTGGCAAACTCGCCCTCCACCGCTTCCAGCTGCTCCGCCGAATAGGTGCAAAGGGGCACGTGATAGTACTGCGCCAGTACCTGCAGGCCTCTCTCATCTGCCTTTTTATCGATGGACGCCACCGCAAACAGCTCCCGCAGCACATCCTCCTCGCTTTTTCCGTAATCCTCCATGACCCGCAGCAAAAGGGCCCGCAGGTTCTCGAAGGGTACGCCCCGCCGGCAGCCCATGCCGATGACCAGATGCCGGGGCGTCAGCACGATGCGCGCCTGACCATCCAGCTCCGGCTCATCCGTGATCAGGATGTCGATATCCGCCCCATCCGCTCCCGGGTAGGGCACCTCCTCAAACAGCTCCGGCAGCGCTTCATCCACCAGGATTCGCTCCCGGTCGATGCACACCGTCAGCTTCCGGCCCGCCAGCACCGCCGACGACACCTCTTTGATGCCCAGCCGGTTCCGAATCGCCAGCCCGTTGCGGGCGGCGAACACATCCACCGAAAAGGTATGGTTCACATCCGTCGCCGTGGTGATCACCGGCTGCGCCTTTAAAGCCTGCGCAAACACCCGGGCCAGCTCATTGGCGCCGCCCAGATGCCCGCTCAGAATGGGAATCACAAAATCGCCGGCCTCGTCCATCACCAGCACCGGGGAGTCGCTCATCTTATCCGACACAAAGGGGGCCACATGGCGCACCGCGATTCCGCAGGCTCCCACAAACAGGATGGGAAGATGCAGCTCCATGCTCTCCCTGGTCCACTCCGTCAATCCCTGCTCTTTGGCTCGATACTCCGGCACATACCGGATCGGCCCTGCCCCCGATACAGTGCAGTCCGCCGGCGCTCCCTGCCCCTGCAGCGTTTCAAACAGCCTTTCGGCGGTCTCTTTTCCCCTCTGTGTAAAATAAACTGTTCTTACGATCATCGCTTTTTCCCCGCTGCGCTATTCCCGTTCGGTGTTCATCGCTTCCAGCGTCTGCCACTGCGTTGTTCCCGTTCGGTGTTCATCGCCTCCGGCATCTGTGCCGATTTCACTGCACCACTTTTACTTCTCCGCCGTATCCGTGCCCTGTCTGAACTCGGTGGTAAAGCCCGGATCATACAGCTTGGAGCGCTCGTAGCCACGCTGGGCCACGGTCTTGCCCACCAGCACGATGGCCGTCTTGGTGATGTTCTCCCGGCGTCCGGCCTCGGCCAGCGTCTCCAGGGTACAGATGACCGACTTCTCCTCCGGCCAGGTGGCCTTGTAGACCAGCGCCGCCGGGGTATCCGCCGGATAACCGCCGTCCATCAGACGCTTTGCCAGCTCCTCCAGCCGTCCGGCACTTAAGTAGATGCCCATGCTGGTCTGATGGGCGGCAAAGCTCTCGATGCTCTCCTTTTCCGGCACGTCCGTGCGTCCCGCCATGCGGGTGATGATCAGGGACTGGGAAATGGTGGGCAGAGTATACTCCAGATTCAGCGAAGCCGCTGCACCGAAGCAGGCGCTGACGCCCGGGCAGACATCGTAGGAAACGCCCATCTCATCCAGCTGGTCCATCTGCTCACGGATGGCGCCGTAAATGCTGGGATCACCGGTATGAAGGCGCACCGTCATCTTACCCTCGGCCTCCGCCTTTTGGATCACCTCCAGCACCTCCTCCAGTGTCATGTAGGCACTGTCATGGATCTCACATTCCGGCTTTGCATAGGATAACAGCTCCGGATTCACCAGCGAGCCGGCATAAATGATCACATCTGCTTCTCTCAGTCTGTTTGCACCGCGAACTGTGATCAGATCCGGTGCGCCGCTTCCGGCGCCAACAAAATGTACCATACATTCTCCCTTCTTCGCAGCTCGGGCAGCTGTGGTTTCGCCTGCCTGCGAAACCACCGGCCCGCTGCGACCTGAAATCTATCTCCTCTCCCATAGGATCCCCGTGTCACAGCCCGGCGGGCTTCGCAGATCCGCGGGCCGGTGCACTGTTCACATCCCCTGGGACACATCATTTCCTAAGCGATATTTCTTTCTCTTCTCTCCTGCTTCCTGCCAATTGTCAGCCTCTCGACTCCTGCCGCCGCACCGCTTCGAGCATCTCCCGGGCGCCGTCGCTGGCCGCCAGCAGTCCAAACTCCTTGGAGTACATCATGCACTCGATCTGCAGCTGCTCCGGCCCGCGTCTTCGCAGGAAAAACAGGATCCGCTCCATGGCATAGTCCATGGCTTTTTGCAGGGCATCCTCCCCCTGCTCCCGCAGGATCCGCAGAGCCTCCTCGGTGGCCACCGCCCCCATCATCTCCCGGGCGATCCCGGCCTCGCAGCCGGTCATGATCGCCGCCATAGCCAGCAGCTCCATCCGGCAGTCCGCCTCATGGGAGTGGGTATTCATGATGCCGCCGGACAGCTTGATGAGCTTGCCCACATGTCCGGTGAGCAAAAGGCCGTCAAACCCCAGCTCCGCCGCCATATCCACGGTCTCGCCGATAAAGTTGCTGCATTTAACGCTCCGGTCCAGATCGAAATCGAAGGCTTCCTTCATAAAATCCAGCCCGTAATTGCCCGGCGTCACCGCCGCGTTGACGTGGCCCTGGGCACGCTTCTGCCGCAGCTCCACCCGGATCGTATCCTTCAGGGCCTGGGCGCTCATAGGCTCCACGATCCCGCTGGTTCCCAGTATGGAAATGCCGCCTACGATGCCCAGTCTCGGATTGAAGGTCTTTCCGGCCAGGGCCTCACCCTCCGGCACCGAGATGATCACCCGGAGCGTTCCCTGAAAGTCACACAGCCGGCCGATCTCCCGGACCGCTTCTTCGATCATCTCCCGGGGCACATGGTTGATGGCCGCCGCCCCCACAGGCTGATCCAGTCCCGGTGCCGTCACCCGGCCCACGCCAAAGCCCCCGTCGATATAAATTCTGTCCTCTTTCTCAGCCAAACGGGTCACCGTAGCCGTGATATGCGCTCCGGTGGTCACATCCGGATCGTCTCCGCCGTCCTTGATCACCGCGCAGCTCACCTCGTGAGCCGACAGGGCGTAATCCACAATCTGCGCATCGAAGGTCTTGCCTCCGGGCGTCTCGATGGAGACCCGTTCTCTCTGTACGCCGGTCAGCAGGGCCAGCGTCGCCGCCTTGGCGGCTGCCGCCGCACAGCTTCCGGTGGTAAATCCGTGTCTCATGCTTTCTCCTGGTCTTCCTTGCGGACCTGATACAGCAGGGCATTGCAGATGGCCGCCGCCACGTTGCTGCCGCCCTTGCGTCCCCGGTTCACGATGTAGGGCACATCCCCGGCCAGGATCAGCTGCTTGGCGGCCACCACATTCACAAAGCCCACCGGCACGCCGATGATCAGCGCCGGCTTGCGGCCGGTCTTTTCGATCTGCTCATGCAGGGCAATCAGCGCCGTCGGGGCATTACCCACGGCATAGATCACCGGCTTGTCGATCTCCAGTGCCTTTTCCACGCACACCGAAGCCCGGGTCACGCCCCGCCGCTTTGCTTCCTCGGCAATATCCGCATCCGCCATAAAGCAGTGGGCTTCTCCGCCATAGTCTGCCAGCACCTTTTTGTTCACACCGGAGAAGGCCATGTTGGTATCCGTTACGATGTCCGCTCCCTGACGGATCAGATTTTTGGCATACCCGATCACGCCCTCGGAGTAGAGCATGGTGTCCGCATATTCAAAATCCGCCGTGGTATGGATCACCCGCTTGGTCACGGGCTTCTGCTCTTCGTTGAGCACAATGCCCCGACGGCTTAATTCCTCTTCAATTATATCAAAGCTGCGGGCCTCAATGTCCCCCGGCAGCACAAATTCAATTTTTTCCATTTCTTATCTCCGTTACCGTTTCGGCATTGGCTCCTCCCATGGTTCTTCCACCAGGAGCTGACACCAACGACGTCTATCCGCTTCCAGCTTCCGCGACTCACACCGTCGCTTGTCCACTTTGGCCTTCCGCGGCTCACACCATCGCTTCCCGCTTCTGCCCCGCGCGACTTACACCGTCGCTTCCCGCAGCATTCCGTAGATCGCTTCCATGTCCATGTTTTCCCGGATCATATCCGCCAGAATATCGTACTGCGACTGTTTGAAGGCCTCATGATCGATCTCGTCGATCTCGCCAATCTCCACGCCCTTCTTCCGGGCCAGGGCCTGCACGATCTCCGCCGCAATGCCCCTGGCATCAAAGATTCCGTGGATATAGCTGCCGTACACATTGCCGCAGCAGACACCTGCCGGCAGGACCTCTCCTGCCTTCGCAGTCTCATGGTTTTTGGCCATCTCCGCGTTTCCACCCGACAGCCCTTCCGTCTCCGCACTTCCAACCGGCATCCCGTCCGTCACTGCGGTTTTCTCTGCCTGTGTCTCTCCGGCCCCGCTGCGGCACCAGATCTGCACTTCTTCCTCTGCCAATGTCTCACCCATATGGATCTCGTAGCCGGCAAAGGCCTTTCCTGACAGACCGGCCAGCAGCTCCGCATTCCCGGCAAAAACGCCCTCGGTCCGGGTGGTGGTCTTTTCCTCCAGCAGCACGGTCACGGTGGGCAGCAGGCCCAGGCCTTCCATTTCTCCGCCCTCTTCCGTATGGTACGGATCCCGGATCAGACGGCCCAGCATCTGATAGCCGCCGCAGATACCGATCACCGGACCGCCGGCCGCCGCGTACTGCTTCACAGCCTCTCCCATACCGGATTCATGGAGCCAGCGCAGGTCGGCAATGGTATTTTTGCTGCCCGGCAGGATCACCAGATCGGCACCGGTCAGCTCCCTTGCCTTCGAAACATACCGCACGGATGCCGCGCCGGTCTCCTCAAAGACATTAAAGTCCGTGTAATTGGACAGATGGGGGAGACGGACCACGCAGATGCTCACCGGACCGCCGCCGCACATACGGTTTTCCAGACGGTCACTTAAGCTGTCCTCATCATCCACCTGCAGCCGGATATAGGGCAGTACCGCCGTCACCGGCACACCGCATTTCTCCTCCAGGATCTTTACGCCCGGCTCCAGCAGTGTCTTGTCTCCCCGGAACTTGTTGATGATCAGACCCTTGACCAGGTCCTTCTCATCCTCATCCATCAGCATCAGGCAGCCCAGCAGCTGCGCAAACACGCCGCCCCGGTCGATATCCCCCGCCAGAAGCACCGGTGCGCCCAGCATTTTCGCCAGGCCCATGTTGACAATGTCATTTTCCTTCAGGTTGATCTCCGCCGGAGAGCCGGCACCCTCCACCACAATGATGTCCGCCTTCTCCGACAGCTTCCGGAAGGCCTCCTTGATCTCGGGGATCAGCTCCTTTTTATACTGATAGTATTCCGCCGCACCCATGTTGCAGCGCACCTTGCCCATCACCACCACCTGGGAACCCACATCACTGGTGGGCTTCAGGAGGATCGGATTCATCTCGGCGCAGGGGGCGATCCCCGCCGCCTCGGCCTGCATCACCTGGGCCCGGCCCATCTCCAGCCCGTCATCCGTCACATAGGAATTCAGCGCCATGTTCTGGGACTTAAAGGGAGCCACCCGATATCCGTCCTGGGCAAAGACCCGGCATAATCCCGCCGTAATCAGACTCTTTCCCGCATTGGACATCGTTCCCTGAATCATAATGACTTTTGCCATGTCATCTCTCCTAATCTATCTGAAGCACATT
>JAUNDD010000005.1:0-23681 GCA_030526245.1 Lachnospiraceae bacterium
TTTTAACTCTTAAAGAATTTTCAAGGTTGTTTCACTGTTCAGTTTTCAAAGATCTTTGTCCGCCGAAGCGAACTTTGACATCTTAGCACTTTCATTTTAAGTTGTCAACTATTATTTTTTCAACTTCATTGTTAATTTTGCATAATTCACATGTTGCAAAACCAGCAATTTTTAGTTGTTTTGTTGCCGTTCATCAGCGGCGACTTGGATAATATACCATGACAGTTCCGCTCTGTCAACATCGATTTTTCAATTTCCCCATCATTTTTTCGTTTTCATTTTTCACGCCATTTTACTCATTTTTCGCAGCTGTTCACAGTTCACTTTTCGCACCATTATTTCCTTTTTTCGCAGCTCATGTTTCTCAGCCATTCATTCTTTGGGCATACAACGGATATACAAAAGGCAGCCTGCCTCATTCGGCCCGCTGCCCTGTTCATCTGCTTATCTGCTTATCCGTTCATCTGTTTGTCGGTGTACTCTTTCTCTCGCAAATCGAAGGCATCATCCATTCTCTGCTTCGAGATAGGCCCGTCCGGCTTCCTCCCAGGAAACATACCGTCCATCTCCCCGACGATCCGGCAGGTGTTCTTCACGAAGGTATTCCCGCAGATACGCCGTGATCTTTTTGGCTCCCGTATGGTTTAAATGATCTCCGCCGTCCAGGCTGTCCGTTGTCCAGTCGATCCCCACCTGCTCCCGCATCCCGGGTGCATTAAAGTCAATGTATTCAACGTCCATCTCCCGACAGTACGCTTCGAGCAGATCAATTCTGGTCTGGCTATAATTGACCGGGCTGACCGAACTGAAAAGGATCAGCCGCACATCCTTGTCCCTGCACAGACGAACGATCCGGTCCATATATCGCTTCGACAGCTCATGGAACCCTTCCTCCTCTTCCGCTTCCACCATATACTCTTCTCCCGTATAGGGGTCCTGCTGGGTCCGGAAGGTGTAGCCCTTGTAATTCTCCTCCACCCGCTTCACGCCAAAGAGCGCCGATTTCCACATATCGTGCAGCTGCAGGAAGGGTACACGATAAGCCAGCCAGGTATCAAACTGATCTGCCCATCCCATGGAGCCATCGCGCCCCCGGAATAAGGCATTGGTCTCCAGCAGAACCACCCGGGGACATTGCTGTCCGAGCACGATCCGCAGGGTCTCATAGGCCTCCTGCACCGTCTGACCCGAATGCCCGCACTGATAGCCGGCTATCCCGTCCGAATTCCACAGATCCATATTGGAGACCGATGTATAGCTGAGCGAATTCCCCAGCACCAGAAGATCCAGGGTATTCTCCGGCTCCTGCTGCACACCGGCCAGATGCTTCAATTTGACCGGAATCATCTCTTCCCGGCTCTCCCACAGGTGCAGGCACCACACATTCAGCGTGCCCAAAAGCAGTGCCAGCAGCAGCAGGAAGCAGGCAACCCTTTGCCAGCTTCCTCCCCTCTCCGACTTCTTATTCATTTTCACATTAAAATCCTGCATAGATCAGATCCACCTGCTGATAACCCACTCCATAAGCTCCAAATATGACCACCGACAAAATCAGCGCCAGACACAGCCCCCAGCCAATGGGCCTCGGAAGTTCCAGAAGCCGCCGGCCTCCCAGCCGCTGATGCTCACGTATGCTTCCCACGACAGCAACCGCCAGGCAGCCGGCTGCCACGATCACATAATCCGTCCATTCCAGGCCAAGGGCCAGAAGCGAACCGTCACACAGCGGCGACAGGCTGAAGGACCGAAACATACTTGTAAACATGATCAGCCCCGCCCGGATGCCATTGGCCCGGAAAAACAGTTCGCCCGTCACAATGATCACCCAGGTCTTCAGGATCTGAGACACCTTCCAGTATGCGGCCGTCTCATCTGCCCCCGTAACCTGCAGAACCCGCTCTCTCACCGGCTCCAGGATCACACTGCCCAGCAGCAGCACAAAATAATACACGCCATAGAAAATGTAATTCCAGCTCGCACCGTGCCAGAGGCCGTTGCACATCCACACCGGGAACAGCGCCAGTGCCGAAACCCCCACCTTCGAAGCCTGCTTTCCCAATTTCTTTCTGGCAAATTTGGTCCATTTCTTTACCAGTCCCGAAGTGGAGACCGGATAAAAGATATAGGTTCGGAACCATACGCCCAGGGACATATGCCACCGGCGCCAGAATTCCGCCGGATTCCTGGAAACAAAGGGCTGATTGAAGTTTTCAGGAAGGCAGATTCCAAACAGCTGTCCGCTGCCGATCACGATATCCATGCATCCGGAAAACTCCATATACAGCTGAACGGTATAAAACACGGCTGCCACTACGATCATCACGCCATGATAATCCGTAAAATGATCAAACAGCTCGTTGGCCGCCACCGCCAGGCGGTCGGCAATGATGATCTTCTTAAACAAGCCCCAGAAGATGCGCACCGCGCCATCGCCAAGCTGCTGCAGCTTCAGAGGCTTTCCTGCCCAGATATCGTCGGCCGTCTGCTCATACATGGCGATGGGGCCTTCCATCGTCTGTGGGAAAAAGCCCAGAAACAGTGCTACCTTCCCCAGCGGTTCATTCCCCGGAATCTTCTCCCAGTATACATCCACCAGATAACCAATGGCTTCCAGCGTATAGAAGGAAACACCGATGGGCACCATGATCTTTCTGGTGGCCATCGACACCTGAATATGCAGGGCCGCCAGCAGCGAATTGGTATTCTCGATCAGGAAATTCGCATATTTCAGATAACCGAGTACCCCCACCAGTACAATGATCGAAACAGTCAGCAGCTGTCTTTCTCTCCTGTGACACCGCTTCTTATACTGACTACGTTCTGCCCTCTCCAGTGTCTTTGCTTCTTCTTTGCAGCGCAGCTTCATGCGGTGCAGGCATCGTCCGATTCCGGCCACAAACAGGGTCGTTCCCGCCAGGTATAGAACCAGCACGCCGGAGAAGCTCCAGAAATAAAAGTAGCTGGCCCCCAGCAAAAGACTCCATCGCCATCTCTGCGGTACGATCTGATACAGCAGCAGCACAATGGGCAGAAAAGCCAGCAGATACAGCGTCGAATGATACGCCATATTCCTTAGTCCTCCTGCAGGCGATGGATCATGGCCCACAGAGCATCCACCGAATTAAAGTTTGCCGGGATCAGTTCCACCGCCTCGATCTCAATATCAAAAGCATCCTCCAGCTCGGAGACCAGCGAGATCACGCCAAAGGAATCGATGAGTCGATCATCGATCAGGGCCGTCTCCTGCTCCCAGTTAATGCTTTCATCCAGCTCGTTCAGAATTTCCAGTAACTTTTCCATCTTCATTTCTCCTCTTTCCCAAAAATCATCCCTCAGGATTTTGCTGCATAACCGGCAAAACACCTCGCGGGATCAAACCACCCAAGCTGTAACCAAAAATCATCCACGGATCAACATCTGCATCGCGACCGATCTCGCCAGCACAAAATTACCAGGCCGGTGTATTGAACAGATAGGTTTCCACCTGTTCTCTCAAAAGATGCCATTCTCCGGCGGTATTACAGGATACCACCGCCGGAAGCTCGTGGCTTAAAAACACAGCCATGCCCTCCATGACCGAATAGGCACCCGTCTGTTCAAACACCAGTACATCTCCCACCGCCAGCTCCGGCGTCTTCATCTGCTGCACCAGCACATCATTGGTCGTGCACAGGCTTCCGCAGACCGTCCACTCCTGCTGAGTCTGTGCATCCCGCGCTTCATGTCCCAACGCATCCTGCCCCCGGCGCAGCACCTGCATTTTCGGCACATACATGCCCCGGATCTGACCATCATAGCTGAGCTGATGAAGCCCGCCATCCACAATGGCATAATGGCGATCCCCGGTAGATTTCATATCCAGCACCGAAGTCAGATAGCTGCCGCAATAGGCTGCCAGCGCTCGCCCCATTTCCAGCACCACGGTTCCGTCAAAACACATCCCGGCCACCAGCTCACCCAGCTGCTCCCGCTGGATCTGAGGATCCTCTTTCCCGTTTCCGAAATAATCCACCCAGAGTCCCGGACCATATTCCAGCTCTTCCGGCACGAATCCGTGCGCTTCTTTCCACTCCAGCAAAAGCTGATCCAGCATCGCCAACTCTTTTTCGATCTTATCGATCTTTTTCTTCTGGGTGCCGGTAAAGTAATGCAGTCCCTGTATCTTCAGATTTTGCCTTTCGCCGGCATCTGTCAAAATCTCCTCGATCTCCCTTCGGTCCATTCCAAACTGACTTCCATTGCTGAGCCGCGGGAACACCCGCACCGTCTCTGCCGCCTCCCTGCTCAGCTTTGCCAGCAGTTCATACTGGCGCTTCGATTCAGCCGTATAACAGCATCTTCCGCCGCACTCCCGAAAGATCTCCCGGAGATCCGCTTCCTTTTTCAGCACCCCGGAGATCAGCAGCTTCTCCGGTTCAATGCCGCATTTTCGGCAGATGCGGTACTCTCCCATGGAACAGACCTCGATCCGATCTGTCAGCTGGGCCATCTCCGGTAGCACAAAGGGATTGGCCTTCACTGCAAAGCACAGTCCGACACCACTGCCCAGTGCCGCCCGAAAGCCTTCCACTGTCTTTTCAAGTTCTCGAATATCAAAGAGATACAGGGGTGTCCCCCACTTTTCTGCCGCATATGTCAGTTCCTGTTTATTCACACGTTCCTCCCGTATTTCCATCTATGCGTTCAGATCCCTGAAATAGCCGCGATCGATCTTGCCGTTTTTGGTCAGCGGCATACTATCCACCGCATAAAACTTATGGGGCACCATAAAGATCGGCAGCTGCTCCTTCAGATGACTCCGGATCTCCTCCGCAGCCGCTGTTCCATAATAATAACAGATCAGCTGATTGCGTTTCTCGTTCATCAGGCAGCAGTTTGCCTCCACTCCTTCCAGCGCGTTAATTGCCCGCTCGATCTCCTCCAGTTCGATACGATGCCCCATATGTTTGATCTGAAAGTCCTTGCGCCCCGCAAAATACAGTCGGCCGCCTTCATCGTAATATCCAAGATCCCCCGTCCGGTAGCAGCGTTTCTGCACGCCGTCAATGATAAGCTGCACAAACCGTCGGTTTGTTTCCTCTTCATTATGATAGTAGCCGGCCGCCAGCGACTCTCCGCTTACGCAGATCTCCGCCTCCTGACCAGGTGCATCCACCCGCCGATCCTCTTCATCCATCAGGAAGACCTCCCGGCCATCAAAGGCCTGTCCAAGGGGCAGCTTATCGTCGCTCTCCCAGTATCCCGGCAGTCGATAATAGGTACAGTTGCAGGTGATCTCCGTGGGGCCGTACAGGTTGACAAACTCCGCCGCAGGCAATGCCTTCTGCCAGAGTCGAAGCTGTTTGACCGGCATCACTTCACCGCTGAACATGATCCGATGAACATATTCGGGCACACGATACTTCAGACCCTTCAGGCCGCTGACCAGCGTCAGAGCTGATACAGCCCAGACCAGCGTAGTAACCTTCCGCTCACACAGATAGTCCAGCAGAACGGGCGGCATGGAAAACATCTTCTGCGGGATCAGCACCAGACGAGCCCCGGTGAACAGACAGGAATAGATATCCTTTACCGACACATCAAAGTCAAAGGGCGCCTGGTTGCCGAACACTTCATCCTGCGCGATTCCAAACGTCGTCGTGAAATGACCGATAAAGTCCATCACCGCTCTCTGACTGACCACAATTCCCTTTGGCACACCGGTGGAGCCGGAGGTAAAGATTCCATAGAGCAGATCCGTATCCTTCACCTGCTGCCGGATCTCAGACAGCTGTGCTTCATCCGCTTCCGTCTTCAGCAAATCAGCAAGAAAGCACACCTCACCTACGTAGCCCGTCCGGGCCAGGCATTCCTCGTATTCCGGCAGCGTGACCACCAGTTTCGGCTGCAGCACGCTCCAGATATGTGCCAGACGGCCGGACGGCTGTGTCGGATCCACCGGCACATAAAAGCAGCCGGCATACGCTGCGCCCAGCATGGCCGCCAGCATAGCCGCCTGTTTGGGCATAAACAAAGCCACCGGTTCCCTGCGCCCGATGCGAACCGCAATGCCGGTGCCCGCCCGCCTTGACAAAACCGCCAGCTCTTTCCAGGTGATTGCCTTTGCTTCATCCTCCACTGCGATCTTCTCCGGATACGCCGCCGCCGTATTTTCAAATATATCCAAGATACAGTTCAAACCATATCCCCCTCTCTTTGTCAAAGCACCTCTCCGCTTCATACGTATGCGAGACAAAACACGCTTCAACAGAACAGATTTTAAACACCATGCCTGAAATTCATCCCAGAACACATGCCAAAACACGGTTCCCGGTCACTGTTCTTAAGTCTCAGTTCAATCTGATATTATATTTCATCCCCTCTTAAAATGCCACTAAAAAAGCAGGTGCCCCGCCAAGCGGGAGCACCTGCCCCAAAGTCATGTCACTATATTAAACAGGATATGCCTTGTTCTTTTCATCAGCTGCAGCCGGATCTACCTTGGTCTGCTGAGCCTGTCTGTATTTGAAGAAATCAACAGCTACCTGCGGGAACAGAGCGTAGGACAGAACGTCCTCATCCTGCTGCTTCCACTGAGCCATCTCTGCGTTCAGCTTATCCAGCTGCGGAGCGATGTCATCAGCCGGACGATGGGTGATCACCGGAGTATCACCGATACACTTCTTCTGAACTTCCTTGTCGAACGGCTTAACGCAGGCACCGTACTTACCGGACAGCAGATCCTTGGACTGCTGCGGAACCATCTTGTAACGCTCGCCAGCGAATACGTTCATAACAGCCTGGGTACCAACGATCTGAGAAGACGGAGTTACCAGAGGCGGCTCACCGAAGTCCTTACGTACTCTCGGAACCTCTTCCAGTACCTCATAGAACTTGTCTTCGATACCCATATCCTTCAGCTGAGAGGTCAGGTTGGACAGCATACCGCCCGGTACCTGATACTGAAGAGTCTTGATGTTAACACCCATGTTCTTCGGGTTCAGCAGGCCGCTTTCCAGAGCCTCGTCACGCAGCGGACGGAAGTAGTCAGCGATCTCACCCAGAAGGTTCATGTCGTAACCGCAGTCATACTCGGTTCCCTTGAAGGCCTGTACCATACATTCGGTAGCCGGCTGAGAGGTACCCAGAGCGAACGGAGACATAGCACAGTCGATGACATCTACACCAGCCTCAACAGCCTTCATGTAGGTCATGGAAGCTTCACCGGAGGTGTAGTGAGTGTGCAGCTGGATCGGCAGCTTGGTTGCAGACTTCATAGCAGATACCAGCTCGGTTGCGCTGTACGGCAGAAGCAGACCAGCCATATCCTTGATACAGATGGAATCTGCGCCCATATCCTCAATTCTCTTTGCGATGTCCATCCAGTAATCCATGGTGTAAGCATCACCCAGGGTGTAGGACAGAGCGATCTGAGCATGGCCGCCTTCCTTGTTGGTAGCCTTTACAGCGGTCTCCAGGTTGCGCAGATCGTTCAGGCAGTCGAAGATACGGATGATGTCGATACCGTTTGCGATGGACTTCTGTACGAAGTACTCAACAACATCATCAGCGTACGGGCTGTAACCCAGAATGTTCTGGCCACGGAACAGCATCTGAAGTTTGGTGTTCTTGAAGCCGTCTTTCAGCTTACGAAGACGCTCCCACGGATCTTCCTTCAGGAAACGAAGGGAAGCATCGAAGGTTGCACCACCCCAGCACTCTACGGAGTGATATCCAACTTTATCCATTTTTTCGATGATCGGCAGCATCTGCTCGGTGGTCATACGGGTAGCGATCAGAGACTGATGAGCATCACGAAGAATGGTTTCTGTAATCTTAATCGGTTTTGCCATTGTATTATCCTCTCTCGATTATTCTGCGTCCGGCACGCAAAGCCGGACAGTAAGTGCGGCCCCTCACCCGAAGCGAGATCAAGCAGGCCGCAGCACTGTTTCATTTTACACGCCGAAGATCGCCATGAATGTACCGGCCGCAACTGCGGTACCAATAACACCCGCAACGTTCGGGCCCATTGCATGCATCAGAAGGAAGTTTGTCGGGTCAGCCTGAGCGCCCACCTTTTGGGATACACGGGCCGCCATCGGTACAGCCGATACACCGGCAGAACCGATCAGCGGATTGATCTTATTGTGCGTAACGATACGCATTACCTGACCAAGAAGCACACCGCCTGCAGTACCGAATGCGAATGCAACCAGACCAAGAGCAACGATCTTCAGGGTAGAAACATTCAGGAATGCCTCTGCACTGGTGGTAGCACCAACAGAGGTACCCAGCAGGATAACTACGATGTACATCAGCGCGTTGGAAGCTGTTTCGGTCAGCTGACGAACAACGCCGGACTCACGGAACAGGTTACCAAGCATCAGCATACCTACCAGCGGAGCGGTGGTCGGCAGAAGCAGACATACAACGATGGTGATGATGATCGGGAACAGGATCTTCTCCAGCTTGGAAACCGGACGAAGCTGACCCATCTTGATCTTTCTCTGCTCTTCCGTCGTAAACAGCTTCATGATAGGCGGCTGAATGATCGGAACCAGAGACATGTAGGAGTAAGCTGCTACTGCGATGGGTCCCATCAGGGATGTCTGACCCAGCTTACCTGCCAGGAAAATGGAAGTCGGGCCGTCTGCACCGCCGATGATGGAGATAGCAGCTGCTGCCTTACCATTAAATCCAAGGATAATAGCGAAGAAGTATGCAATGTAGATACCCAGCTGAGCTGCTGCGCCAAGCAGGAAGCTGATCGGGTTTGCGATCAGCGGACCGAAGTCGGTCATGGCACCTACGCCCATGAAGATCAGGGACGGCAGGATACTCCACTCGTCAAGGATGTAGAAATAGTGGAACAGACCGCCGGCATGTTCAACGCCCAGGGCATCTACCGTCGGCGGAGCAATGATGTCCGGGTAGATATTAACCAGCAGCATACCGAAAGCGATCGGCACAAGCAGCAGCGGTTCGAAATCGTGTGCAATTGCCAGATACAGGAACACCAGTGCCACAACAATCATAACGTAGTTGCCCCAGGTCAGATTGAAGAAAGCGGTCTGATGCAGAAGATTCGACAATGTATTGGTAATATAAGCCATTTTTTACCTCCAAGTCGTATTAACGGTTGATCTGCATTACCTTTCTTAGTTCAGGGTAGCCAGAACAGCGCCGTTCTCGACTGCATCGCCGACTGCAACTTCCAGGCTTGCCAGAGTGCCGTCCTGCGGAGCAACGACCGGGATCTCCATCTTCATGGCTTCCAGGATGATGATGGCATCGCCAGCCTTCAGAGCCTGACCAACCTTAGCTTCTACCTTGAATACCTTACCCGGGCAGGAAGCGGTAACCTTTACGCTGCCAGCTGCGCCGGATGCTGCCTTCGGTGCTGCTGCCGGTGCGCCTGAACCGGTTCCTTCTTCAACAGTTACATCATAAACATTGCCATTGACTGTGATTGTATAGTTTTTCATGAATATATCCTCCCGTTATCAGGCATTCTGCCAGTTCTTTCTGTTTACTTTTCTGATGGAACGAACAACAAATCCGTCTGTGCTGGTTCCTTCTGCTGCTGCGATAGCTGCTGCGATAACAGCAACAAGCTCGGTATCGTCAGTATACTCCTCTTCCTCAACTACCGGAGCGGCAACCGGTGCCGGTGCGGCAGCCGGTGCGGCCGGAGCGGCGGCTTTTTTCTTCTTTTCGAGCAGATCCGGTACCCAGTGGATCTGACCGATCAGGAAGCTCAGGAATACCAGAACCACGAATACAGTTCCCAGACCCAGCAGGGTATTCAGACCTGCCTCCTGGAACAGCTGGCTCTTCGGCTTCTCAATATTCCATGCGAAAGCGGTGCTCTGATCAACCATGTTGACAGACATTTCAACGGTAACCACAGTACCCTCTCTCACGCCGTCGTAGCTTGCATTGCAGATCGCCTTGACGGTCGCGCCTTCTTCCTCGATCGCATACTCGTTTACTTCTACGAAACTACCAAGCTCCTCCTGAACCGTCTGCCAGTTGGCATAGATGGCTCTGGACATTGCATCGGTAAACTCATCATCGATCTTTGCCTGTACCTCCTCAGCGGGCATATCGGACAGAACCTGCATGGTGCCGGCTGCCATCTGCTCCATCTGAGTGTAGTACATTGCATATTTGCCCTCACCGGTCACTTCGGTGGGTTCCATTACGGCCTGAGCCGGCTCAGTCTCTGCCGCAGCCTCGGTGGAAACCTCCTCTGCAGCCACCTCTGCCACACTTTCGGTGGCCGCTTCGGTCACCTGTTCTGCAAAGGATACACTGGCCATAGCGCTGGCAGCTACGATCGATGCGAGTAATAAAGCTTTCATTCTATTCTTCATTGACACACCTCGCTCATTAAACACTGCCATGCTTCTTAACCGGACGATCTTCTCTCTTTGTGTAAAGCATCTCGAAAGCACCGATCACATATTTTCTGGTGTCTTCCGGCTCAATGATGGTGTCAACATAGCCTCTCTTTGCAGCAGCCATAGCGCTCTCCTGCAGGGAAGCATATTCAGCAGCCTTCTCGCCCAGGTTTGCATCGGTACCTGCATACATGATCTGTGCAGCCAGATTAGCATCCATCATGCCGATCTGAGCCTGCGGCCATGCGAAGGTCATATCTGCTCCCAAAGCCTTGCTGTTCATTACGTTGTAAGCATTTCCGAATGCCTTGCCGATGACAACGTTTACCTTGGCAACGGTTGCATCTGCAAATGCAAAGGTCAGAGCTGCAGCAGCCTTTGCGATGTTCTTTTCAGACTCAAGATCAGCCTTGAAGCCGGTCACATTGGTCAGAGTCAGAACCGGGATGTCGAAAGCATCGCAGAACTTAACGAAGTCTGCAGCCTTGCGGCAGCCGTTTACAGTCAGGGTGGTGCCCAGATCTGCGCTCTTGTTGCCCTCAGCGTCGTATACTTCGCTGCGGTTTGCAACAGCACCGACGGTCTGTCCGTTCAGGCGCAGGAAGCCGGTAACCATATCCTGGGCATAAGCTGCGCCAACCTCAACGAACTCCTGATCGTCAGCGATCTGAGCCAGAAGAATGGAGGTGTCGCCTGCAGCGTTGGCCAGATCTGCACATACACGGTTCAGATCGTCCTCGCTGTCAGCATAGGAAGCATTGTCCTCGTTGTTGGACGGAAGGAAGGAAACCAGCTGGCGAACACCTGCATAGATCTCTTCTTCAGTACCGGTGAAGTCAGCCAGACCTGCTTCCGCACTCTGGAATGCAGCACTTGCGGTATCATTCAGCTCTGCACGATTGCCGTCCAGTGCGTTCGGGGAGTTAACAAACAGCTTTGCGTTTGCAGTCTCCATGAAAGTGAAATCTGTCAGACCCGGAACAACAGCCAGACCGCCGCCGCACTTGCCGAAAACAGCTGTGATCTGCGGGATCACACCGCTGGCCATGGTCTGCTTCAGGTATACCTGACCAAATGCGTTCAGCGCATCGGTGCCTTCCTGCAGACGAAGACCTGCACAGTCGATCATACCGATGACCGGTGCGCCCATCTTCATGGCAAGATCATAGATACCTGTGATCTTTCTGGCATGCATTTCGCCGATGGTTCCGCCCAGTACAGCGGAATCCTGGCTGTACACATACACGAGCTTGCCATCGATCAGACCGTAACCGGTTACAACGCCGTCAGACGGTGTTTCTGTCTCCTGCATGTTGAAGTCGGTGCTTCTTGCTGTTACGCAGCCGCCGATCTCAACAAAACTGTTCTCATCAAGCAGAGAGGCAATTCTCTTGCTTGCTAAGCTCTGTGCTGTATTACTCATTAAATCAGCCCTCCAATATTGTATTGAAATTGATCCAAAATTAACCGAATACATCATATCTTGTATAAGGTGAAAATGCAAGAAATTATGCACGAAATTATGCCGATAATTGCCAATGCCTTTCCATAAGTTTCGTGCTTTTTTTCCCTGTTGACAATCCTTTAACGGCAATGTGAAACAAAAAACAAGGCCGGCAGCGGAAGAATTTGAACATTTTGCGGTATTGTCAGCCGCCGCAGCCATCCAAATCCCATCCGCCTGCCGGCACATGGTTTATTAAAGCATTGAAATGTTTTCTGATATTTTGCCCATGACACAGTATTTAGTTACGGTTCTGCGTGTGAACTGTAACGTATTATCGGCCGCCGGTCACAGCGTATCCTGTCCGGGCCGCCGCCGTTTCATACCGCATACGCGAAGCCTTTCGGCCCCGCTCACACCTTCAGCTTCTGGTCGATCTCCTTCTCCGCCTCCAGCTTGAAGTCCTCTTTGCGCACCGGATCCACCATAGGCAGCTCATCCACCGCATCCACCCCGAAATGGCGCAGAAATTCCTCGGTGGTTCCGAACAGGATCGGCCGCCCCGGAGCGTCCAGCCGGCCCACCTCGCGGACCAGATTGTACTCCACCAGCTTGTTCACCGCATGGTCGCTCTTGACGCCCCGGATCTTCTCGATCTCCAGCTTGGTCACCGGCTGCTTGTAGGCCACGATCGACAGGGTCTCCATCAGTACCTCGGTCAGATTGACCCGCCTGGGCGTCCGGGCGATTCGGATCAGGATATCGTAATACTGCTTCTTCGTGCAAAGCTGCCAGGCATTCTCCAGCCGGATCAGGCGGATGCCCCGATCCTCCTCCTCATAGCGTTTTGCCATTTCATTCAGGATACGCTCCGTTCCCGCCTTGCCCATCTCCAGCGCCGCTGCGATCCGGTCAATCTCCACCGAGTCGCCCATGGTAAACAGTATCGCTTCGATGGCCGCCGCCAGCTCCTTATCGTTCATTTCCACTCTTTCTGTCCTCATTCATATTCCAGCTTCAGTTCCTGCTCATCCGCACCCCAGTCACCGGCATCCTTCACCGTAATGCTGATCTCGCCGAAGGTGTCATCCTGACTGACCTCCACCCGGCCGATCTTCATCAGCTCCAGGATCGTCAGAAAGGTCACCACTGTGTACATTTTCCCGCGGCCGGCCGTCAGCAGACTGCGAAACGTACAGTTCTTCTTTTTCAGGATATTGCGGCGCACGCTGCGCATGACCTCTCCGGCATCCACGGTCTCCTTTTCGATCTTTCCGAACTGGCTTCGGATGGGATCCACCCGCTCCTCCTGCCGTTTCATGACCTCCTGAAAGATCTCCTTCATCCGCTCCAGCGTCAGGTCGCCCAGCAGCTTATGCGGATCCACGGGTTCCTTATACAGCGCCACCTCTTTGGGCAGACACTCCTCCCGGTACAGGCTCAGCATGGCTTCGCCCTCCCGTTCCCGCAGCTCATAAGACATATACTTGTACATTTTGTACTCCAGGAGCTTTTCCACCAGCTCGGATCTCGGGTCGATCTCCTCGCCCTCTTCATCCTTCTCCGGCGGAAGGAGCATTCTGGCCTTGATATCCAGCAGCGTGGCCGCCATGACCAGAAACTCACTCATGATCTCCATGTCCTCGCGCCGCATCTGATCGATGTATTCAAAATACTGATCCGTGATCGCCGCGATTGGAATGTCGTATATGCTGACCTTGTTCTTGTCGATCAAATGCAGCAGAAGGTCCATCGGGCCCTCAAACGCCTGCAGCTTTACAGAAAGATCCATCCGTTCCCCTCAGAATTTCCAGCAGCTTCTCTGCTCTACACCATCTTGTTTCTCTCATGCCCAGTTCACAAATCACGCACCGGCTTCACTCAGCCGCCCGCCAGCTCCAGTACCACCAGCTCAAAGGGATTGTTAAAGCGAAGCGGGATCGTGTGCAGGCCCAGGCCGCTGCTGACCACCAGCCGCTTCCCGCCCCGTTCAAACAACCCCCGGTCGTATTTCGGAAACGGCCGCAGACTGCCTCCGCAAAGACCTCCCAGGAAGGGCACCCGGATGATGCCTCCGTGAAAATGACCGCTCAGGGTCAGATCCGCCCCCCACTCAGCACAATCACCAAAGAAATCCGGGTGATGGGACAGCATCACATGAAAGGCTCCCGGTTCTCTGTCCCCGATCAGCTCACGCACCGTTTTACACCCGGGTGTTTTAGGATGAAAGCGGTCATAATAGTCCAGCGAAGGATTAAAAGAATCCAGCGATACCGGCAGTCCCTTCCAGTCCAGCCTGCGCTGTTCATTGCACAGCCAGAGGGCTCCCAGCCGGGCAGCCTTCTCTCTCAGGCCCTCGTAGATTCCCGGATACAGCTCCGGATGCTCCCGCAGGCGGCTTTCGTGGTTCCCCTCGCCCAGATACACCGGCGCCAGATCACACAGCCTTTCCAGCAGACAAGCCGACTGCTCTCCATGAAATTCACCGTGCCGGGCCGTGATCAGATCACCGCCGGATACGATCACATCCGGCCGGCACTCTTCCACCGCCCGGGCAATTTCTTCCGGAGTCAGCCCGCCCCGGCAGTTATGCACATCCGTCACGAAGACCAGGCGCACTGTCTCCCGAGGACACATCTCCTCCGGAATATCGATGTGAAAAAAGCTTCGCCGGATCTGTTTTCCGCGTTTGTTTTCAGATGTTTTCCATTTCATGACCAGACTCCTCCCGGTATCCGGACTGCAGGAGCCGCCAGGACAGGCAGCCTGCCGATCTCACATCAGCGGCGCCAGGATCCGAAGCAGTCTCTGCTGCAGACGCACTGCGATCGGACGCTTTTTACACTCCTCCAGGGTGACCTCCCTGGATCTTTCAATGGTGTCCAGCACATCCTGCTTCACCTGCCCCACTGCCCGGGAACGGTACATCCAGACACCGTTTTCGAAATGCAGATACAGACTGCGGTAATCCATATTGATAGTGCCAACGGTGGCGATCTCATCGTCACAGACAAAGCACTTGGCGTGCAAAAAGCCCGGCGTGTATTCGTAGATCCGCACCCCCGCCTCCAGCAGCTGCTCGAAGTAGGAGGTGGTCAGCAGATAAACCATCCGTTTATCCGGAATGCCGGGTACCACGATCCGCACATCCACCCCCGACTTGGCCGTCAGGCAGAGCCGCGTGATCATCTCATTGTCGATGACCAGATAGGGCGTGAACATATAGACGTATTTTTTTGCCTGCCCCAGAATATTCAGATACACATTTTCGCCCACCGTTTCCTGGTCCAGCGGCGTATCTCCGTAGGGCTGAACAAAACCGTCACTTTCAAACTTCTCGATATGATGGATCTCCGGCGTAAACTTCATCACCTGATCAAACACATCCGACCGGCCCGTCACCACGCTCCACATCTGGAGAAACATCACCGTAAAGTTCCAGACCGCCTCCCCATGCAGGGAGATGCCGGTGTCTTTCCAGTAGCCGAAGCGCTTCTTGCGATTGATATACTCATCCGCCAGATTAATGCCGCCCGTAAAGGCGGTATGGCCGTCCACGACCATGATCTTCCGATGATCCCGGTTATTGTACAGCGCCGTCACAAAGGGACGGAAGGGATTGAATTCCTCACAGGCAATCCCCCGCTTTCGCAGATCCCGGCAAAAACGGGCCGGCAGCGTATTGACGCAGCCCATGCCGTCGTAGATTACACGGACATCCAATCCTTCCTTTGCCTTGCGTTCCAGGATGTCCAGGATCGAATTCCACATTTCACCGTTATCAATGATGAAATACTCCATAAAGATATAGTGCCGGGCATTCTCCAGCGTCTCGATCATATCCTTGTACAGCAGTTCCCCGCTGGGATAATACCGGGTGGTCGTCCGCTGCCAGACCGGATATCCGGCGCAGCGGGCCAGATACAGAGACTGGTTTGCAGCCAGCTGACTCTCCTGCTCCAGGGCCTCCCGGTACTCCGGGTTTTCGATCAGCAGATGAGCAGTCTCTCTCGTCACCTCATCACAGCGATCTGCCACCTTTCGGGTCAGTCTGGACCGCCCCAGCGTGATATAGATCGCAAATCCCACCACCGGTGCCGGAAGCATGATGATGGCCCAGCCCAGCTTAAAGGACGGATTGGTGGGCTTGTTCAGGATGTTGAGCATAACCAGAAAAGAGACCAGCCGGACTGCACCGGCAAAGAAGGGATACCGGTCCCCCATGGCATACATAAAAAAGGCGACCCAGGTGATCTGCAGAATGGCTGCGACCGCCACAAAGAAAACCTTACCAAACAGGATCTTCAACGCCTTATACAGGAACGTCAGCAGCTTTTTCTGAATTTTCACGTCTACACCTCCCGATCGCAGTCTGTGCCTACGGAAAAACCCCGGTCAAAGACCGGGGCTCAGGCATCTTAGTTATATTTACGCTTACGAGCAGCCTCAGACTTTTTCTTACGTCTTACGCTCGGCTTCTCATAATGCTCTCTCTTACGAATCTCCTGCTGAATACCTGCCTTAGCGCAGTTTCTCTTGAAACGACGCAGTGCGCTGTCCAGAGACTCGTTTTCTTTTACGATAACATTAGACATCTTCTTCCTAACCCCCCTCCGATTGAAGGATATGCACATAGCGAATTTGTTACGACACGGATGCATCGAATTCATCAGTCTGTTTCTGATAATACATTCGCACGTACCACGCTATTATCACACATGCAAGTCAATTCGTCAACAAAAACTTTTTCTGTTTTAGAATGTATTGTGTTACAGCTCAGGCAGTTCGGTTTCGCGAGGTGTTTTGCCGCGTATGCGGCAAAATCCCGAAGATCTGGCCAGTTACAACTCAGCCCAGCTGTGCTTCCAGTACTTTGACAGCCTCTGCCAGTGCCTCATCCACACCAGCCGGGTTCTTGCCGCCGGCCTGTGCCATGTTCGGGCGTCCGCCGCCACCGCCGCCAACCTTGGCCGCAATGCCCTTGATCAGATTGCCCGCATGAGCTCCGGCCTTCTGAGCCGCATCGGTACAGCAGGCCATCAGGCTGACTTTGCCGTCGGCAACGCTGGCCAGCACGATCACGCCTTCGCCCAGCTTTTCCTTCAGCTGGTCACCCAGATCACGCAGACCGTTCATGTCCACATTCTCCAGCTTGGCTGCCAGCAGCTTCACGCCCTTGATCTCCTGCACCTGGTCCATAACATCGCCCAACGCATCCTTGGCCATCTGGCTCTTCAGGGATTCGATCTCGGAAGCAGCCGTCTTCAGCTCAGCCTGCAGAGCCTTGATACGATCACCCAGCTTATCCGGAGTGGTCTTCAGCAGAGCTGCTGCCGCATTCAGGTTTTCCTCCAGCTTCTGATAGTAAGCCATCACCGCATCACCGGTCAGTGCCTCGATACGGCGAACGCCGGCAGCAACACCGGACTCGCTCAGAATCTTGATGCTCTTGATCTGAGAGGTGTTGGATACATGGGTACCACCGCAAAGCTCCTTGGAGAAGTCGCCCATGGATACCACGCGAACACTGTCGCCATACTTTTCTCCGAACAGTGCCATGGCTCCGGTGGCCTTTGCCTCATCCAGCGTCATGATATCGGTGCGAACCTCAAGTGCCTTTGCGATCTCCTCATTCACCAGTGCTTCAGCCTGCGCCAGTTCCTGTGCAGTCATGGCCTGGAAATGGGCAAAGTCGAAACGCAGACGATCGGCGGATACCATGGAGCCCTTCTGCTCAACATGGCTTCCCAGTACGGTCTTCAGGGCCTTCTGCAGCAGATGGGTCGCACTGTGGTTCTTTTCAGTATTACGTCTGCCCTTTTCGCAAACGGACAGTGTAACGGTATCGCCCACCTTGAGCATACCGGAAACCATACGGCCCACATGACCTACACGGCCGCCGCGAAGATGGATGGTCTCCTCTACCTCAAAGACGCCGTCGCCGCAGGAGATGGTTCCCTTGTCACCGACCTGGCCGCCCATGGTCGCATAGAACGGAGTGCGCTCGGTAATGATCGTTCCGTTTTCACCGTCGGACAGAGCCTGTGTCAGCTCACTGTCGGTGGTCAGGACCGTGATGACCGAATCCTCTTTCAGAGTCTCATAACCATCGAATGCCGTGGTGATCTCCACCGGAATCTGGTCATAGACTGTCGCATCCGCTCCCATGTAGTTGGACTTTTCACGGGCATTACGAGCCTTTTCGCGCTGCTGCTTCATGCAGGCCTCAAAGCCCTGTTCATCCACGCCGTAGCCCTTCTCCTCCAGAATCTCACGGGTCAGATCCAGCGGGAAGCCGTAGGTATCGTACAGCATGAAGGCCTGCTCACCAGCCAGGGTATCCTTGCCGGCTGCCTTCAGCTCTTCCTCATAACCGGCCAGGATCGACAGACCCTGATCGATGGTACGGTTGAACTTTTCTTCCTCCTGCTGCAGCACCTTGAAGATGAAATCCTTCTTCTCCTCCAGCTCCGGATAACCGGCCTTGGAGCCTTCGATCACCGTCGCACTCAGACCGGACAGGAAGCCGCCCTGAATACCGAGCAGTCTTCCATGACGGGCTGCACGGCGGATGATACGGCGAAGCACATAGCCGCGGCCTTCGTTGGTGGGCATGATGCCGTCCGAGATCATGAAGGTAGCACTGCGGATATGGTCAACGATCAGACGAATGGAAATGTCATCCTTTTCATTCTGCTTGTAGGTCTTTCCGGCCACTTCGCAGACCTTGTCACGCAGAGCCTGCAGGGTGTCCACGTCGAAAATGGAATCTACGTCCTGAACGACCACTGCCAGACGCTCCAGCCCCATACCGGTATCGATATTCTTCTGCTTCAGGGTCTCGTAATGGCCCTCACCGTCATTTTCGAACTGGGTAAATACGTTATTCCATACTTCCATGTAACGGTCGCAGTCGCAGCCTACGGTACAGCCCGGCTGTCCGCAGCCATACTTCTCTCCGCGATCGTAGTAGATCTCCGAGCAGGGACCGCAGGGACCTGCGCCGTGCTCCCAGAAGTTGTCGGCCTTGCCGAAACGGAAGATCTTCTCTGCCGGAACGCCCACTTCCTTGTTCCAGATCTCGAAAGCCTCATCGTCATCCTGATAGACCGACGGGAACAGACGATCCTCGTCCAGACCAACCACTTTGGTCAGGAACTCCCAGGACCAGGCAATAGCTTCATGCTTGAAGTAATCGCCGAAAGAGAAGTTGCCCAGCATCTCAAAGAAGGTGCCGTGACGGGCGGTCTTACCAACGTTTTCGATATCGCCGGTACGGATACACTTCTGGCAGGTAGCCACGCGGCGGCGCGGCGGGATCTCCGCCCCCGTAAAATAGGGCTTCAGCGGAGCCATACCTGCGTTGATCAGCAGAAGGCTCTTATCATTGTGCGGCACGAGCGAAAAGCTCTTCATAACCAGATGCTCCTTGCTCTCAAAGAAGTCCAGATACATCTGGCGCAGTTCATTTACGCCATACTTTTTCACAGTCTATTTCCTCCGAAATCTTTATAAACAGATCTTCATGTATTTTTTCTTGCCGCGGCGAACGATCACGCCCTCGGTCAGCTGCTCTTTCGTCAGCGTCATGGCAAAATCCGTCACCTTGTCATCCCCAACGGATACACCGCCCTGCTGCACCGCACGACGACCCTCATTGCGGCTGGCCACCAGACCGGCCTTTACCATCACCGAAATGATATCGATGGCACCATCCGTCAGATCACCCTCCTCCAGCTGGCAGGTGGGCATGTTTTCGGTGGCCATACCGCCGCCGAACAGAGCTCTGGCGCCCTCCTGGGCCTTCTTCGCTTCCTCTTCGCCATGGACCAGTGTGGTCAGCTCGTAAGCCAGAATCTCCTTGGCAGTGTTGAGCTGGCTGCCTTCCCATTTCTCCATCTCGGCGATCTGCTCCAGCGGCAGGAAGGTCATCATGCGCAGGAACTTGATCACGTCCTGATCATCCACATTTCTCCAGTACTGATAGAAATCGAAGGGACTGGTCTTTTCCGGATCCAGCCAGATGGCGCCGCCGGCGGTCTTACCCATCTTGGTTCCGTCATGCTTCAGCAGCAGGTTGATGGTCATGGCATAGGCATCCTTCTGCAGCTTCTTGCGAACCAGCTCGGTACCGCCCAGCATGTTGGACCACTGGTCATCTCCGCCGAACTGCATCTGGCAGCCGTACTTCTGATACAGCATGTAGAAGTCATAGGACTGCATCAGCATGTAGGAAAACTCCAGGAAGGACAGACCCGTTTCCAGGCGATTGGTATAGCAGCGGGCACGCAGCATGTCATTGACCGAGAAACAGGGACCGATGTCACGCATGAACTCCATAAAGTTCAGGTTTCTCAGCCAGTCCGCATTGTTGACCATGATCGCCTTATCCTCGCCGAATTCGATGAAACGGCTCATCTGCTTCTTGAATTTCTCGCAGTTGGCATCGATCTGCTCAATGGTCATCATCTTTCTCATGTCGCTTCGTCCGGACGGATCGCCGATCATACCGGTACCGCCGCCCACCAGTGCGATCGGACGGTTGCCGGCCATCTGCAGTCTCTTCATCAGAAGCAGCGCCATGAAATGGCCCACGTGCAGGCTGTCTGCCGTCGGGTCAAATCCGATGTAGAAGGTAGCCTTGCCATTGTCTACCAGTTCACGAATCTCCTTTTCATCGGTGACCTGCGCGATCAGTCCGCGCGCCACCAGCTCTTCATAACAGGTCATCTATGCTTTCTCCTTTTTCTAAGATGACAGGCTGCAGTGCCTTCATCTCTTTAACAGAATTTCCTGCTCCCGAAATGAGCCGGAAATTATACAGATAATCTTAAAAAATCTACCAAATAATGCGCCCTGTTGTCAAGTAAACAGCCAAAAGCCCGTCATTCTCCCAGATCGTCCTCAATGAGTTCTCCCGAATCCGCCGCCATGGTGGCCAGCTGATCACAGCGCTCATTCTTTGGATGACCGTCATGGCCCTTTACCCAGTGCCAGGTCACCTGGTGGGGCTCCGCCGCCTTAAGCAGTCGCTGCCAGATCGCTTTATTCTTCACCGGCTCATTGCCGCTGCGCTTCCAGCCCCGGCGGATCCAGCCTTCGATCCAATGCTGGTTAAAAGCATTGATCAGATACTGGGAGTCCGAATACAGCTCCACCTCGCAGGGCCGCAGCAGCTGTTCCAGAGCCGCAACGGCCGCCATCAGCTCCATGCGGTTATTGGTGGTCTTCACATACCCCTGGGAAAGCTCTTTCGTATGGAGCTGTCCCTTTGTATCCACATATTCCAGAATGGCACCGTAACCGCCGGGGCCTTCCGGGTTCCCTCTGGCCGAACCATCCGTATAGATCTGCACCTTCATCCTATATCTCCTCCACTGCACAGCGCACAGCTTCGCTGACCTTCCGGGCCAGCTTCTGATTCTGTCCGCTGGCGCTCACGCCGATGACCACATTCTCCTTCAGGATCACTCCCGGGAAATAAAAGCCGCACTGATCCCGGTCATTGGCCACATTCACAAGGATCCCCTGCTGCCGGCAGTCATCCGCCACATCAAAGTTCACCTTCGCCTCCGAGGCCGCCGCAATCACAAGATCCATCCCGTTAAGATCTCCCGGCTCATATCGCTTCTTCAGAATGGTCACACGCCCCTCCTGCGCCAGCTGCTTCAGTTCAGGATTCACCTCCGGTGCCAGTACATATACATGCTCCGTAAACTCCAAAAGCGTCCGGACTCTGCGCTTGGCGATCGTGCCGGCCCCCACGACCATCACCTTCTTATCCGACAGGTCCATGAACATGGGAAAATAACGCTTCTTTTCCATCATAAACACACTCCTACATCGGCCCTTTCGGCCTGAAATATACGCAGTCCATTCTATCCCCCCGCCCAAACCCCTGTCAACCTACGTCATGTTCCGTCAGGAACATGACTGCAAGTGCGGCTCATCGTCCGTCAGGACGATTTGCATGAGCCGCAGTCCTTATAACCTACGTCATGTTCCGCCAGGAACATGACTGCAAGTGCGGCTCATTATATGCGTAGCTTTTTTCCCGCAGTCGGTTTATAATTAAACAGTCACTTTTGATGCGTTCATCGCTTTCAAAATTCGAAGCAACAACCAAAGGAGTTATTTGTCATGTCCATGCATTTCAGCAAAAAGCTTCCGGTTCCGGCGGAGATCAAAAAAGAGTATCCGCTGCCGGAAAGCGTTCAGAAGATAAAAGCCGCCAGAGATCAGGAGATCCGCAGGATCCTGACCGGAGAGGATGATCGCTTCATGGTCATCATCGGCCCCTGCTCCGCCGACAATCAGGAGTCCGTTCTGGAATACATCGGCCGTCTGGCCAGAGTCCAGGAAAAGGTGGGCGATCGTGTCCTGATCATCCCCCGTATCTACACCAACAAGCCCAGAACCACCGGTGAGGGCTACAAGGGCATGCTCCATCAGCCCGATCCGGAAAAGGAACCGGATCTGCTGGCGGGCATCATCGCCATCCGCAAGCTGCACCAGCTGGCTGTTGAGCAGACCGGCCTCACCGCAGCCGATGAGATGCTCTATCCGGAAAACTACCGTTATCTGGATGACCTGCTCTCCTATGTGGCCATCGGCGCCCGGTCCGTGGAGGATCAGCAGCACCGCATGACCGTCAGCGGCATGGATGTGGCTGCCGGCATGAAGAATCCCACCAGTGGAGACCTGTCCGTTATGTTCAATTCCGTCAAGGCCGCCCAGAGCAGTCATAACTTCCTGTATCGCGGCTGGGATGTCACCACCGACGGAAACGATCTGGCTCACGTCATTCTGCGCGGAGCCGTCAACAAGCACGGCAACTGCCAGCCCAACTATCATTACGAGGATCTGTGTCTGCTGCTGGATATGTACGCCAAGCGCGGTCTGAAGAACCCGGCCGCCGTGATCGACTGCAATCACTCCAACTCCAACAAGAAATTCAAGGAGCAGATCCGCATCAGTCACGAGGTCCTGAACAGCCGCCGCTACAACCCGGAGATTCGCAATATGGTCAAGGGTCTGATGATCGAAAGCTATCTCATCGAGGGCGCGCAGAAGATCGACGAGCAGTATATCTGCGGCAAATCCATCACCGACCCCTGTCTGGGCTGGGAGGATTCCGAGCAGCTGATCTACGATATCTACCGCATGAGCTGACGATATCCCGCACCCGCTATCACACAGTCATCTGCCGGGCGAAAGGCGAAACAGCCCGCCTGCCGGTCTGCCCCGCTTCACCCGAGCAGCTGCTGTATTTCAAGATTCCATACAGAAAGGAAGCAACCATGCGTTTTATCTATCCGGCAATTTTAAAACAGGATACCGACGGCAGCTATGTGGCCCATATCCCGGATCTGACAGGCTGCACCGCCAGAGGCTTTGATATCAACGACTGTCTCGAAGAGATCAATCTGGCAGCCCGCCAGTGGATCGAGCTGGAGCTGGAGGAAGAGGATGTGTCTCTCCCGCCGGTGTCCGATCCGGCCGATTTCAAGCTCGCCGACGGCGAGTTTGTCCGTCAGATCAGCATCCAGTACCGTATGACCGACGGCTGGGACGAATGATGACCCGTAAAGAAGTATAAATAAGCATAAATAAGTGCAAATCATTGAAAACCCCTGCCAGGTGTATGACTCACAGATCATGCACCCGCGCCGGGGTTTTTGATTTATCTGGCTGGAGCACAAAGGCCAATGCGTGCAAAACACGCCAGCTGCCCTCCTGCACTTATCCGGATGCCTGCCCGATTTTTATCCTATTCCCGATGCAAACCTCCGGGAATCAAAAAAGCTTCCGAAATTCGGAAGCTTTTTTAGAGCGACAGACGGGACTCGAAC
>JAUNDD010000005.1:23781-75152 GCA_030526245.1 Lachnospiraceae bacterium
CCGCGACCTCCACCTTGGCAAGGTGGCGTACTACCAACTGTACTACTGTCGCATTTTTCTTTTGTCTCTCTTTCGAGAAGAGCGACAGACGGGACTCGAACCCGCGACCTCCACCTTGGCAAGGTGGCGTACTACCAACTGTACTACTGTCGCATTCATCCATCTCAGAGGTGTTATCTCTGACGGACGCTGATTATAATACCGCAGGCCGAGCCGAATGTCAAGCATGAATTTCCCGAATTTCCTGCATGTTTTTTCTCATGCATATTCCGCGGTTTCCCGCCGTTTTTTCGTCCAGGCCAGGAAGGCAGGATAGCCCTGAATGACTGCCCTGCCTTCTGCGCACATACGGTCACGCCGTCAGGCAGACCGTTTATTAATGATGGAACAGACGGATTCCGGTAAAGATCATGGCCATACCATACTGATCGGCACACTCGATCACCAGATCATCACGAACACTTCCGCCCGGCTGTGCAATATACTTCACACCGCTCTTGCGGGCTCTTTCGATGTTATCCGGGAACGGGAAGAATGCATCCGAACCAACCGTTACATCGGTGTTGCCCTCCAGCCAGGCCTTCTTCTCCTCACGGGTGAATACCGGCGGCTGTACCTTAAAGCGCTTCTGCCATTCGCCGTCACGCAGTACATCCTCGTACTCGTCTCCCAGATATACATCGATGGTATTATCTCTGTCCGCACGGCCAATTCCGTCAATGAACGGCAGGTTCAGCACCTGGGGAGCCTGACGAAGATACCAGTTATCTGCCTTCTGACCAGCCAGTCTGGTACAGTGGATACGGGACTGCTGTCCTGCGCCAATACCGATGGCCTGTCCGTTCTTTACGTAGCAGACCGAATTGGACTGGGTGTACTTCAGGGTGATCAGAGCAATGCGGATATCGATCAGAGCGCTTTCCGGAATATCCTTGTTTTTGGTCACGATATTGGAAAGCAGCTCATCGTCGATGACCAGCTCGTTTCGGCCCTGCTCGAAGGTAACGCCGTACACCTGCTTGCGCTCGATGGGCGCCGGCTTGTAGGACGGATCGATCTGGATCACATTGTAGTTGCCGTTCTTTTTCTGCTTCAGGATCTCCAGTGCTTCCTCGGTGTAGCCCGGTGCGATCACACCATCGGACACCTCTCTCTTGATCAGGCGGGCGGTATCCGCATCACACACATCGGACAGCGAGATGAAATCGCCAAAGGAGGACATACGGTCCGCGCCGCGGGCTCTGGCATACGCACTGGCGATGGGGGAAAGTTCTCCCATATCCTCAACCCAGTAGATCTTCTTTTCAATGTCCGTCAGCGGAAGGCCTACGGCCGCACCCGCCGGTGATACATGCTTGAAGGATGTAGCTGCCGGAAGACCGGTGGCTGCCTTCAGCTCGCTGACCAGCTGCCAGCCATTAAAAGCATCCAGAAAGTTAATATAGCCCGGACGGCCGCTCAGCACGACGGCCGGCAGTTCGCTTCCGTCTTCCATGTAGATTCTGGAAGGCTTCTGATTCGGGTTGCATCCATATTTCAGCTGAATTTCGTTCATAATCCCTGTTCTCCTTTTATCCTATGACCTGTAGGTGTTAAATACAGGCGCTTCAGTCGCTCCGCTCTCCGGTCCGGCTTCATGCGCCGGGGCAACATCTTACCGATTCTTATTCACGATTCTGGTCTGGGTCTCGCCGGTTGCGATATCGATGTATCGAACGAACAGAGACACCTTGTTTTCCTCATTCAGGTTCTCCCAGATCATGCTGGTAAACTGATCGATATCACCCTTCATACCGATCACCTCCGGCTCACCGGAAAAACTCGGCAGCGGATTGCCGTCACCGGCATAGGTGTGGATGAAATGTCCCTGGCCGGCCTTGGGATTATCATAGTAAAAATTGTAACGCAGGCACTGGTCCGGATCTCCCTGATTGGATTTCAGAATGGACATCTCGTAGGTATATTCGCCATTTTCCACATTCATCAGACCGGAAATACGCGGTGTGTAGTTCGGTGCATCCGGCTCAAATTTCCGGATACGCAGAGCCTGCTCGAAGCTCTTGCCGGCCTTCAGGCCGTCATAGGCCGTGTCAGTCTGATCTCCGTTGGTGACGATCGTCTGATGTCCTAGCACGCGTACCGGTGCATAGATGATCAGGCTCGGATCCTCCATCTTGGACGGATCGAATGCCTGGGTACGGATGCCTTCTCCTTCTGTCACAAACACGCGATTACGGCTGTTGGCGCTTCTGCCCATGATGAAATAAGCAGTGACTGCATACTTTCCATCCTCACTGCGGCCGATCATGATACCGCGACCCGGATAGGAATTTTCTTTCAGAAGTGTTGCTGCGCATAATTCGTTCATGTTTTTCCTCCTGTTCTCACCTTTGAGATTACGGGACAAAGCGTAGCGTGCACGCTTGCCGCTTTGCGGCGCTTGTCCGGATACCTGCCCTTGTTTTCATCCGACCCACCGAAAATCCCTTTTCAGAATTTTCCATGAATCAAAAAAGTCCGGGCACACCTGTTACGTGTGTGCCCAGACGGTCGGCTCTTTCTAAGGATCCGCGTCCAGCTGCATCGCTCACAGCTTCCTCACGCGATCCGATATGCTCCCCTGCAGTTCTCTGCCTTGACCAATACCTTCCTCTTCTCCCGGGCACGTCAATTTCCGTCAGTCGCATATCTGTTTTCTATCATACTGTCCCATCCGGGAAAAAGCAAGGGTCATTCGTCACAAATCAGATTTGTTCAGACCGGCCTTTCCTGTTCAGCCCGCACAATTCCTGTCATTCCATCCCGGAGCTTTGAACTCTGCACGGTCTTAAAATCGCCACACCGGCCACGCTCTCTACACGGTCTGCAAAACCACCACACTGGCCCCGTTCTTTTCGCTCAGCACAGCCTTCTTCAGCAGGCGATAGCCCTCCTGATCCTTCAGGCAGGACTCCAGCAGCTCAGGCTCCATGGTATAGATCACCAGAACCGCTCCTGACTTCAGCAGCTCCCGGGACCGGATCAGAAAACGCTCATACAGACGTTTTGTCCCGCCCTGCTCCGGTGCGATATCTCTGGGCATATCTGTTACGATCTCATCAAACAGATGCTCATGCCGGAAGTCGAAGAAGTCACGATGGATATAGTGGATCGGCATCCGGGCTGTATCCGCATTGATCCTGGCCTTTTCAATGGCCTCCGCCGAAATGTCCAGTCCATAGGCCGTCCCCGTTGTTTTAAAATAGTTGCGCTCGATCAGCATGGTACCCGTTCCGCAGAAGGGATCCAGCACCCGGGCTCCCTGCGTCAGATACGGCGCCGCGATCTGCATGGCCAGGGCTGCGTTGGTGGGTGCGATCGAAGAAGCAATAACCTCCCGGCGATAATCAAACCGGTGATCCGGCATGGTACACACCTTCAGAAGCGGGACCATATCTCCCTCCTTCGTGCGGAGCAGACGGATCTCACACTCGTAATCCTGCGCACTGTTTCGCATTCTGCCCCGGCTGTTCTCATCCAGGGCTGCGCAGATCCGGCGGACCGTACGCCCTGCTTCCCGGCCGGTCAACGCCGGACGGATGTCCAACCGGTAACGATAAACAGCTTCCCCGGTGTTCCGGCCCGTTTCATGCATGCCATCCAGCATGGACGGCAGATCCACTCGGGCCAGCTGCCGACCGATCTCCTCTTCGGAACCCGCCGCAATCTTCCCGCCCGGAACCGGAAACAGCAGCTCCGTATAGGTTCGGATGCGTCCGATCTCCTCCGGATCACCCTGCCGTACCCGGACGCCCATCCGCAGAAGAGACCGGGCGCCTGTCGTGATCTGCCGGGCTGTGATCTCCCGCTGGCAGCTGTTGGTCAGCAGGATCACATCGGCCCCCTCCCAGGAGCTGAAACGTTTTTTTACCGTTTTTCGACAGCCATCCAGAAGCTGATCCAGCTGTGTGCGTTCGGTGCGGATATGCTTGAGCTTCTCCGGTTCACTGCTCCCCGCCAGAGAAGCCAGCTGCTCTCTGCGCGCTTCCAGCACCCGGACATACCCGCTCACATCCAGCTTGCGCATGGCCTTCAGGTAGTCTGCCCGGACAAAGAGGGTCTTCTCCCTATGCCATGCATCAAAAAGAAACGGAAGAACATCTTCCGTTTCCATTTCCCCCAGCAGCAGGGCTGCGTTTTTGCGAACCTTGGGATCCTCATGCTTCAACAGATCCGTCAGCACGGAAAAATCCCCGTTCATGCAAACAGCCAGTGCCCGCCGTGCAGATTCCTCCTTGACCAGTTCTCTTAAATGTATCAGGTTACTGCGAACCTCTTCTCCCCTTGCGATCTTCGCATAACAGGTACCCGGCATATATCTACCCTTTCCTCCTGCTCACGCTCGAGCTCCTTTGTCACCTTGCTGTGTTCGCCGCTCAAGCCGCAGCGTCCTTCGTTACCGTTCACCTGGTAAACTGTAACCGGCCACCAGCACCGTAACCGTCATTCTTCACTCAGAAACGCCGCCAGCTCCGAATCCTTTTCGAGCTCCATGGCCTTTTTCTGTGCCTGCGCCTCCTGTTCCCAGGATGCACGGTAAGCCATCACCTCATCCTTAAACCGCTCCCAGGCATCCTCATGCTCCACAAAGAATTTCGGACAGTTCTTTCCTTCGTACTTTGCCGTTTTGGTTGCATCATAATGCCGGATGATATGATCCCGGTCCAGATCGTACTGATCCGTCAGATAAGCTGTGAGCTTCACCAGCGACTGATAGGTCTCTTCCGTAAAGCGTCCGGTCTCATCCTTATGACAGTTTTCAATGGAAAGTGAAAACTCGTTGTATTTATTGGAAGCATACGCCACCTCATCATCCGGCACACAGTGGATGATCTCTCCATCGATGCCGATGACATAATTGGCGGACATGGATACATTCTGAAGATCCTTCAGACTCTCAAAATAGTCGTGATTCTCCTGGGCCGTCGTGTTCGGGTTTCCCAGATAATGGATCACCACATATTTCACACCCCGAAGCTTCTTGCCCGGTCTGGACCATTCGTTGACCGTCAGCAGCTGTTCACTGATCTCCGGAGCCGGAACCACCGGCACGCGGCCCTCCGCTTCCGTCTCCTCGATATACTCCAGGCTGACCTGCTCCTGGGGATCCGACTGATTTTCCATCACCCGGTTTTCCATCATATGAATGCAAAGGATCCCGATTCCGGCTGCCGCAACAAGGACCTCGAGCATAATGATCCATGCCAGAAAACGTCCCTTACGTTTTCTGCGCGGATGCTTTCCCGGTTTGTTTCCCCTGTTTCTGTAAGCCATGAATACGGGACCCTCCCATTAATTCTTTATCAATCCTGTTCTACACTATAGTTCGGAGCTTCCTTGGTGATATGAATATCATGCGGATGTGACTCCTTCAGAGATGCTGCCGAGATCTTCACAAAGCGTCCGTTCTCCTGCAGCTGCGGAATGGTTGAGGTTCCGCAGTAACCCATACCGGAACGCAGACCGCCCAGAAGCTGGAAGATGGTATCCTCTACGCTTCCCTTGTACGGTACACGACCTTCCACGCCTTCCGGAACCAGCTTCTTGGCATTGCTCTGGAAATAACGGTCCTTACTGCCGTTTTCCATAGCGGCAATACTTCCCATGCCGCGGTATACCTTGAACTTACGTCCCTGGAACAGCTCGTACTCACCCGGGCTCTCCTCACAGCCTGCAAACATGCTTCCCATCATGCAGACGCTGGCACCGGCTGCGATGGCCTTGGTGATATCGCCGGAATACTTGATACCGCCATCGGCGATGATCGGAATATCGTACTCCTTGGCTACGGCATAGCAATCCATAACCGCCGAGATCTGCGGTACACCGATACCGGATACCACACGGGTGGTACAGATACTTCCCGGTCCGATACCGACCTTAACGGCGTTTACGCCGGCCTCGATCAGGTCGCGGGTAGCTTCGCCGGTTGCCACATTACCTGCGATCAGCTGCAGATCCGGGAATGCCTCACGGATCATGCGTACGCAGCGCAGCACGTTGGCGGAATGACCATGTGCACAGTCCAGAACGACTACGTCAACATGTGCCTTTACCAGAGCCTCTACACGCTCCAGAACGTTCGCCGTAATACCTACACCGGCACCGCAGAGCAGACGTCCCTGGGAATCCTTGGCAGACAGCGGATACTTGATCTGCTTTTCAATATCCTTGATGGTGATCAGACCCTTCAGCTTGAAGTCCTCATCCACGATCGGCAGCTTCTCCTTACGGCAGGAAGCCAGGATCTTCTTAGCCTCCTCCAGTGTAATGCCTACCGGCGCTGTGATCAGATTTTCACTGGTCATGGAATCGGCGATCTTCTTGGAGAAGTCCTCCTCAAACAGCAGGTCACGGTTGGTGATAATGCCCACCAGACGACCATCCTCGCGGGTGATCGGCACACCGGAAATGCGGAATTTTGCCATCAGGGCATTGGCCTCAGCCAGTGTGTTTTCCGGGGACAGATGGAAAGGATCCGTAATAACACCGTTCTCGGAACGCTTAACCTTATCGACTTCATCAGCCTGTGCTTCGATCGACATATTCTTGTGGATGATACCGATACCGCCCTGTCTGGCCATAGCGATCGCCATGCGATGTTCGGTAACCGTATCCATACAAGCACTCATGAGCGGGATATTCAGTTTGATCTTACGGGTCAAATATGTGCTCACGTCCACCTGATTCGGAATCACCTCTGAATAGGACGGTACCAGCAGCACATCATCGAATGTTATGCCATCTCCAATAATTCTGCCCATTAATGTTTCTCCTTTCCTGTCTCGGATGAGCGGTCCATAAAGCCGACCGCCATAATCTAATCACCTGCTGCAGTTTCTGTTTTTTTCTGTATGTGGAAAAGCGGACAGTATCTGTCCGCTTCTCGTTCACATCTTTTGCAAGTCTAGCAAATCAGCATATCTCTGTCAAGGTTAAAAAAGTTGCCGCTGCAGTTCAGACTTTGAACCGCAGCAGCCCTCGCAGCTGCAACGCTGCTGTCCGGCCTGCCCTGCAGGCACCGGAAGCGTTACAGTTCACGCAGTGAACTGTAATCCGGAAGCCTCCCTGTTACAGGCAATCCCGGCTGATCTTACGCGGCTGATGCCGGCGCATATCCCGGATAATTTCCTCGTCCAGCTCCAGCCAGGCCAGTACCCGGCCCTTTTCCTGGGCATACACCGCACCATACACCCGGGCTCCCTTCGGATCCGAGGTATAATCCACCTGGCGGACACCCTTGTCATTTTTGAAGGAGTCCAGATCATGGGATGCGGCCGGGGCCAGCATCTCCAGATCGGCTATGTCATAGGAAGCTGCCTTTTTTCTTTTCTGACGGTTGATGATCCGGTCGATATCGATATCACCGTTCACATAAAGATACTCATATTCGCAGGCTGCATTGGAAAAGGCCCACCAGGCCCCCGCTCCCAGCAGGGTTGCCAGCAGGAAAAACAGCGAATTGAGCAGCAGGAAACCTGCCGCTGCGGCTGCCACTGCGGCTGCGATCAGTCCAAACCGCAGTGCTTTGCTGCCCGTCGACTCAGGTTTTTCGATCAGCAGCTCTTTATACATATCGTTCATACTGTAACCTCCCGGATACAACTAAGAGGCGGTCCCTTCCCGAACCGCCTCTTAAGATTTTCAAATTAATATCCCATGCCCATGCCGCCGGCCTGTGCTGCTGCAGCAGCTGCTGCGGCTGCCGGATCCTTGATGGTTCCGACTACAGCCTCGGTAGTCAGCAGAGTAGAAGCCACGCTGGTAGCGTTCTGCAGAGCAGATCTGGTAACCTTGGCCGGATCCAGGATACCAGCCTCTACCATATCCACATACTGCTCATTGTAAGCGTCGAAGCCAACACCGGTGGGTGCTTCATAAACCTTCTGAACAACAACGGCACCCTCTACACCAGCATTGTTAGCGATGTGATACAGCGGAGCCTGCAGAGCCTTCAGGATGATCTTGGCACCGGTCTTTTCGTCACCTTCCAGTGTAGCAGCCAGCTCAGCCACCTTCTTGGAAGCACACATATAAGCCGTTCCGCCGCCTGCGATGATACCTTCCTCAACCGCTGCACGGGTCGCATTCAGAGCATCCTCCATGCGAAGCTTTGCTTCCTTCATCTCGGTCTCGGTTGCAGCACCGACACGGATCACAGCCACACCGCCAGCCAGCTTAGCCAGTCTCTCGGTGAGCTTCTCACGATCGAAATCAGACTTGGTCTCTGCGATCTGAGCCTTGATCTGAGCAACGCGATCAGCGATCTCCTGCTTGTCGCCCACACCGTCCACGATCACAGTGGTCTCCTTCTGAACCTTAACCGACTTGGCATGGCCCAGCATATCCAGGGTTGCATCCTTCAGTTCCAGGCCAACCTCTTCCGAGATCACGGTACCGCCGGTCAGGATGGCGATATCCTTAAGCATTTCTTTTCTTCTGTCGCCATAGCCCGGAGCCTTAACACCAACGACCTGGAAGGTTCCGCGCAGCTTGTTCACGATCAGGGTGGTCAGAGCCTCGCCCTCGATATCCTCGGCGATGATCAGCAGCTTCTGGCCGGACTGAACCACCTGCTCCAGCAGCGGCAGTACTTCCTGGATGTTGGAGATCTTCTTATCGGTGATGAGGATAGCCGGGTTCTCCAGATTGGCTTCCATCTTTTCCATATCGGTAGCCATGTAAGCGGAGATATAACCGCGGTCAAACTGCATACCTTCTACCAGATCCAGCTCGGTGAGCATGGTCTTGGACTCTTCGATGGTGATAACGCCGTCACGGCTTACCTTATCCATCGCATCCGCGATCATAGCACCAACCTGCTCATCGCCGGAAGAAATAGCAGCAACCTTGGCGATCTGCTCCTTGCCTCTTACCTTGGAGCTCATCGCCTTGATGCTCTCTACAGCCACGTCGGTAGCCTTCTTCATACCCTTGCGCAGTACGATCGGATTTGCACCGGCTGCCAGGTTCTTCATACCTTCCTGGATCATGGCCTGTGCCAGAACCGTTGCGGTCGTAGTACCGTCACCGGCTACATCGTTGGTCTTGGAAGCAACCTCGCGGATCAGCTGAGCGCCCATGTTTTCAAAGGCATCCTCCAGCTCGATCTCCTTAGCGATGGTCACACCGTCGTTGGTGATGATCGGTGCGCCGTACTGCTTGTCCAGTACAACATTTCTGCCCTTCGGGCCGATGGTAACACGAACGGTATCTGCCAGCTTGTTAACGCCTGCTTCCAGAGCTGCTCTGGCGTCTGCGCCATACTTGATTTCTTTAGCCATTGTCTGTTCCTCCAAATCTATAAGTCATGTCAGGCAAAACCGGGATTAAACCAGCACTGCCAGGATGTCACTCTGCTTTACGATCACGTATTCCTCACCGTCCAGCTTTACCTCGGTGCCGGCATACTTGGAATAGAATACCTGGTCGCCAACCTTGACTTCCATCTTTACTTCCTTGCCGTCGACCATTCCACCCGGTCCAACAGCAACCACTTCAGCCTGCTGCGGCTTCTCCTGAGACTTGGTCGTAAGGATGATACCGCCCTTTGTGGTCTCTTCTGCCTCTACCTGCTTTAATACAACTCTGTCTCCCAAAGGTGCTAATTTCATAATCTGTTCCTCCTGAATAAACCATATCTGGTCTGAAAAACCGGCCCATCCTTCGACGGCCTGACTTTCGGGTTTATTAGCACTCGCTTCACCCGAGTGCTAACCATGCACATATCATAGTGTTACTGCCCCGATTGTGCAACTTGATATTCCCGCCAAAATCGCTCCGTTAGCGTGATTATCTCTGCATTTCTCTTCTTTTCTCTGATTTTCTCTATTTTTTAAAAAACCAAAGAATTCGCACTGTCACCCGACGGTGACAATGCGAATTCTTAGTCCGGTACCGGGCGAAGTCCCGGTATCGGACTTGGTGCGAAGCACCGTTTTTTAGCGAGCAAAGCACCTTGTGCTTCGCGAGCTAAAGTGCACCGTTTTTTAGTGAGCAAAGCACTTTGTGCTTCGCGAGCAAAAATTTTTCCAATACACCAACTTGCCACGGACTAAGTGCAAAGCACTTTTCCTGTGATCCTGATCCTTTTATCGGAAATTTTCTTCCCTCACGCGCTGCAGCTCCTCAAACACGGCATCATTGAGCACCTTCAGATAGGTTCCCTTCATGCCCGAGGATCTGGATTCGATCACGCCTGCGCTCTCAAACTTGCGCAGTGCATTTACGATCACCGAACGGGTAATGCCCACACGGTCCGCGATCTTGCTGGCGACCAGGATCCCCTCGTCTCCCTCCAGCTCTTCAAAAATATGAAGGATGGCAACCAGCTCGGTGTAGGACAGGGTGCTGATGGCCGAACGTACCACCGCTACCTTCCGAACCTCCTCAGCACTCTCCTCATTGACCGAGCGCATCATCTCCAGGCCCACCACCGTCGTTCCGTACTCGCTGAGGATAATGTCATCGATCTCATAACGACCGCCGGTCTTGTACATAAACAGGGTTCCCAGACGCTCTCCCGCGATAATGATCGGATTGATCATCACCTGGAAATTCATCGGATCGTCCTGATCAAAGCCCAGAGTCTCCAGATTTACATTCTCCTTGGTGGACAGAATGTTCATCAGCCGGTCATTCAGCTGGGCATCCAGGAATTCTCCCACCTTCACACCAGCCAGCTCAGCGATCTCCTCCACCGCCTCGCAGCTGCTGCTTCCCAGCACCTTTCCCTTGCGGCTGAACACCAGCACGTTGGAATGCATGATCCCGGTCAGAATACTGCAGATATCATTGAATACGACCTTGCCGTTATTGTTATTGTGCAGAAGCTGATTGATCTTTCGAGTATTGTCCAATAACTGTACACTCATTTTGTTCTATCTCCCTGATTATTCATCTTTTTGCGTATAACTCTTCTTTTTTCACACGCAATCCACATATTAACACACAAAAAAGCGGACTTCAACAAACTATCTGTCAAAATCCGCTGTTTTCTGTTTTTTCTGCATTAATTTTTAAAAACCACGCATCTGCCGGCTGTCCGTTGTCGAGAACCGCCGACGCGATCCGCCAGCTTAATTCTCTTCCGCTTCTTTAGGCAACGCACAGACATAGCCGCACTCCGCATTGGCACACTGCAGCTTGTTGCCGCGCTCCATCATCCAGCTGCCGCAGTGCTCGCATTTCTGAGCCGATGGCTTCTGCCAGGACATAAAGTCACATTCAGCATTTTCACAGCCATAGAAACGACGTCCCTTCCGGCTGCGCCGGATGATCACCTCGCCGCCGCACTTCGGACATTTCACGCCGGTCTTTTCCAGGAAGGGCTTGGTATTCCGGCACTCCGGGAAACCGGGGCAGGCCAGGAACTTTCCGTGCGGGCCATATTTGATCACCATATTCCGGCCGCACTCCTCACAGATGATATCCGTGACCTCATCCTCGATCTTCACCTTCTCCAGCTGCTCCTCCGCTTCTTTCACGGCCGCATCCAGATCCGGGTAGAAATTGCGGATGATGCTCTTCCATTCCAGGGAACCCTCACTGACCGAGTCGAGCAGGGATTCCATGTTGGCCGTAAACTGCACATCCACGATGGACGGGAAGGCCTTCTTCATCATGCCGTTTACCGCATCACCCAGCTCGGTCACAAAGAGGTTTTTCTGCTCCTTGGTCACATAATGGCGGCCAAGCAGCGTCGTAATGGTGGGCGCATAGGTACTGGGGCGTCCAATGCCCTGCTCTTCCAGCGCACGCACCAGCGAAGCCTCGGTGTAATGGGCCGGCGGCTGGGTAAAGTGCTGTTTGGCATCCAGATCCTGCAAAGTCAGCACGCTGTCCCTGCCCAGGCGGCCGGTCAGTACATTTCCCTTTTCCTCCTCTTCGCCATCCGAATATACATTCAGGAAGCCGTCAAACAGCTGACGCGATGCGGATACGCTGAACATATACTCACCGGCTCCGATGGATACCGAGGTGGTCTCATACCGGGCCGGACGCATCCGGCTGGCGGTAAATCGTCTCCAGATCAGCTGGTACAGACGGAACAGATCACGGCTCATGGCCTCCTTCACCAGCACCGGCGAGCGGGAGATATCCGACGGGCGGATAGCCTCATGAGCATCCTGGATCTTCTGTCCCGATTTGGAACCGCCTTCCACCACCTCAGCCACATACTGCTCTCCGTACTGTGCCTCGATGTAGCTGCGTGCGCTGGCATCTGCCTCCTCCGATACACGGGTGGAGTCCGTTCTCAGGTAGGTGATCAGACCCACCATGCCCTGTCCGGGAATATCGATTCCTTCATACAGCTGCTGGGCCAGACGCATGGTCTTCTGGGTGGAATAGTTCAGCACCTTGGCAGCCTCCTGCTGCAGGGTACTGGTGGTAAAGGGCAGCGGCGCCCGGCGGATCCGCTCGGACTTGCGCACATCCTGCACCTCAAACTTCTGATCCCGCACCGCTTCCTCGATCTCACGAAGCTGTGCCTCCGAGGAGATGGCCATCTTCTTCGGATTGCCTACAAAGTGCGCCGTCACCGGCTTCTTTTCACCCTCCACAGAAAGCTGGGCATCCAGGGTCCAGTATTCCTCCGGAATAAAGCGGCTGATCTCATCCTCACGATCTGCGATGATACGAAGCGCCACCGACTGTACACGCCCCGCCGAGAGGCCACGCTTGATCTTCCCCCAAAGCAGGGGGCTGATGCGGTATCCCACCATGCGGTCCAGCATACGTCTGGTCTGCTGGGCATCCACCATGTCCATGTCGATCTTACGGGGATGCTTCAGAGCATCCTTCACCGCCGTTTTGGTGATCTCATTAAAGGTGATCCGGCTCGTCTTCTTCGGATCCAGCTTCAGAGCCGCCAGAAGATGCCAGGAAATCGCTTCTCCCTCGCGGTCCGGGTCCGTTGCCAGAAAGACTTTGTCTGCCTTCTTCGCCGCCTTGCGCAGCTCCGCCAGAATCTCTCCCTTTCCTCGAATGGTTATATATTTCGGTTCGTAATCATGCTCCGGATCAAAGCCAAGCTGACTCTTGGGAAGGTCTCGAAGATGACCATTGGAAGCCATTACTTCATAGTTTGATCCGAGAAACTTCCGGATCGTTTTCACCTTAGTGGGCGACTCTACAATGACTAAATATTTCGCCATGCGTATCACTCCTATTGTTAAATCAAAGTCAAAATCGTCCATACTATACACCAAAAGTTTTTGACTGGCAAGGATTACTTCGAAAAGCTGAACGAAAGTTTAATAATCATCGTAAAAATCGTTGTATTTCAGGCTGTTCGGTTCCGCAAGGCATTTTGCTGCACAGGCGGCAGGATGCCTTGGGCTGCAGCCCCCATTGCTGCAGAACGCATGGATTGTCACGTCTGCACCAGCAGTAGAATCAAGCGGCTACCGGTCTCCCATTACTGCAGATCGTATGCGCGAAGCAAACAGCATGAACCGAATGTATTTCTTCTATATATAGATTAAAGTGTCAAAAGTCACTCTCCACTTCATGCTTGCACGAAAGTGGAGATGTGACTTAATGACACTTTAATCATATATAAAAATACCGCCCTGCTTCAGACCTGTTCCAGCCGTTTCAGATCCTCCGGCAGTTCACTGGTCAGCTCGATCCAGTCCCCCGTAAAAGGCTGCTGCAGCCGAAGATACCCGCAGTGCAGCGCCGCCCGATCCGGCTCCTGGTCCAGTCTTGGCCAGACCCTGCCGTCAAAATCCTCTGCCGCGTAGATCGGATCCCCCAGCAGCGGATGCCCGCTCAGAGCCAGGTGCACCCGGATCTGATGGGTCCGTCCCGTCTCCAGGGTCACCTGCAGCCTTGTAGCCTGCTTCCCCGGCCAGGTCTGCCGTACATGGGTCACCGCCCGGAGCCCTCCCGGGTCATGACGCATCCGGTTCAGGCAGGCCGGATCCCGGGACAGCGGCAGATCCACCGTAAAGCTCTCCCGCCGGATCAGCCCATGGGCAAAGGCCGTATATTCCTTGTGGATCCGCCCCGAGAGCCGGGCTGCTGCCGGGGCACTGCGCGCGAACACCACCAGCCCGCTGGTATCCTTATCCAGCCGCCCCACCGGGCGGGCCGGACTCTTTTCCAGGTTTGGTTTTTCCGACTGCAGATAGGCCAGAACCTGATCTGCCAGCGTATCTCCGTAGTGTCCATGGCCCGGGTGAAGGGATATCCCGGCCGGCTTATCCACCACCAGCAGATCCTGATCCTCATACAGGATCCGCTCCGACGCCAGCGGCGGCACCTTCAAGACCCGTTCCGGCACATTTTCCCGGGCATTGTCCCGGAAACAGACCCGCAGCCACTCGCCCTCCCGGACGCACCGGGTGACCCGTACATGCTCTCCCTCCAGCTCAATGCCTCCCGGCTGATATTTCAGATGCCGGATCTCCCGCTCGGTCAGCTTCAGCTGTTTTTTCAGAATCTCGCCTACGCTCCGGCCGCTTTCTTCCCCCGTGATCCGATACTCCAGCTTTCTCAAGACATTCCTCCCTCAAAACGGATTGACATGGATCATAATATGCTTGATATCGGCAAAGCTCTCCTCCACCACCGTGTGTACCCGCTCTGCGATCTGATGCGCCTCATACAGACGCATATTTCCATCTACGGCGATCTCCGCATCGATGTAGATCCGGTTGCCGAACCGTCTCGTCTGCAGAAGATCCAGCCGCTGCACTCCGGCCTGCTGCTCGATCACGCCGCGCACCTGTTCTTCAAACTCCTCTCCGCAGGAGGTGTCCAGCATATTGTTCACAGCGCTGTTGATGATATCGTAACCGGCCTTCAGGATGCACAGACAGATCACCACGCTGGCCACTGGCTCCATCACCGGAAATCCCAGCAGTGCCCCGCCGATACCGATCAGGGAACCGATGGAGGAAAAGGCGTCGGACCGGTGATGCCAGGCATCTGCCATAAAGGCATCCGACCGAAGGATCCGGGCGATCCGCACAGTATACCGGTACATGCCCTCTTTCACCACGATGGACACAAAAGCAGCCAGCAGGGCGATCCGCCCCGGCATCGTCATCACCTTATACTGTCCGGACAGGATCGTCTGCAGTGCCTGATAGCCAATTCCGACACCCGTCGCCATCAGAATAACAGCCAGAAGCATGGAGGCTACACACTCCAGCCGTTCATGCCCGTAGGGGTGATTGCGGTCCGCCTCCTTCTTCGATATGCCCACGCCGATCACAGCGATCACTGTGGTCATGACATCCGACAGCGAATGCACGGCATCCGATACCATGGCCCCCGAGTGGCCCACCACGCCGGCCACCATTTTAAAACCCGTCAGCACCACATTGCCAACGATGCTGACACCAGACACCTGTCCGATCAGCTGTTTTTCCCGTTCCGGCGTCACCCGCTGGTTCATGGTCGTGTCTTGTCTTTTTTCACTCGGTTTCATCTGGCTCTCCTTTTCCTGTATGTGGTTGATCCGGGCAAGCTCGCAAAGCTCTCCGCTCTTTGCTCGCTATTTTTTAATCGCAGCACACCCTTCCGGTTGAGCTGCGATTAAAAAAATAGCGAGACAGTACACTTACTGTCCCGCAGATCTTTCTGCTGTTGAATATCAACCCGGTTCGCATCACCTTTTTCATTTGCCGGTGTGCGATCCTGCTCAGCTTTTTCTTTAATTTACAACATCCTGTGTTCGATGTTGCCAAAGTATAGCATTCGCCACAAAAGCTAGTCAAGCCTAACATGGATTGGTCGCATGCACCCCTGGTTCTACGTTACAGTTCACGCAGTGAACTGTAACGGGCCAAAATCCATTCCAAATTGCCTTCGGCAATGGGATTTTGGCCTACAACCCTCGGGATTTTGCCGCATACGCGGCAAAACGCCTCGCGGAATCGAACTGCCTGAACTGTAACGGTTCTACAACTGCAGACCGCTCCGTGAACTGGAGCATTCTGCGATCCACTGCGCTGTCCTCCCTACCAGACTATCGTACTACGCCGGTCGTCGACTCCGTCTCGGTCTGCAGTGTTGTCGCCGGCCGGGCTGCCTGCTCCTTTGCCGCCTCGGAGGCTGCATGGCGCATCACAAAACTGCCCATGAACACGATCAGTCCCATCATGACTACCGCTGCCAGCACCGTCACCAAAAAGGACTTATAATCCGTTTTTTCCCGGGCGATCTCATCCTTTAAGGTCGGATGGTTCTTGCCGCTTGGATTATAGATGTCCCGAATGTCTCCCGGGGCCATCTGCTTGTCCAGCTCGCTCTCTCCTCCCAGCTTTTCGTTGGAATTGATCGCATCCTTGATCTCCTGTAAGCTTCTCATCTTATCTCTCCCTGTTCTGCGAACCATCCGTCCCTGCGTCTTAATGCCAACCATGTAGACGGGCCTGTCCTTTCCATTCCTGCCATGCCTGTCCACGCCATGTTTTCACACGATCCGACGCATTCCGGCCTCAACGTCCTTCCAGCGATCCCTTTATCCAAAAAAGCGTGCGACGGCCTGCACATAGTCTTCCCTGGTCTTTGCCCGGCAGATCTTTGAGACCTCCCGCTCCTTTTCCGGGAAACGCCGTCCCACATGGAACCACAGCTCCTTGATGTGCGAGATCACTTCCTTATCCCGCATGACATATTCCTTATAACCGAAATACTGCCGCTCCATGTACTCCCGCAGCCGTTCCAGGTCCTCCAGGCTTCCTGCTGCCGGCACCTCCTGCCCGCAGATCCTCTCTCCCAGCGCCGGGTCCGACATAAGACCGCGGCCGATCATAATGGCATGAAGATCGGGGAACTGCTCCAGAAGCTTCCGGGCATCCTCCGCCGTCCGGATATCCCCGTTATAGCTTACCGGCATCTTCGCCGCGGCCGCTGCCCGGGCAAACACATCCATGTACGGCGTTCCCTGATACATCTGCTTTTGCAGACGCGGATGGATGATCAGCTCACAGATGGGGTACCTGTTGTAGATCTCCAGGATACCGTCCATCTCCTCCGGATCACGAATACCGATGCGCGTCTTCACCGAGAGTTTCAACGGATCTGTCGGGCGGTTCGCATTGATCCGCTCCAGACCTTCAAACACCGCATCAAAAAAGGCGTCCATCACCCAGCCATCCTCCAGGAAACCGGCTCCCTTGTGCCTTGTCACCACCGTGGGATAGGGACAGCCCAGGTTCAGATTGATCTCCCGGTAGCCGTAGGAAGCGATCTCCTCCATGGCCCAGAGCATCTGATCCGCTTTGTTGGTCATCACCTGGGGAATCAGGCAGATCCCTTCGTTATTTTCCGGCAGGATCTCCCGGATCTCCTTTTTCTGAAAGTGCAGATTCTGATTTGCCGTCAGGAACGGGGTGAAATACCGATCCACCCCGTTGTATAAGCTGCTGTGATTACGCCGGAAGGAATAGACCGTCAGTCCTTCCATCGGCGCACAGTCGATCAATGCCATGTACTGCTCCTTATTTATCTTTCGTCGTAATTCTTTTCTGTCTTTTTATGCCATGTCCGGACAGCCGGCCGGACCTTTTACAGAATAACCACCGGCGTCCCGATCTCCACCGCATCAAAAATGGTTGCCGCTGCCACCGGAGGCAGATTGACGCAGCCGTGGGACCCCTGGGTCTGGTAGATCTCTCCGCCAAACCACTGCCGCCAGCTGGCATCGTGCAGTCCATACCGGTCGCAGAAGGGCATCCAGTAGTTTACGTAGGACGAATACTCCGGCTGACCGGTATCCTCCTCCACGGTGCCCTCCAGTGTACGGTTGGTCTCTTTGTCATACAGGGCATACACACCGCGGGGTGTGACCCGCTCCCAGTCCGTGGCCAGGCCGCTGACACAGTCCGAGCTGTAAAACAGCGTTCCACCCTTATACAGATACACCTTCTGGGCCAGCAGATCCACCTCGATGTAGGTGTCACCGATGCCGCCGCTTAAAGAAGTGGCTACACTGTAGACCGGCACCCTGGTTTCCGTCACGGAACCGATGATATCCTTAAACAGGGCTTCCGTTTCCGCCTCCTGGTTCATGCGGTAGCCATAGCTGCCCACATTCACCGGCAGGTTCACCAGCCCCTGATTGGTCGAAGCAAAATCGTAGGACTCATATGTGATATCCGTACGCGCAGAAAGATCGGCCACATAAGTCCGAATCGACTCCATCAGAGATTCGGTGGTCAGATCAAACCAGCCCGCATGCGTCTCGCTTTCCTTCAGCCAGCCGGCGATCCGGCTGCCGTCCACGCTTTCCGTACTTCCATCCGGCAGCGAATAGGTCACATTGGTGGCCAGGAAGAAATTCAGACGATTGATCTCCCTGCTCAGCCCCTCATCGCCCAACAGCACCTGGGCTTTCGCATAGGCCCCCGGCACCTGATCCAGATCAAGCTCCGGTTCACCGCCAGCCACGGCATTTTCCACCGCATCCTTCACCACATCGGCATTCAGCCAGCAGCCCTCCTCCTCGGATACCGCCTCAATCAGACCATCCTCACCGATCTGCATATGGGCATCCACCGGTGCCTGCATATTTTCAGCCTGCAGCTGCGGCAGTCCCATTGTCCAGGAAGCCAGCTTTTTCAGGTCGTACAAACGAAGTCCGCCAATGGTTTCCTCCACTTTTCCACGGCCGAAAAGTCGGGGCAGCCAGGTCAGCGAATCCTGCTCATCCAGCACATTTTCCACTTCATCCCGGAAGCTTACCGTCAGATCGATGGATGAGCCGGTCAGCACCTGTGTCTCCCCGCCCCGGAACTTCACCGTCAGTGTATAGTTTTCCTGGGCGTCCCGGATCAGCAGCTCCTCGGCCTTCTTCAGGCTCTTCCCACTCAGCTTTACGCCGTTGAGCACCGTCCCCGGCATAAACCGGTGCAGATACCGGGTCGATATGATCATATACATAGCTCCCAGCACCACCAGCACGCCGCATACCGTCAGCCCGCGACGGATCATTCGATGGGTCCGAAGGGCCTTTCTGCGCTTCTGTTCCCGAATCCGCTGCCCTGCGGTGGGTTCTCTATGTTCTTCTGCCTGTCTTCCCATGCACGCTCCTTCCCTTTGCTGCAGCTGTTTCTTCACCGTTCCGGGCACTGCATCTGCGTGACATGCAATGCCTCTAAATCATACCAGACTCTCTCCGGCCGTGCTCCTTCGGCCATTACTGACGAAGATAGATGCCCTGAGATTCAATAAAATCATCCAGATCCTCGATCACATCCTGGGCCCAGGTCTCACTGACCGGACCATTCTGTCCTTCCGTTTTCTGTGTATCCTTTACTTCCAGATCTTCATTTTCAGTCAGGTTCATTTTGTCTTTTTCCATCATGTCCATACCTCCCAATCGAGTTACATCTCCATCATAGTCCCTGCGTAAACTGCAGCGCACTACCTTTTCAGCTGCATATTCAAACTGCAGCACATCTTCTATCCATCTCCGCCTGCAAACCGCAGCATCTTATTTCTTCACCCGCACCTTGCATTTGGCCGTATAGACACCGGCCTTCACAGTGATCACCGCCGTCCCCTTACGTCTGGCCCGGATCACGCCTTTGGAAGAAACCGAAGCCACCGCCGGATTCGACGAGGTGTACTTTACCTTCTTCTTTGTCCCGTATACCGCCGGGGTAAGCCGTAACTTCTTTCCCTTTTTCAGGGAAACCGAAGAACGGACACCTGCAATGCCCGGTACCGTCACCGTACAGGCAGCTCGTCCGTTTCCGGCCAGCACCGTGATCACCGTTTTTCCCGGCCGCAAAGCCGTCACCACGCCCCGGTTGCTGACTTTAGCTACCTTTGCGTCAGAGGAAGTATAACGAATCTTCCCGGCCGGCACGACCGGCGATACCCTGGGCTTCAGCGCGTATGTCTTTTTCCTGGCCAGCGTCAGGGCTGCTTTGATCCCGGTGATCTTCGTTTTAACCACCGGCGTATTCCCGGAATTTGACGTACCGCTTCCGGTTCCTCCCGGTTTCTGATCCGCTCCACCTGTTCCAGGCTTGTCTCCGGTACCGTCACCTTCCGGATCTCCCGGCTGCGGCGGCTGATCCGAAAGGGACTGTACGCTAAAGGAAAACTGTGCCGCATCTCCGGTCACCGCCAGCCTGAGTCCGGAATCTCCCAGCCCCCAGTCCATTTGAGACAGCGCATAAGCCGTCACTCCGTTGAGTATTCCGGCCATGCCATCGGGTGTTTTGCCATTATCTGCCGGAAGCACAAATTCCTTCTCTCCCACCTTCAGTTTTTCCCGGATCTGCTGCGCATAGGTCTGGGCCCAGGCCGCCGCATCCCCGGAACGGACAAAGTACTGATGCTCCAGCGTCGTGGATCTGGTAGTATACCCCGCCGCAGAATAGATGCCCGCGTGCCCCGGATGGGCAATCGCCATCAGCTCATCCGTCAGGCCGAAATACAGATGCCGCACATCAAAGCTGTAGTACTTCGGATCCGCATCATCCCAGGTGCAGTCGATCTGCACCCACTTTCCATCCAGCTTTGCCGCATTCCAGGTATGATAATCGGCATCATCCCGGATATCCGTATTGGCAATGCCGGCCGCTGACAGCAGCTTCATATAGGCATTGGTGTAAGCCTGGCAGGTGCCGAGCCCCCTGGTCAGTGCGCTCTCTGCCGAGGACCAGACGAACGTGCCGTCATACTCCAGCTGATCCAGCAGCCAGTCATGTAGCCACAGTGCCATCTGATAATCTGAGCCGTCCGTCTGCTCTCTGGCGGTCTTCACCGCCGCAACCGCCCGGTCATTCACGCTGGGATAGGCCGGGTCCTCCACCTCGATCTCCATGTCCGCATTGAAGACCTGGTTGACTCCTGTCTCCGTAAATTCCATCACCGAAAAACGGCAGGTGTAGGTTCCCGAAGCCATCATCGTGAAATCAAAATCAAAGGCTTCACATTTCTGTGTATAGTCCTTCCACTTCCATTTCCGAACGTCCGCCACGGATTCGCTCCACTTTTCCCCGGGGCTGGAATACATCGGCATCCACATATAAAATTTATAGACTCCGGTTCCGTTTTCCGCCGAAACATGAAAGGTGGTGGGCTGTCCCAAAACCGGTTCCTCCCATTCCACCACCAGCGTCACGCCCTTCTGGGTGCTGGTGGCCCGATGCGGATACGAGGATGCACTTAGCTGTGTCCCCGCCTGTTCCGCTCCGGACTCCTCTTCCGTGATCAGATCCGTTAGCTCCCCGTCCCAAAACGGCTCTTCCCGGATCAGATCCGTCAGATCCCCGTCCAAATGCGGCTCTTCCCGGGTCAGATCCAGCAACTCTCCATCTGAGGCGGTATACTCCTCGATTCCTTCGTCATCAGCCGGATCAATCAGCCGTTCTTCCTCGCAAAGCACCTCTTTCAAACTTCCGGACGAATGAACAGCATCCATTTCCTCCGTCATCGCCGACAAAGCCAGTGTCTCTTCTTTTTCCAGGACCTCGTACTCCGCACGGTCGATCTGAGTCCGCTCTTCTCCGCCAACGCTCATCCCCATCATCAGGATTCCGGCCATCAGGCCAAACCAGGCTCTTTTCTTCATATACCTCTCCCAATCATGATCTGCTCTTACGCTGCTTCACAACCATTTTCTGTCTATTATAGCCTGTTCGGTCCGGGAAATCCACTTTTCTTGTAAGCCTCGGGATTTTGCCGCATACGCGGCCAAACGTCTCGCGGAATCGAACCGCCTGAACTGTAACCTTTTCTTACGGAGCATGTCCAAAGCCATCTCCAACGAGCGTTCCTCTGGTGGCTCGGCGCAGCCATATGAGGCGCAGCCATATGAATCGAAAAGGAGAGCGTTTCCGCTCTCCCTTTCATTAAACCCGAAACACTTCCGGGAATGGTTCTGTTTGGAAAAATTACTTTCCAGCCATCTGTGCAGCAACCTCTGCAGCGAAGTCTTCCTGCTTCTTCTCGATACCTTCACCGGTCTCGAAACGAACGAAGCCCTTGATGGTGATGTTAGCGCCGTTTGCCTTAGCAACCTGTGCAACATACTGACCAACGGTGGTCTTGCTGTCCTCAGCTCTTACGTACGGCTGGCTCAGCAGGCAAACTTCCTTCATCTGCTTCTTGATACGTCCGTCTACAGCGCCCATGAAGATCTTGTTGCCTTCGATGTTTGCTCTGTCAGCAACAGCAAGCTGTGCCAGCTGCGGCTTTGCTTCCTTGGACAGGAAGTTGAATACGAACTGGAAGTTGCTCTTCTTCTCTTCGAACATAGCGATGTCTTCGTCGCTCCAAACCTTCTCGTTGATAGCGGTCTCGATCAGCTTGTTCAGGATCGGCTTCGGAAGGGTATCCGGGCTGTTCAGGCTGGAGGAGATGATGATCTCCTTCTCCTTTGCGATGTACTCGTCGCTGATCTCTGCCTCAGAGGTGTACTCCGGCTTCATAGCTGCAACCTGCATAGCAATGTTCTTAGCCATGTCCTTGATCTCATCGTTCACAACGTCGGTTACAACGTCAAGCAGAACGCCGATCTTGCCGCCCATATGGGTGTAGCATGCAACAAAACCGTTGTCTTCCTGCAGCTGAGTGAAACGACGGATGTTCATGTTCTCGCCGATCACAGCTACCATGCCAGCCAGAGCTTCCTTAACGGTCACGCTGGTATCGAACTTCCACGGCTCAGCCAGGAATGCATCGATATCTGCTGCGCCGGTCTCCATAGCCTGCTCAGCAACCTGTGCAACGTAGTTCTGGAACTTTTCGTTCTTAGCAACGAAGTCAGTCTCCGCATTAACCTCTACAGCGACAGCCTTCTTGCCATCCTCAGAAACGAGAACCTTAGCCAGACCTTCAGCTGCGATACGGCTTGCCTTCTTCTGAGCGGTAGCCAGACCCTTTTCTCTCAGCCATTCAACGGCCTTGTCCATATCACCCTCGGTAGCGGTCAGGGCCTTCTTGCAGTCCATCATACCGGAACCGGTAACTTCTCTTAACTCTTTTACCATTGCTGCTGTAATTGCCATGATTCTATCTCCTATCTTGTCCGCTTCATGCGGACGGATCATTGCAGTCCGGCTTAAAAGGATCCGGCCCTGCAGACAATACGTTGCGCCGCCCCGTCCCGCTCCGTCAAAAAGCAAGGGAACGATCACAACAACAACACTTATGTGAATGAGGCCCCATCTTCATGCGGCCTCACTCAATACCAGCCCTGCAAGGCAATGCATGCCTTGCAAGCCGGAATAATTACTCAGCGTCGATGACAGCCTCTACCGGAACCTCGTCAACGAACTCGCCCGGAACAGCCTGTGCAGCCTCAAGGCCCTGCTTAGCTTCGATAACAGCGTCAGCCATCTTGGAAACGATCAGCTTAACAGCACGGATCGCATCGTCGTTACCCGGGATTACGTAATCCAGCTCTTCCGGATCGCAGTTGGTGTCGCAGATACCGATCAGCTTGATGCCCAGAGCATGTGCTTCCTGAACGCAGATCTTTTCCTTCTTCGGGTCGATTACGAAGATAGCATCCGGGATCTTCTTCATTTCCTTGATACCGCCAAGGTTCTTCTGCAGCTTCTCCAGCTCCTTCTTCAGAGCGATAACTTCCTTCTTCGGAAGTACAGCGAAGGTTCCGTCTTCCTGCATGGTCTCGATCTCTTTCAGTCTCTTGATACGGGACTGGATGGTCTTGAAGTTGGTCAGCATACCACCAAGCCATCTCTCGTTTACGAAGTACATGCCGCAACGCTCTGCCTCAGCAGCAACAGCGTCCTGAGCCTGCTTCTTGGTACCAACGAACAGGATGGTGCCGCCGTCAGCTACGATATCAGCTACAGCCTTGTAAGCATCGTCTACCATGCCAACAGACTTCTGCAGGTCGATGATGTAGATACCGTTTCTCTCGGTGTAGATGTACGGCTTCATTTTCGGGTTCCATCTTCTGGTCTGATGTCCGAAATGAACACCTGCTTCAAGTAACTGCTTCATTGAAATAACGCTCATGTCTTTTCTCCTTTTGGTTTTTTCTTACGTAAACCGCCGTCTCCTCCGACCTGCGCCGATCCGGTCTAAACCTGCTCTGACCACAGGCACCGTGGCGGAAACACATGAGTTTACGCGATAATGTAATTTACAACTCGTAAAATATAACACAAGGGCCTGCGATAACGCAAGCCCTTTTTTCATCTCATAAAAAATCTTCGGTTACAGCTGTTACAGTTCAGGCAGTTCGATTCCGCGAGGTGTTTTTCCGCGTATGCGGCAAAATCCCGAGGGCTGCAGGCCGCCCGCTGCTATCCACCAGGCGAACGGTCAGATCCGGCTCTGCATTCTCCTTATTCTCTGCGCAGCGCCTCAATGGGATCCAGGTTGGCCGCCTGCACCGAAGGCAGGAAACCGAAGACGATGCCGATGATCATGGAAAAGACCACTGCGATCACCGCCGCCGGCACATTGATGCCCACCGGCAGTCCCGTAATGGAATGGATCACATTGGCCGCCCCGATGCCGCAGGCCACTCCCAAAAAGCCTCCCAGAGAGGTCAGCACCGCCGCCTCCGTCAGGAACTGGGCCAGAATGGTCTTCTTCCGGGCGCCGATGGCCTTTTTCAGACCGATCTCCGCCGTTCTCTCGGTGACGGATACCAGCATGATGTTCATGACACCGATACCGCCTACCAGCAGGGAGATGCCGGCGATCCAGATCAGCTGCTGATTGGTGGCATTCTTGGCCTTCTGCAGCTGCTTGGCCTGCTGTACCAGGTCCTGGGCCTCATATTTGATGTCACTGCTCTGCGGCACCATCTCATTGAGCAGGTCCGCCGTCTTCTTACCGGCCTTGATCATGGTGTCCGTACTGGTCGCCCGCACCGTCACATTCTCCGGCTCGTCGTAGTTGTAGATGACCGGCCAGGTGGCTTTCGGCACAAAGATCAGGCCGTTGCTGGTATCCTGATAGATACTGTAATCCTCGATGCTCTCGATCATGACCTCCGAGGACTGTTTGGTTACGATCCCCACGACGGTAAACGGAGCCTTCGAGATCTCCACGGTCTTACCCAGCGGGTTCTCATCCTTGAACAGTGTCAGCGCCGCCACATCGTCCAGGATCAGCACCGGCCGGAAATTCTCATAGTCCATGGGCAGAAAGCTCCGGCCGGACTTGAGGGTCAGGCCGCAGGTGGAAAAGTAATTCTCATCCACACCGCTGATATGCAGGTCCTGAATGCCCTGGTTCTTATAGTAGACACCTTCGGAGATATTGCGGGTGGTGTAGGCCGTCACCGACTCCACCTCGTCCAGATCAGCGATCTTTTTCAGAACGGCATCACTGACCTGGGGAATCCCCGCCGGGATCGAGGAGGAATCGTAGATCGTATACTCGTAGCCACCCTCACTGAGCCGCACCTTGACGGTGTTGTTACCGGCACCGATCAGATTGGCCTGGATCTTATCATTACTGCCCTGGATCGTAGAGACAATGGCGATGATAGCGGCGATACCGATGATAATGCCCAGCATCGTCAGAAACGAGCGCATCTTATGGGACCAGATGCCCTTAAATGCCTGCCTTATATTTTCAAGCAATGCTCTTTCCCCTTTCTCTATTCGTAATACTCTTCATACAGACTGTCCGCATCCACGGTTCTGGCTCCCTCCACCACAGCCGTGCCGTAGGGGAAGGCGATCATGGCATTCTGGCTCAGTCCGCCCAGGATCTCGATGCTTCCGTAGGATTTCGATCCGGTCCTGACGTACTGCTGTGTCAGCAGACCGTCCTTGCCCTTGACAAACACATAGGGGCGTCCGGACACATCCGTCCGCACCATCATATCCGAAATGTAAAAGCCCTTGCTCTGATCGGATTTCTGGATCTTCATGGACGCGGAGCTTTCAATGATATCCTCCGAATCCTCGATATAGGCATAGAACGGATACTTGGACACATTCGAATTACCGGCATCCATGCCCCAGCCCCAGAAGCCGAAGCTGTCATCGCTGCCGTCCTTGGGGTACTCGGAGATCTCCGTGATCTTTGCCGTAAAGCTGACGCCGTTGTCATCACAGGTTCCCGTGACCACATCGCCCACCTTGACGGTATCCAGCTCCAGCTCACCGACGCTGCCCACGGCATACATGCCGGCATCACCGGTCACCGTGATAAAGGCATCATCCAGTCCACCTTCATTCTCCGATCCGGCCTCCTTGACCACGCCGGCGATGGTGGCCTTCACGGTCTCCTTCTCCAGCTTGCGGTCATACTGCCGAAGCTTCAGCTCGCTCTCCCGCAGCTGCAGCTTGTATTCCGCAATGGCCTCCTCAGCCACACGGATCGCTGCCTCATATTCCTCTTTCGAGAAGCCGCTGCCGGCATCCCCGTCATCACCATCGTAGCCGTCACCGCCATCCGGGTTTGGCTCCGTGGGCCGCTCGGTCTCGTCCTCGATCAGAAGCTCCTGCAGAAGCTGACGGACGAGCCGGGACAGGGATCCTTCCGGGACCAGAGACGCTGCATCCTTTTCCAGATTCGCATCGGAGCCCGCATAGGGCGCCAGTGCTTTCACATAGTCTGCGGACAGCTGTCCCATCGCCTCGGAAGACATATAGGCACTCAGCCTGTCCTTCAGGCTTACACCGCCGGCTCCGTTCCAGTTGACATCAAATTTATAATAGGCGTCCACCGCGTCCCCGATCTGACCCTGCAGATTTTTCAGTGCAACTCCGCTCAGCACCCCACCGCCGGCGTCTGTCGCCGCCTGCACGCAGGCCTGCAGCGTATTCATGCGGCTTACCACATTGTAAAAGCAGACATTCGCATAGCCCCGGTACAGGGAGGTGATCATCTCCGATGCCGTCACCGGATCACCGGTATCCCGGGTGGATTCCTCCATGCTTTCCACCTCGCGAACCACTTCGTCACGGAGGAGGTAGATTCCCTCCAGGCGTTCGTTTTTCAGCACATCCTCCGCAAAACGCACCGCTGTGCCGTTCTCCTCGGAAGGAAGGCCCGCCAGACTCGTCTGATAAATGCTCAGCGCCGTATCGATGTCCGCCTGCTTCAGCTGGGACGGATCCTCCGAATAGCCGGAGCGCAGGTAAGATTCCATCAGCAGGAACTTGTAGATCTCCCGCTGCAGACTCGTCTCGGCTCCGCTTTCACCGGGATTCTCCCCCGGAAGCGGCAGTGTTTCCTCGACGCTCGGATCCTCGATCAGATCCTCTGTCTCCCCGGGCCATTCGTCTCCCGAATCCACGATCTCGCCGCCGGGCACCTCTGTATCCGATCCGTTTCCGCCATTATCGGGATCGATCAGGTCTTCACCGCCGATGTCCTCACCGGGCTCCGTCCCCTGATCCGGGTCAGCTTCACCCTTCCCATCCGCCGGGGACCGGGACGGATCTGCTCCCGGGATATCTCCGGTTTCTGCCTGGGGATCCGTCCCGTCACCCGCCATATTCTGAGGTGCCAGGTCATCACCCGCCGGCTCCGATCCGCTCTCAGCTTCCGCCGACTCCTGATACCGCGTCCACGCGTTCTCTTCTTCGGATGAGTTCGGCAGCTTCGTGCTTTCGATCTGCAGCACGCGCCGCAGTCCCTTCGTGATGCTCTCTTCCTCTTCCAGTTCAAGAGCCTTTTCGATGGCTTCCTGGTAGGACGCATCCATCCGGTCGATCTGTGCACGGACCGCTTCCTTTCGCTCCGCCTTGTCCTCACCGCTGACCAGCAGCATCCGTTTTTCCAACACCTGCTGAATACGGAACCAGTTGACCTTGAAACGGTAATAGGAATCCAGCAACGCCGCCGCAGCCTCTTCCGACACCGCCCCTTCGTCGTTGGCCGCTTCTTCCTTCACTCTTTCGATCTGCTCCAGCAGATCATAATAGCAGACATTGGCAAAGGCCCGGTACAGCGTGATCTGGGTCTCTGCCGAAGAGACACCGTCCGTCCGGCCTTCCTCCCGGGCCTGGTTTTCCAGACGGGACAGCAGCCCAAGCACAGCCGGGGACAGCATATAGTCCGGTTCCCGGCGCTCCTGCCCCGTCAGATCCCCGAACACCTCCAGGGTCCCCTCCGCCTCCAGCGGAGTCGCCGCCAGCGTCTGCGTAAACAGGCCCAGTGCCTCCTCCAGCAGCTTCGGCTCCATGGCCGTTTCCTGCCTGCGGGCTGCCGCGATATCTCGTTCCAGCTGCATAAACCGGGTCATGGCATCCAGCAGCACCTGGTCATCCACCCCATCGGCATTGCCTGCAGCTTCCGCCCTCTGACTGCCTTCGCCCCGGTAGCTGTCATATTTTTCCAGCTCCTCGACCCCGGCCATCTCAGCCGCTGCCTCATCGTCCTCCTCTTCGATCAGCCCATCCCCGGACATCTCGTCCGTAATCAGACCATCCGCCGCCTCTTCACTGCCGGGATCCTCGATCAGTTCTTCGGCCTCCAGCGGCAGGTCCGCGCTTCCGGTCAGCTCTGCATCGTCATCCTCCGCCTCATCCACCTGAGCCGGTTCCTCATAGGCGGCATTGGGATTGCTTTTCAGCTTGGCCAGCGCCTTTTCCTGTTTTTTCAGATTGATCTCCAGCTGCTGCCGCCGCAGATCCTCCCGCTCCCGCTGCAGTTTCAGCAGCGTCATGTCGTATTTCATCAGCGGATCGCCGACCTTTACCACATCACCCGGATTCACATAGACCTTTTCCACAGTCAGGTCATTGTCCAGCTGCACCCTCTGAATGCTGCGGGACTCGATGCTGCCGTAGATCAGACCTTCATATTCATCATCATAGGCCATCCATTCATCTACCACCGAACTCACCGGCACTACCTTGACGGCGCGCATCGTTCCGATGGAGGAGGGGGCCAGCTTTCGAACGGCTACGATGGAGGCCGTGGTCAGACCGCCCACCACCAGCACCGTGATCACAACTGTCTTTGCCTTCACGTGCTCACCGTCCTTTCCGAGATCTCACCATCAAAGATGTCCACAATGCGCCTGGCATATGCCGCCATCTCCGGCGCATGGGTGATCATGATGATGGTTACTCCGTTTTCATTCAATTCATCAAACAGCTCCATCAGCTGCTTACTGGACTTGGAATCCAGCGCACCCGTGGGCTCATCCGCCAGCAGGATCTTCGGGTTGTTCACCATCGCCCGGGCGATGGCCACGCGCTGCTTCTGTCCACCGGAGAGCTGGGTCGGCTTGAAGCTGCATCGCTCTCCCAGTCCCACCATCTCCAGCGCCGCTCTGGCCCGTTTGATCCGCTCACTCTTGCGGACGCCGGCATACACCAGCGGCAGCGCCACATTTTCCAGGGCACTGACCCGGGGCAGCAGCTGGAAGTTCTGGAAAACAAAGCCCAGGTTATTCAGCCGCAGATCCGCCATTTCTTTTTCATTCAGGCCCATCACGTTGCGGCCGTTCAGTTCATAGACACCGGATGTGGGCTTGTCCAGGAAACCGATGATATTCATCAGTGTGGACTTTCCGGAGCCGGAGGGTCCCATGATCGCCACATACTCCCCTTCTTCCACGTGGAGCGTCACATCCTTCAGAGCCGGAACCACCAGCTTGCCCGTCACATAGTCTTTATTAATATGGTCAAGTTTAAGAAGCATGCTTACTCATCATCCTCATCGCTGTACTCATCATCCGAGTATTCATCGTCAAACTGTGTATATTCGTCGTCCCCGAAATCGGATCGAGCCGAAAGACCGGTCATCGTGGTAAAGTCCACTTCTTCTCCGTCCTCGTCGCTCCATTCTTCGTCGTCCCATTCTTCATCGTCCCAACCGGCATCATCCCAGTCACCGTCCTCCCAGGAGCCGCCGTAATCCCAGTCTTCCCAGGAACCGCCGAAATCGCCGCCCCATTCCTCGAAGGAGCCGCCTTCCATCTCCCAGTAGGCAGATTCGTCGCCCTGCATCACGCCAGCGCCATAATCCACATAGATCACCGGTGCCCCGACCTCCAGCATATCCTGGGGTGCGCAGATATAATCCGAGGCCTCCAGCCCTTCCAGAATCTGGTACCGGTCCATTTCCTCATCATAATCGCCCAGCTGTACGCTGCGCTTTTCCAGAAGATTCTTTCCATCCGCAGCCCAGACCCAGACACTGTCCGTATCCAGATCATTGAAATAGTAGCTTTCCAGCCAGATTCCATCCCGCTGGCTGGTCTGGCCCACATCCGGCTCCAGATACAGATGCTGCCCCAGCATCAGTCCTTCCGAAGACTCCAGCTGCACATAGAACGGGTATACCGTGGAATTGGTTCCGTTGTCCGAGCTGTCCCCGAAGCCGCTGCTGTCCGACTGATTGGTCTCACTGTTGTCCGTCTTGATCTGGGTGATCTGTCCGCGCCAGTACTGCTCCGGATCCACCCGGGAGAAGGCCAGCACATCCATGCCCTCCTCGATGGATCGGAAATTCTGCTCATTGACCGATCCCTTGATTCGGAAATCCCCCACCGCCATGATGGTGATATAGGCATCGCTGCCGCCGTCAAAGCCCGCATTGCTCTTATTCGTGTCATTGATGCTCTTGACCACACCGTCCAGTTCGCTCTTCACATCCGCCGATGCGATGGCATCCTGCAGATTTTTCATCTCCACATCCCGCTGCTTGTTTTCATACTCATTCTGTTTGATGGAGTTTTCCAGGGTTGCGATCTGTACCGTATATTCAAGCTGCGCATCCGCCGATGCCTTTTCCTTCTCCTTTTTGGCCTGCTCCAGCTCCACCCTGGTGGTGTCGATGTCGTTGGTGGCCCGCTCCTTGTCGATCTGCGTCTGCACCAGCTTATCCTCATCCTCCGAGGTATCGTAGGCAAACAGCTTATCCCCTTTTTTGACGGTATCCCCCACCTTGACAAAGGTCTCGGCAATGGTCTTGTCACTGCCGGTCTTCGCAGACCAGGTCTCCTGGGGCTCCACCACACCGGCATAGCGCTGGATCGTCGTATCCGCGCTCATCAGCCCGGCCAGCATCTCCACCGAATTGACATAGACCGCATCCTCGCTCTGGGAGGATACACGCCCGGTCCCATTCGCTGCCTTCTTATATACAAAATGATAATACGAACCGCCGCCTGCTGCGCAGGCCAGCAGGGCCGCCGTCACAATAATTCCAGTTTTCTTCATAAACCTTCCAATCCTTCTGCCGCCGGACCGGCGACATCTTTAACAGCTGAAAGCAAATTTTTTTCGAGTTTATCCTACCATCTACACCTTTAAAAGTATAGGAAGAAAATGTGAATTCTTCTTGAACGTTTCGTGAGTATTTTCACATTGACATCTCCCGTCCAATCGATTAGCTTGGCAACAGGAGGATATCACTATGAAGCATTTAATAACATACCTGCTGATCGCCAATGTGATCGGTCTGCTTTCCATGTGCATCGACAAAAGCAAAGCCCGGCGCGGTGCCTGGCGCATTCCGGAGAAGACCCTGTTTCTGATTGCCGCCTGCGGCGGTGCCTTCGGCAGTCTGGCCGGCATGTATCTGGTGCGGCACAAGACCCGTCACCAGTCCTTTGTCATCGGTATGCCGGCCCTGTGTCTGCTCTGGGTTGGAATCCTGGTGTATCTGTGCAGAAGATTTCTATAGACCGAACCATTTTCGCTCGAACGTTCCTGTAAAGCTCAGGATATCAAACGCCGAATCATGTGGCCCTATGTCACACCCCACTTTCACACAAGCACGAAGTGAAATGTGACTTTTGCCCCTTTGATCACGCAAACGAAAAGCTGCCGCCGGCATGCTCTGCTTTCATGCAAAGCATCTGCCGGTCGGCAGCTTTATTTTTATGTGGATCCGTCACTTGTCGCATTCTATATGAAATGGATACTGCGGCTGCATGACACGTCCGGATACCGGACGTTTATCCTCTGTTACCCTCGGGAATTTCCGCGGATACAGAAAAACACTTCGCGGTTTCAAACCATCCGAACTGTGACTATTCTTTATCTTCCGTATCTGCGATGACCTCGATATTCAGCCCCAGTTCTTCCAGCTGCTTCGGTGCAACCGTTCCCGGTGCCTGGGTCATCAGGCAGGAGGAATCCTTCACCTTCGGGAAGGCAATAACATCGCGGATGCTGTCCAGACCGAGCATCAGCATTACGATACGATCCAGACCGTAGGCCAGACCTGCGTGAGGCGGAACACCGTACTTGAAGGCATCCAGCAGGAAGCTGAACTGCTCGTAGGCCGCCTCCTTTGTGAAGCCGAGGCACTCGAACATCTTCTCCTGAATATCGTTCTGGTGGATACGCACACTGCCGCCACCGATCTCGCAGCCGTTCAGCACGATATCGTAAGCCTTGGCGCGAACCGCACCCGGATCGGAGTCGATCAGAGGCAGATCCTCCTCCATGGGCATGGTAAACGGATGATGCATGGCGCTGAAGCGCTGCTCTTCCTCATCCCACTCCAGAAGCGGGAACTCCACTACCCAGAGGAATTCGAATTTTGACTTGTCGATCAGCTCCAGGCGACGGGCCAGCTCGCAGCGCAGAGCGCCCATGGTCTCACAGGCCAGCTTCGTCTTATCTGCTGCAAACAGAAGCAGATCTCCCGGCTCCGCATCCATGGCCTTCACCAGTGCCTCCAGCTCCTCCGGCTGCATGAATTTAGCAAAGGAGGACTTGTAGATGCCATCCGTCTGTACAGCCAGATAAGCCAGACCCTTCAGGCCATAGCCCTTGACGAAATCCGTCAGCGCATCGATCTTCTTACGCGGCATGCCGGCTTCGCCCTTGACGCAGATACCGCGCACGCTGCCGCCGTTTGCAACAGCTCCGGAGAATACCGAGAAGCCACAGTCCTTTACCACATCCGAAACATCATGCAGCTCCATGCCAAAACGCAGATCCGGCTTGTCGGAACCGAAACGGTCCATGGCCTCGCGATAGGTCATGCGGCGGAACGGTGTCTGCAGGTCGATTCCCAGCACTTCCTTCCACAGATGCTTCAGCAGTCTCTCGTTGACCTCGATGACATCGTCCACATCCACGAAGCTCAGCTCCATGTCCATCTGGGTGAACTCCGGCTGACGGTCTGCACGCAGATCCTCATCACGGAAGCAGCGGGCGATCTGGAAATAGCGATCGTAGCCCGCTACCATGAGCAGCTGCTTGAACAGCTGCGGAGACTGCGGCAGTGCGAAAAAACGGCCCGGATAGATACGGCTCGGTACCAGATAGTCACGGGCACCCTCCGGGGTACTCTTGCCAAGAATCGGAGTTTCCACCTCCAGGAAGCCTTCATTGGCCATGAAGGAACGGGACAGGGTCATTACCTGGCTCTTGACCATGATGCCGTGCTGGATATCCGGACGGCGCAGATCCAGAAAACGATATTTCAGACGCAGATCCTCTCTGGTCTGGCTGTTCTCCTCAATGGGGAAGGGCGGAGTTTCCGACTCAGCCAGAATGCGCAGTGCCTTGGCACGGATCTCCAGCGTACCGGTCTTCAGCTTTTCATTCACAGCGCCGGCTCTTCGCTCAACGATACCGGTCACCGCCAGTACGAACTCATTACGAATGGTACCCGCCTTCTCAAAGGCTTCCTCTCCGATGTCGTTGACGTCAAAGACGATCTGCATCAGACCGGTTCGGTCGCGCAGATCCACAAAGATCATGCCGCCCAGGTTTCTTCTCTTCTGCGTCCAGCCCATCAGCACCACTTCTTCGCCGATGTTCGCCTCCGTCACTTCTGTACATCTGTGGGTCCGTTTCAGACCCTTCATGCTCTCAGCCATAGTATTTCTCCATTCCAACACGCCCTGCTGCTCCGACTCCGTACAAACCTCTGCCTGCACGGGGACCGCAGCGGATCCAAAATCTGTCAGTTCTTTTTCCAGGTCCCGGCGATCATCGACGGGATCACGCTCTTGCGGGCGATCATCTCATCCGTTCGCTCCAGATAACTGCGGATATCCTTCACATTCTCCACCCGCTCAATGTGCTCATCCGGGAAGATGATCTTGGTGGACGCTCCGGCGCCCAGCGCAAGTATACTCTGAACCTCTTCCATTATCAAGATATTGTAAAGGCACTCCTGTCCCGGCAGGGCATAGCCCACATTTTCAAAGTTGCCGGCCATATTCTTCTGCCGATACAGGTAGTAGGGAACCAGCCCCATCTGGGCACAGACCTCACCGGTGTGCTCCATGATCCGGTCACTGCTCATAAAGGAGATCTCGCCATATTCAGCCCACATCTGCGAAAGACGGGCCGCCCGCTTCAGGGCCAGGGAATGCACCGTCACACTCTCCGGCGCCAGGGCACGAATCTCCTCCATGGTATGAGCCACCTCATCCATTCCCTCTCCCGGCAGACCCACGATCAGGTCGGCATTGATGTTCGTAAAGCCCAACGACCGGGCCATGGAAAAGCATTCCCTGATCTCCTCCACCGTATGATGACGCCCGATCAGATCCAGCGTCTTCTGGTTCATGGTCTGGGGATTGATGGAGATCCGGTCAATGCCATGCCGGCGCAGGACCTCCAGCTTCTCCTTCGTGATGCTGTCCGGGCGTCCGGCTTCCACGGTAAACTCCCGCACACCGGACAGGTCAAACCGGTCCTCCACATGGGTCAGCACCCGGTCCATCTGCTCCGGCGACAGCGTCGTCGGCGTGCCGCCGCCCATATAGATGGTCTGCAGCTGCAAAGGCTCCATCAGCGGGACCGTCTGGTCGATCTCCCGGCAAAGAGCCGTCACATAATCATCCACCCGATCCTTCCACACATGCAGCGGGCTGGAGCTGAAGGAGCAGTACAGGCAGATGGACGGGCAGAAGGGAATGCCGATATACAGGCTGTAGCCCTTCCGGTAATCCAGATCGTCCAGCAGACGTTTTTCCCGCCGGGCAATATCCAGCGCCAGCTCCGTCTTCCGGTCACTGACAAAATAGTTTTCCTTCATCTTCCGGCGGATCTGATCCTCGCTCAGTCCCTCCCGGAGCCACTGCATCGGGATCTTGGTGGGACGAATACCGGTGAGATCTCCCCAGGGCTGTTCCCTGCCGCTCAGATCGGTCAGCAGCTCATAGAGAATCTTCTTCAGCGCACTCTTGGTGTCCGGGCGACTCCGGTCATACTCCACCGCGATGCGACGGGTTCGCTGCTCCGGCGTAAGCTTTTCGAGCTCCTCCCATTCTCCCGCGGCTGTCAGTGAGATCTCCTGTTCCCCATAGACCACCGTAATGCGAAGGCTTGCCTCCTCCGGAAAGGGGGCTGTATCCACACGGATCTCTTCCCGGGGATAAAACTCCTTGATCAAAGAGTAAATATCGTATTCAAAATCGGTTTTGTTGTACTGTACAGCTATCATCTGTATCCCCAATCTATCCCTGTCGTCTTTGTCTGCCGCCCCCCCCGCACAGCCCTCCAGCCGTGATATCCGGCAGATACGGCAGCTCGCTCCGGGGCCTGTTACAGAAACGGATTATGCCGCTGTTCCCATTCAATGCTGGTAGCCGGCCCGTGTCCCGGAAGCACTCTGGTATCTCCGGGCAGCGTCAGCAGCTTTTCCCGGACAGAACGCACCAGCTGCCCCATGGATCCGGTGGGGAAATCTGTTCGTCCCACGGATTCCTGAAACAGCGTATCGCCGGCAAATAAAACCGCTGCCTCCTCCACGTAGTAGCAGGCTCCGCCCGCCGTATGACCGGGGGTATGCAGTACGCGGATCGAAAGTCCCGCCAGCGCCAGTTCCTGACCGTCCTCCAGCAGTGTATCCGCCTCCATGGTATAAGCCCGTCCGCCCATCCCGGTAAGGTTGATCTGGGGATCTCTCAGTGTGTCGAGCTCCTGCCGCATACAGCAGACCGGAATCTGATAATGTTCCTTCAAAGCCGATGCCGCACCGATGTGATCAAAATGACCATGTGTCAGCAGGATCGCCGCCGGAACGGCTCCCGTCTGTTCGATCTTCTGCATGATCCGCTGCGGGTCGTCCGCCGGATCGATGATCACCAGCTGGCCGGCCGCTTCATTCACCGCCAGGTAACAGTTGGTTCCAACCATCCCCAGCACCATCTGCTCAATTCGCATACTCAACCTGTCTTTCTCTGAATGTCGATCACGCTCTCCACCTGCCGTATCTTCTCGATCAGGACCCGCAGCTCCTCGGTGCTCCGGATCTCAAACTCCACCTCCACTGTGGCCTGTCCGTGACGGTTGGCCCGGCAGTTGACCGAGTTCATGTCGATCTTTCTTTCGGTGAAGATCTTTGTAATATCCACCAGCAGGCCCGTTCGATTGGTGGCATAGATCATAATATCCGCCGTGTATACGCTCTGCTGCTCGCTGCCATGCTGCCAGTCCGCATCAATGAGCCGGGCTCTCTCGATCTCCGGCATACCGATGATGTTGACGCAGTCCGTCCGATGGATGGTCACGCCGCGTCCTCTGGTCACAAAGCCCACGATCTCATCCCCGGGCACCGGGCTGCAGCACTTGGCAAACCGCACCGCCACGTCATCGATACCCTTGACGATGATACCGCTGCTGGAGCGGGACTTTCTGGGCTTATCCTTATTGGCCTGTGCCTCCGCCAGTACCTGGGCATCCGTCACCTTGGACTTCTTGTCCCGCTCATAAGCCTCCATCAGCTTGTTGACGATCTGGCCTTCCTTCAGGCCGCCGTGTCCCACTGCTGCCAGCACGGAATCCCAGTCCCGGAAACCGTATTTACGCAACACCGTTTCCTGGTACTCGGGCTTCGTCAGGTCGGAAAGCAGGATCATGTGGGAGCGGCAGTAGGCATGCAGCGAATCACGTCCCCGCACGATATTCTCTTCCTTCAGCTCCTGTTTGAACCACTGGGAGATCTTGTTCTTCGCCTGGGTACTCTTAACGATCTTCAGCCAGTCCCGGCTGGGGCCCCGGCTGTTCTGGGAGGTGATGACCTCGATCCGGTCACCGTTCTGGATCACATAATCGATGGGTACCAGCCGTCCGTTGACCCGGGCTCCCACCATGCGGTTGCCCACGGCACTGTGGATACTGTAGGCAAAATCCACCGGTGTCGATCCGGCCGGCAGATTCTTGACATCACCCGCCGGTGTAAAGCAGTAAACACTGTCATTGAACAGATCCAGGTCGTTCTTGAGCAGGCTCATGAACTCGCGGTTGTCCGACATATCCTGCTGCCACTCCAGGATCTGACGCAGCCAGGTCAGCTTCTCCTCCTGCTTGTCGGTGGATACCTTCTTGCCGGCCGACTCCTCTTTATACTTCCAGTGCGCTGCAATACCATACTCCGCCACACGGTGCATCTCCGCCGTGCGGATCTGGATCTCAAAGGGGGTACCATGAGGTCCGATCAGCGTGGTATGCAGAGACTGGTACATGTTCTGCTTGGGCATGGCGATGTAATCCTTGAAACGTCCCGGAATGGGCTTATACATCTCATGGATCACACCCAGAGCCGCATAGCAGTCCTTGACGCTGTCCACGATGATGCGCACCGCGAACAGGTCGTAGATCTGATCCAGCGACTTCTGCTGATTGACCATCTTTTTATAGATGCTGAAGAAATGCTTGGCACGTCCGTAGATATGCGCCTTAATGCCGGCGGCTTCGATGTGGCCGCTGACCTCCGTCACGATCTCATTGACAAAGCGCAGGCGGGCATCCTTTTTCAGAGCCACCTTCTCCACCAGATCGTAGTAGGCCTCCGGCTCGAGATACTTCAGACACAGATCGTCCAGCTCCACCTTCACACGGGAAATACCCAGACGCTGGGCAATGGGCGAATAAATGTCCATGGTCTCCCGGGCCTTTTCGATGCGCTTCTTTTCCGGCATATACTGCAGGGTACGCATGTTGTGCAGACGGTCCGCCAGCTTGATCAGAATGACCCGGATATCCTTGGCCATGGCCAGGAACATCTTTCGCAGGTTCTCCGCCTGCACCTCCAGCTTGTCCGCATCGTAGCTGAGCTGACCGAGCTTGGTAACGCCATCCACCAGAAGCTCCACCTCTTCGCCGAACTCCTGCCGCAGCTCCTCTCCGGTCATCACCGTATCCTCCACCACATCGTGAAGGATACCGGCCACGATGGTCTCCTTATCCAGCTCCAGATCCGCCAGAATGATACCCACGCACAGCGGGTGGATGATATACGGCTCACCGGACTTTCGCAGCTGTCCCTTATGTGCATTGTAAGCAATCTGATAGGCCTTCTCGATTTGGGACAGATCGTCCGACGGATGATACTTACGCACACTGCTGATCAGTTCCTGATATAAAATCTCCGGACTGGTAAAATCCTGCATGGTCTTTACAGCAGCCTCATCGTTTGCAACGGTCAGGCCGTTTGTTTTCTCATTTTTGATTCCATCTGCCATAGAACTTCTCAGCTCCTTTTACTGCATATCTATTCTCGCGTCTGCCGCTGCCGGCCAAACAGGCTGGCGCCCCCTGCATCAGTTACTACCGTTCAAACAGCAACTCATCATTTTCCTTCATAACAGATCACCGACTCCACGTCGTAGCCTGCCAGCTTTTCCCGTCCGTTGAGTCCGGCCAGTTCCATCAGGAACAGAATCTTCACGACCTTGCCTCCCAGCTCCTCCACCATCCTGACCGCTGCCTCGATGGTGCCGCCAGTGGCGATCAGATCATCCACGATGACCACTCTCTGTCCCGGCTTGATGGCATCCTTATGCATCTCGATGGTAGCACTGCCATACTCCAGATCATAGCTGCGGGAGATGGTCTCACAGGGCAGCTTTCCCTTCTTGCGCACCAGCACAAAGGGCTTGTGCAGATTGTAGGCCAGGGGCATACCGAAGATAAAGCCGCGGGACTCGGCACCCACGATCACATCCACCTCATCCGGATTCCCGATCTTTGCCTGCAGGCTGTCGATGGCCAGCTGAAGACCGTCCGCATCCTGAAGAATGCTGGTGACATCCCGGAACATAATGCCCGGCTCCGGATAATCCGGAATGGTTCTTACATATTCTTTCAGATCTTTCATTTTCAAAATCCTTTCGGAGTCAAAATCCAGCAGCTTAAATACGTGCTACTCCGCTCTCTCTGGCTGCCTGGGCGGTTGCACCGGCCACGGCAGCCTTTACGCGGGGATCGAAGGCCTTGGGCAGGATGTAATCACTGCAGAGTTCTTCATCGCTGACCAGCGAAGCAATCGCCTTGGCTGCGGCGATCTTCATGGCATCGTTGATCTCACTGGCACGTACATCCAGCGCCCCTCTGAAGATGCCCGGGAAGCACAGCACATTGTTGATCTGGTTCGGGAAGTCACTGCGGCCGGTGGATACCACGGCGGCGCCGGCTGCCTTGGCCTCATCCGGGAAGATCTCCGGTGTCGGGTTGGCACAGGCAAATACGATGGGATCCTTCGCCATGGAGCGGACCATATCCTGGGTCAGCGTGCCCGGTGCGGAAACACCGATGAATACGTCAGCACCCCTGATCACCTCAGCCAGGCTTCCTTTGATCTTCTGACGGTTGGTGATCTTGGCCATCTGTTCCTTGATCGGATTGAGACCCTCACGGCCCTCATAGATAGCGCCGGTACGGTCTGTCATGATCACGTCCTTCAGACCCATGCTGATCAGCAGACGGATGATCGCAATGCCGGCTGCACCTGCACCCGAGGTCACGATCCGTACATCCTCGATCTTCTTGCCCACCAGCTTCAGTGCATTCATCAGACCGGCCAGAGTAATGACCGCCGTGCCGTGCTGGTCGTCGTGGAAGATCGGAATATCCGTGCAGGCCTTCAGCTTCTCTTCAATTTCAAAGCAGCGCGGAGCGGAAATATCCTCCAGGTTAACACCGCCGAAGGAGCCGGCCAGCAAAGAGATGGTCTTCACGATCTCATCCGGATCCTTGGAACGCACGCAGAGCGGGAACGCATCCACATCACCGAAGGCCTTAAACAGCACACACTTTCCTTCCATAACGGGCATACCTGCTTCCGGACCGATATCACCCAGTCCCAGAACCGCGGTACCATCTGTCACCACCGCAACCGTGTTCCAGCGGCGGGTCAGCTCATAGCTCTTGGACGGATCCTTCTGGATCTCCAGGCAGGGAGTCGCAACACCCGGGGTATAAGCCAGGCTCAGCGCTTCCGAGCTGTCGACCTGAGCACGAAGACCGGTTTCGATCTTTCCTTTCCATTCATAGTGCTTTTTCAGTGACTCTGATGCGTAATCCATTTTACTTCCTCCTTAGCTGCTTAACATCATCATAATGCTACATCATAGCACATCCTTTTTCGTGTGTCTAATGGAAGTGTTGGAGGCTTAATAAAAGAACAAAGCGTGCTTCACACGCCAGCCGCTTCGCGGCGGTTGTCCGGATATTTGCCCGATTTTATATCGGGTCCGTAGGAAATTCCAGACGGAATTTCCTACGAAACAAAAAAAGGGAATGCTTTCGCATTCCCTTAATACGTGAGCTAGAGGATTCGAACCCCCGACCTTTTGGTCCGTAGCCAAACGCTCTATCCAGCTGAGCTAAGCTCACATCTGCTGTCGAGAAACCTCAACAGCAAGGCATATGATATACCAGGTAAATCTGTATGTCAAGTACTATTTTGTCATTATGTTTCTGAAACTGTCCTGAAGCTGCTGAGAAAATCTGTCATTTGTTACGCCAGTGCATCTGCCCGATCACTCGAATAATCCGGTGATGGCCCGAATGGCTTCCGACTCATCGGTTCCATCGGCACTGATATTGATGTTTGTAATTTCCTGACTGGCCAGTGCCATCACACCCATGATGCTCTTGGCATTGACATGTCTGCTTCCGACCTCCAGCGTAATCGAACTCTTGAATGCGCAGGCTGTCTGAACAATGTGAGGAATGATCTCGCCAATATTGCTGCGGCTTCCTCTGTTTACGGATTTGTTTACCATTTTCCTAACTCCTGAAACGATGCTTGTGCATAAAAATACACACATTATATATTGTGAAAAAACACTGGGATAATACCACAGTTTTCGACCGCGGTCAACCAACCGTCCTGGTGCCTCTCCTCTTTCAGTAATTTTACACAGTTTTTACATCTCCTGTTTATACAAGAGTGCTGAGGAGCCTGCCTCCTGAACCATTTCTAAGCGATAAAGTTCAGGCACTGCTCCCGTCCAGATCCAACGCTCGCTGAGTTGGTTGCGCCCCCTCGCTTTAGCTCGGCGGCAAGACGTCGGAGCCATTAGAGTCACGAACTGCGTTCGTGAGGGCTCCTCCTGTCAACGCTGCGTCGAGCTAACGCCAACTACGACCATATATAAAATGCTCGGGGTGAGGCCCTCGCATTTTGGTCTCCGTAGGCGTGGATCTCTCCTCCGCTAAAAGCGCCTCTGAAATGCGAGCTTTTGGATACTGGAGCAGTTCGCTGCCAGCTTCCTCCACCCGCTTCTTGCATGGTTTCCCAAATCATGTTACAGTAATAGACATGTTAGATTGCCATATTGTTTCCTATTTGTATAGTGAAGTACCCTGTTTGAATATGGAAACACTATTTTTGTTTTACAAGGAACCATCATAATAATGAAATTATCCACTCAAAAGCTGGCCAGCCTCGGTCTGTTCACCGCGGTGGCCATTATCTTCGGTTACATCGAGGCCATGATCCCGATCTCCACGATTCCGGGAATCAAGCTCGGTCTGGCCAATCTTTCCGTATTGTACATTCTGCAGCGTTACTCACTGAAGGAAGCTGTGTGTGTATCCGCGATCCGTATTTTTGTGATTGGATTCATGTTCGGAAACATGTTCAGCATCCTTTACTCCCTCAGCGGAGCTCTGCTCTCCCTGGGCGTGATGACGCTGATGAAGCGCTGCCATGCCTCTTTGCTGGCAACGAGTATGGCCGGCGGCCTGACCCACAATGTCGGTCAGCTGATCATCGCCATGCTGATCGTAGAAAACCGGGCTCTTCTGTGGTATGCCCCGGTACTCCTGATCGCCGGACTGGCGACCGGACTGGTCATCGGCATCGTGACAAACGAGGTGTTGAAGCGTACCGTGATCCGTCCCTGATGACCTGATGAAAGGAAATATTATGACCCGTACTGCTTTATTCAGCCGTCTGCTGCCTGTGTTGACGGCTTTTTCCTGTGTAATTTCCGCCGCTCCTGCCTGTGCCGCCTCGCCGCTTGCAGACAGAACAGGCTTTTTTTTCGACACGGTGATCTCCATCGCGCTGTACGACACCGCGGATGAAAGCATTCTGGATGCCTGCTTCGAAGAGCTGGCCGGCTATGAGCAGAAGTTCAGCCGGACGCTGGAGGGCAGCGAGATCTGGCAGGTCAATCACAGCGGCGGTCAGCCCGTGACGGTGTCCGAAGACACCTACGCACTGATTGAGGATGCCCTCTCCTACTGTGCCTTATCCGACGGCTGGTTTGATATCACCATTGCTTCCGTGGTAGACCTGTGGGACTTTTCCAGTGCGGAAAGTGCCCTGGATCCGGTGGTGCCGGACGCGGATGCTCTGGCAGAAGCCCTCGCCCACGTGGACTGGCACTGCATCGAACTGGATCCCGCTTCCATGAGTGTTACCCTCACGGATCCGGAGGCAAAGATCGACCTGGGCGGCATTGCCAAGGGCTGGATCTCCGGACGGATGCACGACCGGCTTCTGGAGCTGGGCTGCGAAAGCGCCATGATCAATCTGGGCGGCAACGTGGTGTCGGTGGGCACCAAGCCGGACGGTTCCTCCTGGAACATCGGCATCCGCAAACCCTTTGCCGAGGTACAGAGCGATCTGATCGCCGTGGTCCCCCTCAACGACCAGGCCGTCATCACCTCCGGTACCTATGAGCGCTATTTCACGCTGGATGGACAGCTATACCATCACATTCTGGATCCCCATACCGGCCTGAGCGTGGACAACGGACTTACCAGCGTCAGCATCCTGACCCCGGATCCTACCGCCGGCGATGCCCTCAGTACCATCTGCTTCATGCTGGGCATTGAGGATGGACTGGCCCTCATCGAAAGTCTGGACGATACCGAAGCCCTTCTTATCGATGAGGATATGAATTTTTACCCATCCTCCGGATGGACCGGACGGGCTTATCCGTGATCCGGTTCCGGGGCAATTCAGCTCCAGATCCGGCCATGATCCCATCCTGCCGCATAGGCAGCAAATCACCGTCGCGGAATGGCATGATCTGAGCCCAGCGTCAAAACACTGGATAACTGCAAAATTTTCCGCTGACATTTATACATCTTTTTGTTAAAATATACCTAACTGTATATTAGCCGAAATGGCATAATATAAATATGAAACAGGAAAGGAAAGGTTCTGAATACTATGAGCAGAGAAGCTGTTTCCACAACTACACTGATCAAAGGTCTCGCAGCCTGCGCTGTTGTTGCCGCCAGTCTGGGTACCCTGTGCTTCACGGAATATCCCCGGAAGGAAGCATTGGCCTTCACTCCCGGCTCCTATACCGGCAGCGCTCAGGGCATGGAAAGCGAAGTCACGGTGACCATCACCGTGGATGAAGCGGCCATTACCGAGGTTTCCCTGGATGTTTCCGGCGAAACGCAGGGTCTGGGTGCTGCCACCGGTGACGAGCTTGCCGCACAGATTCTGGCTGCCCAGTGCGACCAGATCGATGGTGTCGCCGGCTGTACCGTTACATCCGACGCTGCCAAAGCTGCTTTGAACGCTGCACTCGAAGAAGCTGCCATGTAACTACAATTCAAGAAAGAGGAAATGATATGAACATCAAAACATTCAAAGGAGGTATCCATCCGGAGGAATGTAAGGAAATGTCCTTAGGCACCCCGGTTGAGCGGTATCTTCCTCAGGGAGATCTGATCTTCCCTCTTAATCAGCATATCGGCAAGCCGGCACGTCCGGTAGTTGCGGTGGGTGACAAGGTTCTGGCCGGTCAGCTCATCGCGGAGGCAGATGGCTTTATTTCCGCCAACATCGTTTCGTCCTGCTCCGGTACCGTTAAGGCCATCGAGCCGCGCAATACCGCTGCCGGTCCGAGAGTCCAGTGTATCGTCATCGAGAACGACGGCGAATACACCCTGGCAGAAGGTGTCGGTCAGGAAAAGTCTCCCCAGGAGCTTTCTAATAATGAGATCATTGCTGCCGTTAAAAATGCCGGCGTTGTCGGCATGGGCGGTGCAGGCTTCCCCACCAACGTCAAGCTGATGCCCAAGGATGCCGAAGCCATCGACTACATCATCGCCAACGGCTGTGAGTGTGAACCCTACATCACCTGTGACGATCGCCTGATGCAGGAAGAAAACCGCGCGATCATCGAAGGTATGAAGCTGCTGCTTCGTCTCTTCCCCAACGCCAAGGGTGTGATCGCCATCGAAGACAACAAGCCGGAGGCCATCAAGGCCATGGAGGCTATGTGCATCGGCGAGAGCCAGCTGTATGTGCAGCCGGTCATGACCAAGTATCCCCAGGGCGGTGAGCGTAACCTGATCTCGGTAGTAACCGGACGCGACATCAAGGCTGGTCAGCTTCCGGCTGAGGTCGGCACCATCGTCTGCAACGTGGCTTCTCTGTATGCGATCTATCAGGCCGCCTGCAAGAACACCCCGCTGATGGAGCGCTTCTTCACCGTGACCGGTGATGCTGTCAAGAACCCCCGCACGCTGATCGTTAAGCTGGGCACACAGACCCAGGAGCTTCTGGATGCCTGCGGCGGTGTCAAGGAAGGCTGCACCATCAGGAAGGCCCTCTTCGGCGGTCCCATGATGGGTACTCCTCTCACTGGCCTGGATGTACCGGTATGCAAAAACAACAATGCGCTGACCCTGCTGGCCGTAGATCCGGTGGAAGAGGCTGAAAAGCAGATGACCGCCTGCATCCGCTGCGGACGCTGTGCCAATGTCTGCCCGGTCCATCTGGTTCCGCAGATGCTGGCCGATGCGGCTGAACGCGGCGATTACAAAAAGTGGGAAGCCCTGTACGGCATGGACTGCTTCCAGTGCGGTACCTGTACATGGGTCTGCCCGGCTAAGCGTCCGCTGATGCAGATGTTCAAGCAGACCAAGGCTGTTGTTATGGCTATGAAACGCGCTCAGGCAGCGAAATGAGGGGAGAGAGTTACATGAACGAAAATCTTTTTAACATATCCTCGAATCCTCACTTCAGATCGAGGTTAACCACCGGCAGCGTCATGGGTAATGTGATCATTTCCCTGCTTCCTGCCACTGCATTCGGCATTTACAAATTCGGCATCCACGCATTCCTGGTCATCGCCCTGTCGATCCTGGCCTGCGAGCTGTCCGAGCTGCTCTTTAATGTCATTGCAAAGAAACCGAACACCCTGACCGACGGCAGTGCTGCCGTGACCGGTCTTTTACTGGCACTGTCCCTGTCGCCTTCCGTACCGCTCTACATTCCGGTCATCGGCGGCATCTTCGCCATCCTCGTCGTTAAGTGCTTCTTCGGCGGTCTTGGCAAGAACTTCATGAACCCGGCTCTGGCAGCCCGCTGCTTCCTGCTGATCTCCTTCGGTACGCAGATGACCAGCTTTGCCGTTGACGGTGTCAGCTCCGCTACTCCGCTGGCCGCCGCTGCAGCCGGTGAGACCGTAAACGTAGCAGCCATTTATCTTGGCTTCTCCAACAGCGTCATCGGCGGCAGCGCTCTCGCTCTGCTGATCGGCGGCCTGTATCTGTGGGTGACCGACGGTATCTCTCTGCGGATCCCGGTTTCCACCATTGCTGCCTTCACCCTGTTTATGGCTCTGTTCGGCGGTCACGGCTTCGATCCGTCCTACCTGCTGCTGCAGATCTGTGCCGGCGGTATCCTGATGGGTGCTTTCTTCATGGCAACGGATCCGGTAACCAGCCCGGTTCTGGCAAAGACCCAGATCTTCTACGGTATCATCATCGGTCTTCTGGCCGGTCTGTTCCGTGTGAAGGGCGCTTCTGCCGACTCCGTCAGCTACTCCATCATCATTGCCAACATGCTGGTACCGTTCCTGGATAAGATCCGGATCCACAAACCGCTTGGCTACTACAATGGTGAATATAAGGAAAAGAAATTCCCGACTCAGGCCATCAACCTGCTGGTGATCACCCTGGCTGCCGGCCTGGCACTCAGCGGTGTCTATGCTCTGACCAAGACCAAGATCGAGGATCAGCAGCTGGCTGCCAATGCCGCTTCCTATCAGGAAGTACTTCCGGAAGCAGCTTCCTTTACTGCTTCGGATGAAGCCAAGGCTGCCATCGAAGAGCTGGCCGGTGCTGCTTATAACGAAGCCTCCTTCGGCAAGACCTATGTCAATGCCGCTGTGACCGGTATGGATGAGGCAGACGCTGTTGTCGGTTACGTCATGTCTGTAACCTCTGCCGATGCATTCGACGGAACGCTTACCGTTTCTGTTGGTATCGACACCGAAGGTACCGTTACCGCCATCGCCTTCACCGAGCTGAACGAGACCGCCGGCATGGGTATGAATGCCGATAAGCCGGAATTCAAGGAACAGTTCAATGGCCGCAAGGCAGATGAGTTCATTCTCGACAAGGGCGGCAATGCTTCTGCTGAAAACGAGATCAACTCTGTAACCGGTGCATCCAGAACCTCTGGTGCCGTTGTCAACGCTGTTAACACAGCTCTGGCATTCTACCGGGATCATATCGCTTAAAGGAGGTGCGTATCGATGAATAACAAAAGAACAAATCCCTATTCTGAGCGTATCTTTAACGGTCTGATCAAGGAAAATCCGTGTCTGATCCTCATGCTCGGCATGTGTCCGACTCTGGCGGTTACCACAACCGCCTCCAACGGTCTGGGCATGGGTCTTTCCACTCTGGCTGTACTGATTCTCTCCAACCTGATCATCTCGCTGATGCGTAAGGTGATCCCGGATGCAGTCCGCCTGCCGGCCTACATCGTCATCGTTGCAACACTGGTTACCGTTGTTCAGCTTCTGATCCAGGCCTACATCCCGGCGCTGTATGCTTCTCTGGGCATCTACATCCCGCTGATCGTAGTAAACTGCATCATTCTGGGCCGTGCGGAAGCCTATGCCAACAAGAACACCCCGGTACTCGCCTTAATGGACGGTCTGGGCATGGGCCTTGGCTTTACCGCTGCGCTGGTACTCATCGGTATTCTCCGTGAATTCTTCGGCGCTGGTACCTTCTTCGGAAACGAGCTTCCGCTTCCGATCCCGCCCATCGGCATCTTCGTCAAGGCTCCGGGTGCTTTCCTGGTCATGGCCTTCATCGTTGCCGTTATGAACGCTGTCAACATCAAGACCGAAGCCAACAAAAAAGTCGAGGGCTGTGACGGCTGCTGTGCAAGCTGCTCTTCTTCCTCTGACTGTGGAACCAAAAAGGAGGATAAAGAATAATGTCGAATACATCACTGCTCTTTATCATCATTACGACTGCACTGGTCAGCAACGTTGTTCTGAGCCAGTTCCTGGGTATCTGCTCTTTCCTGGGCGTATCCCAGTCCATTAAAAACTCTGCCGCACTGGGCGTAGCGGTTATGTTCGTTATGACCATCGCCTCTGCTGTCGCCTGGATGCTGTACACCTGGCTGCTGGTTCCCCTGGGACTGGAATACATGCAGACCATCGTATTCATTCTGGTTATCGCCGCTCTGGTTCAGATCGTTGAGATGTTCCTGAAGAAATCTTCTCCGGCACTCTACAATGCCCTGGGCATTTACCTGCCGCTGATCACCACCAACTGCGCGGTTCTCGGTGTGGCTCTGACCAACGTACAGAATGAGTACAACTTCTCCCAGAGCGTTGTGGCCGGCTTCGGTACCGCTGCCGGTTATACCATCGCCATCGTCATTCTGGCAGGTATCCGTGAACGCATTTATCTTCCGGACGTTCCCAAGCCCTTCCGCGGTGCTCCGATCGTCCTGCTTTCCGCAGCCCTGATGTCCATTGCTTTCTTCGGATTTTCCGGACTGTCACTGTAAAGGAGGAGTCACATGTCACCAATCATTACTGCAACTTTAAGTGTTGGTATCATTGGTCTGATCATCGGTGTTCTTCTGGTTCTTCTCGGAAGAAAATTCGCCGTTGAAGTCAACGAATATCAGGCAGCCGTTCGCGACTGCCTGCCCGGCAACAACTGCGGCGGCTGCGGCTACGCAGGCTGCGATGCTCTCGCTGCTGCCATCGCAAATGGTGAGGCTCCGGCCAATGCCTGCCCGGTGGGCGGCGCTCCGGTAGCTGAAAAGATCAGCCACATCATGGGTGTTGAGATCTCAGAGACCGAAAAGACCGTTGCTTTTGTTAAATGCTCCGGCGACTGCGACCATGCTGTTAACCGTGCAAACTATGTGGGCCTCTCCGACTGTCAGGCAGCAGTCAACGCCGGCCTTTCCCCGAAGGGCTGTGCAGACGGTTGTCTCGGACTCGGCAGCTGCGTAAGCGCCTGCCCCTTCGATGCGATCCATGTGGTCAACGGTGTAGCCCATGTCAACCGCAGCCTGTGCAAGTCCTGCGCCAAGTGTGTAGCTGCCTGCCCGAAGCATCTGATCGAGATCGTTCCGGACAGCGCTCAGTACGCTGTCAAGTGTGCCAACACCGACCGCGGACCGGTGGTCAAAAAGGTCTGCTCCGCCGGCTGTCTGGCCTGCAAGGTCTGCGAAAAGCAGTGTGAAAACGATGCGATCCATGTTGAAAATAACGTGGCTCACATCGATTACAGCAAATGTACCAAGTGCGGCAAGTGCGCTGAAAAGTGTAAGCCGCAGGTTATCTCCAAGCGCTTCTAAGATAAAGCAAACGGAGCTAAAACAAGCAAAGGAAAAGGCTGCCGGTCGGCAGCCTTTTTCTCATCTCGGCGCTTGAATAACCAGGGCTTCCCCAAGCGGATTTTGATTATTCAGCAACAGTCAACAAAAGGTGCCTGCAGGTCCATGTCATCCCTAAGGGATCACACAGCCTCGCAGGCACCTTTTTTTCGATCAATAGAAGTTATAGTAGGTTCGTCCGCTTTGCAGCGTTGTCTTGCCGCGATACTTCGCCAGCTCGCTGACCGTCACCATCTGGAAGCCTCTGCGGGCCAGCTCCGGAATAATGGTTTCCGCGGCCGTCACCGTGGCACCGTGAACATCATGCATCAAAACGATATCTCCGTCCCGCACGCTTGCCAGCACAGCATTCACCGTTGCCGAGGAGTCACCGGTATGCCGCCAGTCGTTGGTATCCACCGACCAGTAGATGGACGGATAGCCCATGGAACCGAGCACCCGGCTGTTGTCATGTCCGGCTCCGTAGGGAAGCCGTGCCACCGTCGGCGATTTTCCGGTAAGATTTCGGATCGCCGATGCCGTACGTGAAAACTGGGAGGCGATCCCCTCATTGCTCAGGCTGGTCATATTAGAATGGTCATAGGAATGACATCCCAGTTCACAGCCCTGCTTCGCCATCTGCCGGACGGTATCCGGATAGGAATTCACGCTGTTTCCCACCATGAAGAAGGTAGCTCTGGCCCTGTTGCGCTGCAGACAGGCCAGCAGTCTGGCGGTGTAGGGACCGGGACCGTCATCAAAGGTCAGTGCCACCAGCTTTTTCTTCGGATCCACTTCACTGGTCACCTTTACGGACGGATCATACATCCCGTTCTTTTTGAAGTAGTACCATTTCCCGTCGATATACTGCTCGCCGGTGACCCGGACTCCCAGCTCATCCACGTAATACTTCTTATCCCCCAGTATCACCCAACTGCTTTTGACCATGGCTCCGTTTCCGCCAAGATACCGGTACTTTCCATCCTTCTTGACCCATTTTCCTGTCGCCATCATGCCGGTCTTTTTATTGAAGTAGTACTGCTTGTTCTTGATCGATACCCAGCCGGTCACCTTCTTGCCCGTGGTGGAGCTGAAGTAATAATACGCGCCGTCGATCTTATACTTACCGCTCACGCGTTTTCCGTTCTTTTTGAAATAATAGGTATTGTTCAGCCAGCCGCTGACCAGCTTGCCCGCCTCATCCAGGTAGTAGGTGGCATTGCGATATTTGACCCAGCCCGAAGTACGACGTCCGTACTTGTTCAGATAGTAGATCTCACCGCCATTGCTGATCCACATGGATTTGGCATACTTTCCTGTTTTCAGCCGGAATTTCGGTCCCTTACTGAAATTTTTCCATTCCCCTTCCACTTTCGGTGCCTTCCGCACATTGGCAAGCACCTGTTTCGTCTTTGCCGTGGTAGTCTTGATCTTCTCCGCAGCGGCCGTCGGCACACTGCAGGCCAACACCACCAGCGCCAGCCATACGGCCGCTCTCTTCATTAGCCTCTTCATTTGTTTCATCCCCCGCTCTTCTGTCCGTACAGCCAGCGGGATATCTCCATGTCTGGCAGATCGTTTCTTAAATACCTCGACCGTATACTTGCCTGAAATGAATCCCCCCTGCTGCCTTGCTATTTATCTTCCATTATAACGGCACCCCTGCCAAAAACAAGGGTTGCCCGGGGGCTGTATTCTAACCTTTTTCTAAAGATTTCTTACAGAAAATTACGAAGCCGTTACGAAGTCTGGCACGGGTCGATTTCACCTTTTCTACGCCGGATAAAATGCCTCTCCCCATAGCCTACCGCGAGGATCGCTCATCTGCCTCCGCCCCGGGCTCCTGTTTTTCCGGCACCATAATGCCCCTTGTCGCCTGCATGGCAAACAAAAGATCTGTGAACTGCTCATACACCGGAATCATCTCTCCACTCCGAAGAAGTTCTCTCACCCTGTCTGCATCGGCCCAGCATACGGCGCTGACTTCTCCGCTCTGCAGAGTCAGCTCCTGCGTTTCCACCGGATGCACAGCCGCATAAAAGTCATGGGTGTAGCCGTCATAATACACTGACATTGTTTTGACCAGACATCCCTCCGGAAGACGGAGCCCCAGCTCCTCCTCCAGCTCGCGCCTGGCCGCCTGCTCGCTGCTTTCTCCGGCCTGAACGCCCCCGGCCGCCGCCACATCCCACAGTCCGCCCCAGCTCTTGGCCGGATGCCGCTGCGCCAGGAGCATCCTTCCCTGCGCATCAAAAATGCAGACAAACACGATCAGAGCCGTCTCTCCCTCCGGGATGCGCTCGCCCCGGATGATCCTCGTTCCTGTCTTTTCAAAGCTCTGTGTGTACAGATCCAGTAATTCCATCGTGTGCTCCTTTTTTATCATCGTATACTTTTTGAAACAATTCAGATGCAGCTCCTGTCCAGATCCAACGCTCGCTGAGTTGGTTGCGCCCCCTCGCTCTAGCTCGGCGGCAGGACGTCGGAGCCATTAGAGTCACGAACTGCGTTCGTGAGGGCTCCTCCTGTCAACGCTCCGTCAAGCTAACGCCAACTACGACCATATATAAAATGCTCGGGATGTGGCCCTCGCATTTTGGTCTCCGTAGGCGTGGATCTCTCCTCCGCTAAAAGCG
>JAUNDD010000035.1 GCA_030526245.1 Lachnospiraceae bacterium
CCATAGGTGCGCTTGAACTGCTCGGTAAAGTAGGAATAATTGCCGAAGCCAACGGCATCGGAAACCATGGTGATGGTGAGCCTGGGGTCCTTCAGCAGTTCCCCGGCCAGATTCATCCGCTGTTCCAGAATATAATCCGTGACCGTTTTCCCGTAACGCTTCTTAAAGCTGCGGGTCAGGTGGTCAGCTCCGATATACACCATATCCGCCAGATTCCGGACGCTGAGCTCCTCCGCCAGGTGCTCCCGGATGTAGTGCTCCACCTTCTCTACGGCATCCTCATAGTCATCGCTGTTTTTGCCGCTGACCATCTCGATATACTGCTGTCCGAAATTCTGCATCCGTTCCCTGTGGCGGCGTTCTTCCACCGTTTCCATGGCTTTTTTCAGGATCGCCGTCAGGGTCGGGTAGCGGACAGGCTTGAGAACATAGTCCAGGCACCGCAGGGACAGCGCCTGCCGGGCATAGTCAAATTCGTCATGGCAGCTCATAATGATGCACTGGGTACCGGGACTGTGGGCATTCACCCACTCCACCAGCTCCAAGCCGGTGCCGTCCGGCATTTCAATATCACAGACCAGAACCTCCACATAGGTTTTTTGCAGAATCTCCACCGCTTCGGAATAGCTGTAAGCCTGGAACACCTGTTCAAAGCCCAGCGCATCCCAGTTGACGCCGTTCATAACGCCTTCCACGGCGATGTATTCATCATCCACGATCAATAGTTTCATTGGTGCTCCTCCGTTTGGTAGGGCACATCCAGAAAGATCTGGGTGCCGCCCTGTCCGCTGACGATACTGATATTGGGGGCCTCATTATAAAAAACCTCAATTCTGCGACGGCAGTTCCAGATACCGATGTGCTTCTGCCCCATGGCATCCACGAAAGGCTCGCCGGTTCGCAGAGCCTCCAGAATTTCCGGCTTCATTCCGGTGCCGGTATCCGTCACGGAGATTTCCAGCCGGTCATCCCGGCGGTTCACATTCAGAAGAATTTCCGTCACCCGTCCGGGCTTCACAGCGTATTTCACGGAGTTTTCCACAAAGTTCTGAATCAGCAGCGGCGGAACGCTGGCTTCCCCGCATTCCTTGCCGATGGCATAGACGAAGGACAGCAGACCGGGGTAACGGATTTTCTGAATTTCTATGTAGGTTTTGATAAAATCCAGCTCCTGCTCCACCGTGACCAGGTTGTCATTGCGCCGCAGCGCATAACGGAAGTAGTCCACCAGATGCAGGGCATACTCCTGAATGGCCTCGAACTTTTTCATCTGGGCCAGGGAATAGATGGTGTTCAGGGAATTCAGCAGCATATGGGGGTTGACCTGCAGGCGCAGATTGTCCATCTCGGCCTGGTACATCTTCTTGTCCTTCTCCCGGGAGGCTTCAATTTCATCGGCCATCTCGTCGAAGGTGTCAAACAGGTACTGCATATCCTCGCTGTTGCGGTAGAAGGTGTCGTGGAGTCGGAAGTCCAGATGCTCCAGCTGAATTTCGTGCATGGCATCCCGCAGCTTCCGGGCAGGGTCCAGCACCTCCAACCGAATCAGCCGGGGAAGGTTCAGTACACTGCCCAGGCAGAATACCATAATCGCCAGCAGAGCCAGGGATTCTTTTGGCAGCCGCTCCAAAATCGTGGAGTCATCCACCAGGCACACCGCAATGGGCAGCCTTTCGGATTTCCAGGACAGGGAGGAATGCTGCAGGGTTGACCGGGTACAGTCCTCCCAGGTCAGATTGGTCTCCGCCGCCTCCTCCCGGCTCAGGCGAACGATTTTCGCTCCATCCGCCACATAGACCACCGTATCGGCACTGCGCAGCGGCTCCGTGCGGTCCAGAATGGAGTTGCCCACATCCAGTGCAAAATAGATGGAGGCATTGTGATAATCATACCGCTCAATCAGATAATATCTCCCGTCGATCTCCTGCCAGGTATCATCCGGCATTTCCGGCCCGGACTGAATCCGGCGGGAAAACTCCCTGACCTGGCGGTCGATCAGACCGGCATCCTGATTGGCGGTCCGCATCTGGCAGAGCACCTTGCCCTCCCGCACATCGTACAGTGCGGCAATCCCGCTGTGCTCTGCCTCCGGAAGAATCTGCTCCACCATTGCGAACATCTCATAGCGAAGCACATCATTCCAGACCAGATTTTCGTTGTTCAGCTCCGGGAGATACTGCGATACAAAGTAGCTGATGGCGCGGTCGATGGTGCTGGTGTCCCGCTCCCAATAGGACATGGCCTCATCCAGACGAATCTGCTGTGCTTCGTGCATCCCCCGCTCTGACCGATTCCAGACGATGCCGAAGAGGATGCAGCCGACGATTGCAATGGGCAGGATGCACACCAGCATGGCAGTCACCAGCCGGTATCGAAGATCCATTCGCATTTTATGCTGAAAGGACGAAGAATTCACAGTCGTTGTCCCCCTCTTTTCGGATAGGATTGGGAATGCTTATTTTCTCTTTTGTGCATATCGGTATGACTCAGCA
>JAUNDD010000006.1 GCA_030526245.1 Lachnospiraceae bacterium
TTAAGTTTAACTCTTAAAGAATTTTCAAGGTTGTTTCACTGTTCAGTTTTCAAAGTTCATTTGTTTGCCGCCGCATCAGCGACAGCTTCGATAGGATACCACCGGCTTCCGGGATTGTCAACCTGTTTTTTTAAAGTTTTCGTGAAAGTTTTCGTGAAGAACGATCCGCAAAAAACTGCAAGACCGCGGGCCTCTTGGAGACTCCGCGGTCTGGTAATTACTTAACGTATTTATTGCGCATGGCTGCTGTATTGTTCTTGTATTTGAACCTGGTCATCTTCTTGCCCTTGGTGTACTTCTTAAGCTTACTGCTGAAGGATGACTTCGAGATCCTGCTTCCGCCCTTTCCGTAATAGGATTTTTCTTAATTTGATCTTTTCACGAACCTCACGCGTTCACGCGAACCCCTTTACCCTGAAGCCACTTTCGAAGAGCCCCCACATTCATTCTGAAAATGAAGGCGTCCATTCCTGTCAGAATGGAAGCTTCACAGTTCGGCGGGAAATCGTCGATAAACACACTCTCCTCCGGAAGGATATCAAACTTGCGGTAAGCCTCTTTGAATATCTCCGGCTCGGGTTTATTGATATGCACGTCCGCGCTGATCAGCGTATCATCAAAGTACTCGCTGCCCGGAATCCCCGGCCAGTACTCATGCTGCCTGTGACTGGCATTCGAGATCAGGAAGATCCCGTATCCGGCCTCCTTCAGCTCCCGAACCAGCTCGGCCATGCCCTCCACCGGCATCAGCGGCTGCTCCCAGGCAGTCACCAGCACACGCAGCTGATCATGAAGCCGCTCCGGAACCCGCTTGTACCAGATCTCCAGCGCATCTTCTTCGTCCAGCAGACCACGATCCAGCTGTACCCATTCGACAGAGGCATACACTTCCTCAAAAATGAGCTGTCGGTCTTCCTGCGCCACACCCACACGTTCAAAAAAGGTCGGCTGATCGAAATTGATCAGCACTCTGCCCATATCGAACACTATATTCTTGATCATCCGTCTCCTCCTCTCGATTCGAGATTTTCCTTAGTATACCACATCCGCTCTCCTCACAGAACATTATTGCAGCTTAACGTGTGACTTAGACAGATCTTTTGGTTACAGTTCAGGCGGTTCGATTCCACAAGCCGGCTAACATTCAGGCCGTTCGGTTCCGCGCAGCATCCTGACCATTCACCCGGCATGTCTCCTGAGACACAACGCCTTCTTTCCTCCTGCATCTTCATATGCTATACTCAAGCCCATCGGACACCCGAATCTTAAATCAACGATCAGGAGATATCACACCATGAGACTTATCCGAATCCAGGAAGCATTAACCGAACGAACCGTTCCCTTTGAATACTCCGAGGAAGATGGCTGCGGCAGCCTTGATTTTCTGTTCCGGGGCATTCCGTACCACATCTGGGAGTTCCGCGACGGAGACACCTATGGAGTTGAAACCAATATCTTCAATCCCGGCCGCAGTGTGGACATCGAAGGTGATTACGAAGAAAAGATCGCCGAGCTGATCTCCGGCTGGCCGCTGATGCTCTGTTAAGGGCTGTAATGCTCTGTCGGCAGCTGTTGCCGGGACCTTCCGGCAACAGCTGCAGAGCCCAGCGACCACCGGGTTACTGTTCACGCGCCAGCTTGCAGCAGAAGAGCCTATGGCTTACCGAACTCTCAAAACTTTTTTCATTTTTGTCTCAAAACTTTTTTCATTTTTTTGTTGACACAAACAGTCTCCGGTGCTATACTTCCATTTGTTCGCGGAAGTGTCGGAATTGGCAGACGAGCAAGACTAAGGATCTTGTGGCGGTTACGTCGTGTGGGTTCAAGTCCCATCTTCCGCATACACTGAAAACCACCTGAATTCAGGTGGTTTTTTTGTTGCCTGTGAACAGGCCTGGATTGCGAAAATACGAAGCATCGGGCAGATCACATGCTCAATATACCAAAAGCCGGCAGATCACTCTGCCGGCTTATTTGTTTGGCGTTCAGCCTCCCGAAGCTTTTTCTCCCGCTCCCGATTGTAGAGTTCTACGATCTGACGCCGGTTGTTTTCCGAACGGGTATGCACGTACAGCATCGCCGTATTAAACGCATCGTCCAGCGCATCGTGTTCGGATCCCTCAAAGGGAAGCTTCGCATATCCCAGTGCCCGGGACAGGGCCACCGGCCGTTTCTCCCGCAGCAGATGCATATACCACTCCTGGAAGTCATCCCAGTGGGTCATCATGCGCTTCTGACCTTCCGAAAGCTCCAGTCGCTTAAGAAGGATCTCGAAGAGCATCTGATGATAGTCATTTTTGCTCCATGCCCAGATCCGGTATCGTTCTCCGCAGGATTCACACCATTCATAGAACTTCTGAAAAGCCACCTCAAAGGGATCCGCATCCTGCACCATCTCTGTTGTGATACCCGTGATCTTTGTATACCAGGTCCCGATCTTGTCGTTATACTGGGGCTTTACATAGATCTTAAAGGTATCCTCCACCTTATTGCGTCTCCCAAGCATCACCGCGCCGATCTCGATGATCTCATAGGGCGTGATGTTCTTTTCATATGTATACCGCTCATCCAGCGCATTCATTTCCAGATCTACAAATATTTGTCTCATTTCTCTTCCTCAGTCATTCCTTTGAGATCGCAGCACGCCACCAATCCTGTGAAATAAAAAGAGGACACTCTCTCGAATGTCCCCTTCGCATTACCTTAATTAAAATTAAGCCAGTTTGCTCTTAGCAACTTCTGCCAGCTGCTTGAAGCCTGCCTCATCGGTAACAGCCATATCAGCCAGAACCTTACGGTTCAGCTCGATACCAGCCAGCTTCAGGCCGTACATGAACTTGCTGTAGGAAAGGCCGTTCAGTCTTGCTGCTGCGTTGATACGAGCGATCCACAGCTGTCTGAACTGACGCTTTCTCTGCTTTCTGCCAGCGTATGCGCTGGTCAGTGCTCTCATTACAGACTGCTTAGCAACTCTGTACTGCTTGGAACGTGCGCCTCTGTAGCCCTTAGCGAGCTTCAGTACACGGTTATGTCTCTTCTTTGCGTTAAGGCCGCCTTTAATTCTTGCCATTTTCGTTTCCTCCTTCGACTATTCGACTACGTATTAGAGATACGGTAAGATCTTCTTCATGTTCTGAGCGTTTGTCGGATCAGTGATGATGGACTTTCTCAGATTTCTCTTTCTCTTAGTCGACTTCTTGGTCAGGATATGGCTCTTGTAAGCTTTATTTCTCTTTAACAGACCAGTACCGGTCTTGCTGAAGCGCTTTGCAGCAGCTCTGCTGGTTTTCATCTTAGGCATTGTATTGTCCTCCTTCATTGATATGTTGCTGGCATCGTCCGCCGTTTTTCAGCCGCGTGGATGCCCATCCGCTGCCGACCCTTCAGGTCAGCCACGTTACTTCTTTGCACTCAGGAAAATCGTAAGGGATCTGCCTTCCTGCTTGATCGGTTTGTCGATCACAGCAATATCTTCCAGTGACTTTGCAAAATCTTCAAGGATATAACGGCTGGCATTCATATGTGCCATCTCACGTCCGCGGAACCGCAACGTAACCTTTACCTTATTTCCTTTCTCGAGGAACTTGCGCGCACCGTTTGTCTTTGTGTTCAGATCGTTCACATCGATGTTCGGTGAGAGACGAATTTCCTTGATTTCAATGATTTTCTGCTTTTTCTTTGCTTCTTTTTCCTTGCGGACCATTTCGTACTTATACTTTCCGTAGTCAATGATCTTGCATACCGGCGGCTTAGCAGTCGGTGCAACCTTGACAAGGTCCAGTTCTGCTTCCAGAGCCAGCTTCATGGCTTCCTTAGCGGACATAATGCCGAGCTGCTCTCCATGCACTCCAATCAGACGAACTTCGCGATCACGGATCTGTTCGTTAATCATTAAATCGCTAATGGTTTTTCCCTCCTATTAATCATGAAAAATCTGAACAAAAAAAGACAGACCGCCTAGTGTCCGTCCATACAATCTCAGAAAAACCACGCTCGAAACGCCTTGCTTTCCGTTGTATTATGAACCCAAAACACGCACCGATCCGCTTCGGCCGAGGCCTTAGCATATTATGTCTGGGTGAGAGCGAACACTCTGCTTGCTTTATAACCTCTGAAAGATTACCACACCGACTCCCGCCTGTCAAGGCTGAATTCCCGAGTTTTTTCAATCATATGAACCGAGTTTTTTCAATCAAAATTTACATAGGTTACAGGTCACGCAGTGAACTGTAACGGGCCAAAATCCATTCCAAATTGCCTTTACTTGACGAATGCCATTCCAAATCGCGTTTCGCACGATGGCATTCGGTCCATCCTATTCGCTTCGCGAATACGATCTGTAGCAATGGGATTTTGGCCTGCAACCCCCGGGAAGTGCGGCCGCTGCGTGAACTGCATCCAAAAGGGCAGGACCCCCAGGCCCTGCCCTTTTCTGCCGCGGCCCTTACAGGCCTGCGGCTTTTTGTTCCAATGATCCGATCGGATTATTCAGCCTTGTCAGCCACGATGGTGTTGGCTGCGGTACGGCCGGATACGAAGATCTCAACGATTGCGTTACCGCCCAGACGGTTACCGCCGTGGATACCACCGGTAACCTCACCGGCAGCGTACAGACCTTCAATGATGTTGCCCTCTGCATCCAGAACGTGACGCTCGGTGTCGATGGACAGACCACCCATGGTGTGATGTGTGGACGGAGCCATTACACGGATACGCAGCTTCACGCCATCCAGCTGATAGCTGTCTACATCGTAGTTGCCGGTCTCATCCTTGTCAGCCTTACCGATGATGTTGTCACCCAGGCTCTTGTGTACTTCTGCCTCGGTGTTGGTCATCAGAGCCTTATCGTATGCTTCGATGGTCTCGTATACAACAGCCGGATCTGCTTCCATGCCGAACTCATCGAGAACAGCCTGCAGCTCATCCTGGTTGCTTACATAGTATACTCTGCCGTCAACCTGATCGTAGTTGATCACGATCTCACCGGTGCTGTAGTCATCGTACGGATACGGTCTTCCGATTGCCTGATCAGCGTTGGTGAACTCAAGGAATACGCCCTGAGCGCCGTTAACTTCAACACCGTTCTGGAACTCACCCAGAGACAGTACGTCACGCTCTGCGGACTCGTCAACGAAACGCTTACCGGTGGTCGGGTTGATGTAGGCAGCATAGCCGCCGCGGCCGAATGCCAGGTTACCGTTGTCGACCCAGGAGATCGGCATCATCTGTGCCCAGCCGGTACCTACCAGATCTGCACCTGCCTCAGCACCCATATCCAGACCGTCACCTACCAGAGAAGAACGGTTGGTCGTCTTGGTTGCGTCGGTGATGTACTCGGTATTCCAGTACTGGTTGGTCTCCATAACCTTGCTGATGTTGGCAGCGTAGCCACCGGTTGCCAGAACGACACCGTCGTTTGCATGAGCGATGACCTTGGTGCCATCGTACATAACAGCGTTAACACCAACGACCTTGCCGTCTTCGATGATCAGGCTTTCAGCCTTGGTTCTGGTCATGATCTGATTCTCTTCAGCCTTCTCGGAGGTCTCCATCAGAGTATTCAGGGTCGGAGCGAAGTAAGCACCCCAGTTACCGGTTGCTTCCATCTCGCCATCGCCGTCGATATCAGCACCGAGCTGACGGTTTTCTCTGTACCACAGAGCACCGATCAGAGTCAGAGCCTCGCCGTCTGCGAACTTGGCACCCTGGTCTTCCAGCCAGGTCTTCAGCTCATAGCCGCCCTTTACGAACTGGGTTACCAGATCAACGTTACCATAGATCCAGTCAGTCTTGTCAGCGTTCTGACGCAGGCCGCCGTAGTAGGTCTGGAAGATGTGAAGGTTATCGGTAGAGAACAGAGTGATCTCGCTCTCCGGGATACCTGCATCCAGCTTCGGCTGTGCCCACTCGAGGTAAGCGTTGATCTCAGCCTTCAGCTCCTGCAGAACCGGCAGATACTCTTCGTGTACACCCTGCTGGCTCAGCTCAGCGATCTCGCCGGCTACGTACTCATGATCTACGAAGTAGTCACCGTTGAACGGCTCCTCGGACCATGCAGCAATCTGCTTCAGCACGTCGATGTTGCCGTGTGCGGACATAACCTTTGCGTAGGTCTGGCCGTCGTAATCCCAAACAGCCTCGGTAGCATCCGGATCTGCCGGATCCCATACCAGGTACGGCATGGTAGCCTGGAACTGACCGCCGGATACCAGGGTGTTACCACCGATCTCAGCGTTTTCCTCGATAACCAGAACACTCTCGCCGTTCTGTGCAGCCTGTGCAGCAGCACCCATACCGGCACCGCCGGCACCAACTACGATCACGTCTGCAGTCACTTCGATATCAGCCTGTGCCTCATGAGCAACAGTGTTCTCCTTGAATGCATCCAGATTGGTGCAGCCAGCCTGCTCTGCTGCATCGTTCAGAGCTTCCTTAACAGCGCGGCTGGTGAAGGTTGCACCGGAAACAGCGTCTACGCCGGAGCCGTTTGCTGCGATGGCATCGTTGAGCATGATATCGAAAGCCGGAGTACCAACGTGAGCGGTCTCAGCAGAGCCTGCTACTGCGATATCCGTGATCTTTCCTTCATCAAAGGTAACGTCCAGAGAAACCGGTCCGTTGTAACCCTCGCCTACACCGGTGTAGGTGCCTGCTGTGAAAGCCAGCTCTGCAGCCGGAGCTGCTTCAACACCGCTGGCTGCCTCGATTGCCTTTGCAGCAGCAGCCTTTGCGCCTTCGCTGGTCAGGGATGCTCCTGCAACACCATCGATCTCAGCGCCCTGTGCAGCAACGATCTGTGCACCCAGCTCTTCAACCGCTGCACCGCCGATGGTCGGGGTCTCATCTGCACCCTCAACAACAGCCTCGGTGATAGCACCGCTCTCGTCAACTGTGATGGTTACGTTTACCTTACCGCCAAAGCCATCAGCCGAGCCGGTGAAGGTGCCTGCATTCAGACCATCAGCCATAGCAGAAGTAGCTGCAAAGCTGGCGATCATAGCTGCGCTCATAGCCAGCGCAGTCATGCGACGTGCATTTTTCATGTCTCTTCCTCCTGAAAAACAAACACAGAGATGCTCCTGCTGCAGTTCATCTGCGTAAACCGTATCCGTTCCTTCGCCCCCGGGGTTCTGCCGCATACGCGACAAAACGCCTCGCGGAATCGAATCGCCTGAACTGTAATCTTTCGCATCTCTTGTGGTCTTCTCCGCTTTTTCAAGCTTCCGAATTCCACCCCATTGTGATAAAATTATCATAAACCCTGTGTCGGACACAGAGTCAACACAGACTTGTCTCTTTCCGATACGTTTTCGTCAAAATATTTTCGGTTTTACAGCGTCGTATCCCGGCCTGCAGTTTATGCTTGCAGCCCTGTTTCCTTTTCACGCTCCTGCCGCCTGCGGCCAGGCCTTTTGAGGTGTACCATGACCATCAACGAGCTTTCCAAACTCTCTCATGTCAAAACAGAGACCATCCGCTCCTACCGTCTGAAAGGACTTCTGAAACCTCATCAGAATCCGGTCAACAAATACTATGAGTATTCCGAGACGGATCTGTATCATCTTCTGTTTATCCGCAAGCTTCGGGAGATCAACATGTCCCTGGACAGCATTCAGTATGCCTACAACCGGCAGGATATGTCCGAGCTCCAAAGCGAGTACGAAAAGGAAAAGCAGCGGATCGATCACGAGATCCTGCAGCTGGAACGGCAGAAGCGGATGATGGAGCTGACCATCAACCATCTGAAGGAGTGCGAGACCGCCCTGGCTTCTCCCACCCTGATTCATTCCTACGATGAGCGCATCGACTGCTTCGATTTAGGCAGCAAAGATCCGATACTGGAGCAGTGGCTGGAACATAAATCTCTGTTCACCCAGTCCCTGCGCATTCCCGCTTCACTCCTGACGAGTCAGCCGCTGCCGGAGGAGATTCCTCTGCAGTGCGGCATCGGCTGCTATCGATCTCTGCTGGAGGAATACGGACTGTCCATCCCGGAGAAGGCTGTGGTCTATCCCGATGGCGAATATGTCGCCTTCACCGTAGAGCTTGACCGGCTGGATCATATAAAAAAGGAGCAGCTCCTGCCGCTCCTTGACTTTGTCAAAGCTCACCACTATGAGATCGTTGGCGACACCACCGCCTTCCTGTATCAGGTTACCCCCACAGAAGAAGGGTGCCGGCTCCATTACCGCATGCGGGTGATGGTCAGACCACTCTCAGGAAGTTGCCGCCCATGACCTTGTCCCACTGTTCCGGTGTCAGCCCTGCATTGTTTCGGATATCCTCCACAAACAGAGTCATATCCGCCTGACGGCATTTCCCCGGATACAGCAGCAGCGGGAAATCACTGCCAAACATCAGCCGATCCTCTCCCACCAGCTCGATCACCGCTTTGATGATGTGAATATCGTACAGCAGCGGATTGGTGGCGAAATCGTAGCAGACATTTCCAAACTTCTTTTTCAGCTTCGGATTGTTCTCAAAGAAGGGGAGTCCGCCGCCCATATGGGCCAGGATCAGCTTCAGATCCGGATGGCTGCAGATGATCTGCGTCAGCGGCGTTAAGGGCGTCATATCCCGGCCCGGATACATGTGTCCCACCGGTTCACCGCAGTGAATGTTCACCGGAAGCCCCTTCCGCTCCGCCATCTCCAGAACCTCCAGCAGCCGCGGATCCTCAAAGGTATATCCGTTGCCCCCCGGTCCCAGCTCGCCGATACCGGAAAAGCCCAGTTTTTCACATCGCTCGATCTCCTCCAGAGCCGCATCTCCGAACACCGGATTGATGGACATAAAGCCCCGCAGCCGATCCGGATATTTCTTCAGCGCATCCGCCATATAGTCGTTGTGCTCCCGCATCAGCCCCGGATCATTCCAGTACCAGCCCTGCATGCACATGCCCTGTACCCCGGCCTCATCGCAGCAGGCCAGTGCCTCCTCGATGTTCACCCAGGCCTCTTCGGTGCCCTTGCCGTTGGCCGGCTTTCGGGTCAGTGCCTCGAAGGTGGCATCCATCGCGGCATAGCGATCCCAGTTTTCATAAAACTCCGGCGGGAAAAGATGCACGTGCACATCCCAGATCGGTCCCTGTCCTGTCATGCTTCCTCTCCTTCCTCATTCATCGCCGTCGCCGGCGTTTCCGTTTCCTCCGTCACCGTATCTGCATTCTCCACCGGAACCGTTTTTTCTTCCTCACTCACCGCATCCACGTCCGCAACCGGATCTGCTTTTTCTTCCATGTACACCGGCTCCACGATGATGGGTCCCTCTTCCTCCTTGGCAAAAAAGGCCGCCGCCTTCTGCAGCGTGTACCTCGTGTGCTTTCTTAAAAGCCGGATGCCTGCAGCCGCAACCCCCGCAGCCGTAGCGGCCACAATGGCAGCCGCCGCTCTTTCTGTTTTCGTCAGCCTCATGTTGATCCTCCTGTCTATCCTGTCTGTATCAGCTTTCACTTCCCTGTAAAAGAACAAAACATGTTACCGTTCACGCATGAACCGTAACCAAAACGTCCCCTGCACGCCAGCCGCTCTGCGGTGGTTGTCCGTAGCCTTGCCCGATTTTATATCAGGCCCATAGGAATCTCCTATGAAGGGACAAAGCGTGCCCCTGCATTTCTCAGGCTTACAGGAAACAAAAAGGGGCAGCCTGCAAGCGCAGACCACCCCCATCATTTCTATTAGTTTCTGCCGCAGCAGTGCTTATACTTCTTGCCGCTGCCACAGGGACATGCATCGTTACGGCCAACCTTCTTCGGCTTCACGATGGTGTTCATCTTCTTCGCCTCAAGATACAGGCTCTTGCGGGTCTCTTCATCGAAGATGCTCTTCCATGCTTCCAGACCGTACAGCCAGTCAGCCTTTGCATCTACCATGTTCTTGTACAGCTCCACCTTATCGAAGCCAAGGTTAACAACGGTATCCTCGGTCATCTCTTCGATGGGGTTCTTTTCCTTCAGGCTGTCATTGATGCCATCCAGGAAACCGGTCATGGTCTGAATGTCAGTGCCGTACTTTTCAGCCAGCTCCTTTACGGTACCGGTTACCACTTCATCCGGGTTAGCCAGCAGCTGCTCGTAAATTCCTTTTTCTACTGCAAAATAAGCAGTCCAGAATGCCTGCAGTGCCTTCTGATCAGCTTCCTGAGAGTATGCAACCTCTCTCCAATCCTGTAATAATGCCATCTCTATCTCCTTGCAATGTAATGTATTCAAATCGAAACGCTAGCATTATACCTTGTTTCCGGCAATTATTCAACACCTGCTTTTCAGGCGGGCATTTCTTGACCCACAGGCAGACCGTCCAGTCCACCTCCTGCCCGTACTTTCCACATCACTCACCGTGATCTGCAGCCATTCAAATGCCGTTCCCCCTTGTGGAAACCGCTGTTTTGTCTTAGTATCATTAGAAAACGTTACGGTTCACCAGGCGAACTGTATCCCCACGAAAACTCCCGGCAGCTCCAGGCTTTGGCCCCTGCTGTGCTGCCAGGGCCGCAACCGGTTATCCCCGCACTATGAAAGGATCACATTTATGAATAAGCTTCGCCGCATTCTGGCACTCATTGGCGTCATCGTCATTGCCGTGCTCTTTCTGACCACCTGCATTCTGGGACTCTTTGGCTCCCCGGATACCAAAGACCTGTTCATGGCCTCCCTGGCCGCTCTGGTCATCGTACCCGGACTGCTCTACGCCATGCTCCTGGTGGCAAAGATCCTGCAGGATCGTCATGACCAGTGATCCGACGCCGCTCACTTTTTCAAACTGTACACAAAAAGCCTCCACGCAGAAAGCTGCGTCGAGGCTTTTTTCAGATCACGGTATGAAATATACCGACCAGTATGTAACGGCACTATTAAAAAAACAGGCTGTTATTCCCACCGGGCATCAAAGTACAGGCGATAGTCCGGTGTCTCTCCGACCAGCACAAAATCATAGGCTGCCAGGCCCGCCGGGCCGTCCCCCTGGACATGCAGGGCAATGTAATTGACCCCTTTCTTTCTGGCTCTTCGGGCCAGCTTCTTATAATCATGCTCCTCCGTGGCATTGACTTCCCGGAACAGATACTTATGCCGTTTCTCCCGCCGGGTGGTGTTTCGACCGTAGTACTGACCGATACCGGCATCGTAGATCCGGATGTAGGTCGACAGGGAATAGGGGCTGAGCAGCTTGATATCGGACACGCCCTGGGACTGTGCATGCTCCTGCACCAGATCCGCCACTTCGATTACATGACTTTCCAGCTTATACGGGTTTTCATTTTTCGAAAAATAATTCTCATTCAGGACGCTTTTGCCGCATACCACGATGGCAGCCACTACCAGAAGGCCCGTTACTCCCTTCATCCAGAGCTTTCGGCCCGAGGAGATCAGCCAGACGCCCAGCCAGACCGTTACCGGCACCACCGGCAGGATCCACATGGTCCGCCAGTACACCTTCTCTCCCACCATTTTTTTGATCACCCAGGCGCTGACCGGGCAGAAGATCACGACCAGGCCCATCAGTGCAACACTGAGCAGAAAGCTCGCCCGTTTCTTTTCTTCCCTTTTTTCGCTCCGGAGCACCACCACTACCAGCAGGATCAGACCGATCGTAAACAGCCACCGAAACAGACTTCCTCCGAAATATTTATTCCAGCCGTTCAGGCTCATTTCAATCAGATTGGTTAACCTAGTCACCTTAACCTCCTATAACAGCAGATAGATCATTCCCACCACCAGGGACGGCAGACAGCACAGCACCGTCAGCAGCAGGGCCCTCCAGGATCGACGTGCCCAGGCCGTCACGATACCGCAGCAGCCGCAGAGGACGCCGGCCACCATAACACCCATGGACGAAAACAGGCAGCAGCACACATTCATCAGAAACAGCAGCAGCCAGCTGCTTTTTTCCTCCCGACCACAGTAGATCTCATAAAACTGTGATAAAAGCAGCGGCACTCCCAGCGAAGCCAGCACTGCTTTTCCCTGCCAGCTTCGGATCCACATAAAGGTGGCCGATGAATACACGGAATACCCGGAAAAGGTCAGCACCACCGCTGTCAGCGTCAGAAACAACACCTGCTTCTCCCGATCTCCCGGATAGAATACCGCCCCCAGCAGACTGTAGGCCAGATAAACCCAGAATACCAGAATGGCCGGGAAATACAGATGCGCCAGCATGGCCGGATGTGTGCCGGCGATCTCCGACAGCGCAGCCAGCATCAGCGGCCAGGCAGCCAGAATGTAGCGTTTTGGCGGCCGCTTATATTCATTTCCCTTATAGGGACCGTATTTATACAGTGAATTCGTTTCAACACTGGCTGTGGCCACCGCCACATAGTTGGCGTCGTCATCGTCGATATGCTGATGGGTCGTCACATACCCGGCCTGCAGACTGAACAGCAGCAAAAAAGGCAGCAGGGCCAGCAGCGTACGTATCCCCAGCCCGCGAAACCAGGACAGCTCGGCCGAAAAGTCATGGCAACGCACCAGAGACCAGACGCAGCCCAGCACCACCGGCAGGCACCACACCCACAGCAGCTGAGTCAGCGAGCATTGTCTCAGGGACATAAACACTGCCACCACCTCAAAATACGCCAGTTCCAGGACCAGTCCTGCCAGATAGGCCCAGACCGGATTCCCCTTTCTTTTTGTGCTGCGTGCCAGGACCAGACGCCCCAGAAGCCAGGGTGTGATCAGGATCCAGGCCAGCAGCCTTACCAGTGTGATCATACACGTTCTCTCCTTTTCCGGATACAAAGATGCCCGGCTGGTAAAGCCGGGCATACAGCACTGTCTGTTCTTCTGCAGGTATTCGAGCGCGCGCTCCTGCTTAGCGATAGATGATATCGTCGCGTCCCGGGCCATTGGAAACCATGGTGATCGGGAAGCCGATATGCTTCTCCACAAACTCAATGTAGTTGCGGCAGTTTTCCGGAAGCTCCTCGTACTTCTTGATACCGCGGATATCGCACTTCCAGCCCGGCAGTACCTCGTAGACCGGCTTAGCCTTAGCCAGCTTGGCGGTAGTCGGGAAATCCGTGGTGATCTCTCCGTCGACATCGTAGCCAACGCAGACCGGAATCTCATCCAGGTAGCCCAGTACATCCAGTACCGTGAAGGCTACGTCCGTTGCCCCCTGCAGGCGGCAGCCGTAGCGGGAAGCTACGCAGTCAAACCAGCCCATACGACGCGGACGACCGGTGGTGGCACCGTACTCGCCGCCGTCACCGCCGCGGCGACGCAGCTCGTCGGCCTCCTCACCGAAGATCTCGCTGACAAACTCACCGGCACCAACGGCACTGGAGTAAGCCTTGCAGACAACGATGACCTTTTTGATCTCATAGGGCGGGATACCGGCACCCACCGCACCGTAACCGGCCAGTGTGGAGGAGGAGGTTACCATCGGGTAGATACCATGATCCGGATCCTTCAGGGTTCCCAGCTGACCTTCCAGCAGAACGGTCTTTCCTTCATCGATAGCCTTCTGGAGCATCGTGGAGGTGTCGCATACATAGGGAGCGATCATATCACGATAGGTATGCAGCTCTTCCAGAATATCCTCCGGCTTCAGCGGCTCCTTGTGATACAGATGTACCAGCAGCGCGTTCTTCAGCTCGCAGACACGCTGAGCCTTTTCCTGCAGCGTCTCCTCATCGAACAGCTCGCTGACCTGGAAACCGATCTTTGCAAACTTATCGGAATAGAACGGTGCGATACCGGACTTGGTCGATCCGAAGGAACGGCCGCCGAGGCGCTCTTCCTCACAGGCATCCAGCAGGATGTGATAGGACATCACGATCTGTGCACGATCGGATACAGCCAGCTTCGGTGCCGGAACACCGCGCTCGATCAAGGTCTGCACCTCCTTGCAGAGAACCGGAATGTTCAGAGCTACGCCATTACCGATGACGCTGGTGGTATGCTGATAAAAGCATCCGGACGGCAGGGTATGAAGTGCAAACTTGCCGTACTGATTTACGATCGTATGACCAGCATTTGCTCCACCCTGAAAGCGTACGATATAGTCCGCCTTCTCCGCCAGTGTATCTGTAATCTTTCCTTTTCCCTCGTCGCCCCAGTTAGCGCCTACTACTGCTTCTACCATGAGTCACTCCTCCATAAAAGTAGCTATTTTCTTTGAAAAAAGCATCAAAACCGGCTCGATCAGACGTTGATCTCTGCCTTAACGCCAAGAATCTCCTTGTTTGCATCCAGGATCGGCTGTACATGCTCCTCCAGGAAACGGGTAACCTGCCAGCCGGCACAGCCGGTGTAGCGAGCCGGATCCATGCTCTTCTCCAGCTCCTCCAGGCTCAGGTTGAAGGACGGATCTGCCGCGATCAGCGCCAGCAGGTCGTTATCCTTACCCTCTTCCTTCACGTGACGGCCTGCCTCCATGGACAGCTCACGGATTCTTTCATGCAGCTCCTGACGGTCTCCGCCAGCCTTTACTGCATCCATCATGATATTTTCAGTTGCCATAAACGGCAGCTCACTTCTGAGTCTCTTTTCGATAACCTTCGGATAAACCTTCAGTCCATCCGTTACGTTCAGGCACAGATCCAGGATACCATCCGTTGCCAGGAAGCCCTCAGCCACCGACAGTCTCTTGTTGGCCGAGTCATCCAGCGTACGCTCAAACCACTGCACTGCAGAGGTGATCGCCGGGTTCAGTGCATCCACCATCACGTATCTGGCCAGTGAGTCGATACGCTCACTTCTCATGGGATTACGCTTGTAGGCCATCGCCGAGGAGCCGATCTGGGTCTTCTCGAAGGGTTCTTCCACTTCCTTCAGATGCTGAAGCAGACGGATATCCCCTGCCATCTTGTGAGCCGAAGCCGCAATGCCTGCCAGCACGTTCAGCACTCTGGTATCCACCTTACGGGAGTAGGTCTGTCCGGATACCGGATAGCAGCCGCTGATTCCCATCTTTTCAGCGATCATCGGATCCAGCTTTGCAATCTTATCGTAGTCACCGTCAAACAGCTCCAGGAAGCTGGCCTGTGTTCCGGTGGTTCCCTTGCAGCCAAGCAGACGGATGGTGGACAGTACGTAATCCAGATCCTCCAGATCCATCATGAATTCCTGCATCCACAGGGTCGCTCTCTTACCAACGGTAGACGGCTGAGCCGGCTGGAAGTGAGTGAAGGCCAGTGTGGGCAGATCCTTGTATTCATCGGCAAAGCGAGCCAGCTGTGCAATCACATTCACCAGCTTGGTACGCACCAGCTGCAGAGCCTTTACCATAATGATGATATCCGTATTGTCACCCACATAGCAGCTGGTAGCGCCCAGATGGATGATCGGCTTTGCATTCGGGCACTGGAGTCCGTAGGCATAGACGTGAGACATAACATCGTGACGTACGATCTTCTCGCGTGCCTTCGCCTCGTCGTAGTTGATATCATCCTGGTGTGCTTTCATCTCTTCGATCTGAGCATCCGTGATCGGAAGTCCCAGCTCTTTTTCTGTCTCTGCCAGTGCGATCCAAAGGCGTCTCCATGTACGGAATTTCATATCCGGTGAAAAGATAAACTGCATTTCCTTGCTCGCATATCTCTCGGACAGCGGGCTGACGTATCTGTCTGTACTCATTTTCGTCCTTTCTGCTAAGCCGGTCAGGCTGCTGTATCCCATCCGGCCGGAATATCATGCCAAAGGCACGCTGCCCCGGCTCCGGGTCCGGCCGCAGCTTTTGCATGCCGCAGGGCCGCCTGAACAATAACGGTTTGTCAACAGTCAAGCCTGCGCAGGGCATACTACGGCCTGCGCAGGCGGTTTTACTATATCCTATTTAACCGGATAAATCAAGCGTCAGGCTCCCTTGGAGCAGACGCTGCGCCGGTACTCGGCCTTCAGCCCCTCCAGGGCCTCGCCGTCCCCGGTCTGTTCCCGGCGGATCCGCGAGCTCTCCTTCTGCGCCTTCTGCAGGATATGTACATTGTATTCCTGCATCCGGGAGATCAGCTGCTGATCGGCCCCCAGCTCCTTAAGCCGTTCCTCGTAGGCCTCCTGGCTCAGGAACATGGGCAGTGCACTGACATATTTTCTCAGCGCCTCCTTGGTCCGGACCAGCTTCCAGGACCGGAAAAAGCAGCCCGCTGCCGCTTCAAACTCGAACAGTCTGGCAAAGGCACAGCCGGCGTTGCTCCAGACCTGGGCATAGAACTGGGCGCTGAGCCGTCCGGAGTCCTGGCGGTCCAGGATCTGGAAATACTCACCGATGGCGTGATCATACATCCCGCTGCGCACCAGATAATCCGCCTTCATCTTCTGGCGTTCATCCTCCGGCTTCACCTGGATCCGTCCCAGCTCATCCTGATAGCTTTTCATTTCCTCCGGCCGAAGATATCCGATCTCCCGGAAGATCGGCAGGATAAAGTCCGCCACGTTCCTGTGTTCCAGTGCATCGTAGAGCGTCCGGTACAGTCTGGTCAGCCCGAATTCATCCCGGAGCCAGTCACACAGCTGCTCATTGACCAGTGTCTCATCGATCAGATACACATTGTGATGCAGATAGTAGCACAGCTCCTCCAGCGAATAGATGCTGGTACTGATGCTGCGGATATAATAGGGATGCTCTGCCATTGGCAGCCGACACAGATGATAGCTCATACGATTCACCTCCTTATCCAAGCAGTATGGTTCGTTTCCATTTCTTTCCGGAGCTCTTGAACAGACCTCCGAAGCCCTTATCCTCCACCTCGATCACACACTGCCGGGCCGAAGTGAAGTAGGTCGTCAGCCGCAGGCGGCTGGCCCGGTCCGGCCGCCGGGGGAAGCCGGGCAGACGCAGGATGTGCGTCACCTCGCTGCCGCCCTCCATGGGCCGTGTCAGGATCCGGATATCCGTTTCATCCTCCGGAATAAACTCGCATTCGTGATGCGCCTCAAACCAGTTGATCCCCGGCTTTACCAGCGGGTAATACATTTCCTTTCCCAGCACGCGCATCTGCATGCCCACATTTTCACGGACGATATCCGCGCCCAGATACAGAAGCTCCTCCGCCTCCCGGACCATCCCGGCCCGCTGCATGGCACCATAGCAGGCGCCCTTCGTAAAGAGGCTGCAGCCCTGGAAGGCATGACGCCGCTGCACCAGGAACTGGAACGAACGCACCGCCCAGCTCTGATCGAAAAAGTCACCCACCAGATAGCTGGTGACGACGCTGCGGCGTTCAAAGACCTTGCCCAGCAGCTCAAAAAACAGACGGTCCTTCTCCTGGGCCCAGTGGGCTTCATCCCGACCGTCCCGTTCCTTTTCCGTCACCTTCTGGGCCGCGATCCGCCGCGTGCTGACCAGCACCGGGGTCCTGGTCCAGTCAAAATGCATGACACGGCCCACCATATTGTCCCCTTCAAAGGTAAACAGGGCCACATCACCGTTCCAGAGCTCCTTGCGCTGGTTCACGGTATAGTGGAAAAAGCTGGTCTGATAGTCCTGCAGGTAGATATTCTTTCGGGCCACACCCAGAAGCTCCAGGGCCTGGGGCACCCGCTGGGAGATGAGCGGCTCCAGCCGGGGGACCGTCACCATGATCCGAAGGGTGGCCAGCTCCGTCCCCTTAATATACCGGTCCAGACTGTCCCGCACAAAATCAGCAAAGATCTGGATCGGTTCTCCCAGACCGCAGGCGGACTTCCAGACACGTTCATTCATGTCCGGCAATACCAGAGAATCCTCCTCTGCGCCCTCTTCTCCCTGACCAACCGTCCTCGGCTCCTTGCTGAGCGAATCACAGACGGTCATCCGGGCACAGCCCGGTTCCAGCTGCAGTCCCACAGCCATCTCATAGTTCGATCGAACCATGCCATCCTCCTGAAACATCCCATTCCTTCATGTTGCACCAAATCCTCCGGCCCCCGCCGGCCCCGCCAGCTTACACCAGTGTAAAGACCTCCTGGGTCATCAGATCCATCTGATAAAACAGATCCAGATCCTCCGAAAGCGCCTTGTCCTGTCCGGCCTTCTGCTCGGCGGACATCTTCGACAGCAGAGCATACCGGCTGCCGGCGATCTCCTCCGAGGAGGCAGCAGCCAGCACCCGGGCATCCGTGCGCCGCAGCAGCTTTCCGTCCTTTGTCTCCTCCAGCCAGCATTCCAGCGACTCTCCATTAAACAGAACAAATTCGCTGACAAAGATGCCTTCGAACACATTGACCATCGGTTCGCAAAGCACCTGCTCCTGCCCCGGCTTTCGACTGTAGACCGTGACCACATGCTCCGGATTGGCCACGTATTCCATGAACACCTTGTCCTCCAGACGGCAGGCCACCCGCAGTCTCCGGGGGAATTTCTTAAAGAAGGCCATCCGGATGCCCCGGCTGCTGTAGGCCGACAGCATCTGCCGAACCAGCTTCTCACGCTGGGCGCCCAGATCCCGTTTCCCGGAGTAATACTGCAGCAGAGCCAGGCAGGCTACATCCTCCAGCGGAGCCTCCTCCAGGCAGGCCTGCTCCAGACTGGCGAAGATCACCTCGCCCACCGGCAGGTTTCTGACCAGATACTCATAGGCCCGGTAATTCAGATACGCCTGACAGATCTTCCGGCGGCCAAGCTTGCGCTGATAGGACGCAAAGATCTCATCCGCGCCGCTGCTGCCGGACCGGGTGAACAGGATCAGACTCAGGATCTTGCCCTCCAGCATTATGGTATCCAGTTCATTTAAGTGAGCGGTGTACCACAGCTTCTTCATATCCTCCAGCGGACCGTCATAATAGCTGATCAGATAGGTCAGGATGTGGTCATCGTACTTGCCGCACTCCAGACATTCGTGACAGTAGGCGATCAGCTCCGTGTCCTCCTCGTACTCCCGCAGCAGCACATTCTGACTGCAGATCCGCACCAGGACCATGGGATCGACCTGCTCACTTCCATAAGTCTTCAGCAGTGAGTAGGCCTGTTCATACAGTCCCTCCTGGGTCAGAAGACTCATTAAGATCCGCTTGTCCGCCCGGATCCAGAGCTGCAGATTGATCTCCCGCAGGAAATCATAGAGCTCCTCCTCCATGGGATGCGCCCGGTAATATTCCAGGATACGGCGGCGCATCTGCATCCGACGCTCCTCCCGGACTTCCTCCATCCGGCAGTAGATCTTGCAGCTTTCCAGGTTCTGCGCCGTCACCTCTCCGCAGCTGCCGGTATCGTACAGCACCAGCGCCGCGTGTTCCGGGATGATCTCCCGGCAGTATTTCATGAGCAGCGGCGAGTCAAGCAGGCGCCGCGCCCGATATAAAGAGGTGGATGCAAAACGGTTTCCGTTTTCATCCGCCAGAAAGATCCGTGCATCCTCGGTGTAGATCTGCACCTGCGCCCGCCCCCCGGACAGCGGCCGGATCTGGTCGCCTCCCAGCTGGGGATGGCACACCACCACCGATTTCATCTGCGGATTTTTACAGGTCACCTCAAAGGTGAACAGCAGGCGGATCAGCTTCTCCGCCAGCGACCTGGTCAGCATCTTTCTGGTGATGAACCGTTCATACAGCACCGCCAGATTCTGATCCAGCCGTCCAAGGCTGAGCATCTCCACCACAAAATGTTCAATGCCGGTGCGGCAGCTCCGGTAGACCTGGGGCACGCTGTCCCGGTTATCCGAGATATTCCGGTAGATCGCCGCCTTGCGCCGGTAATCCAGCGAGGTATTGTAGGCAAAGTACATCCGGATGATCTGCGGCATCTTTTCGATGCCCACGGAATCCATGGTCTCCATATAGTATTCATAGAGGCCGGTGATATGCAGATCCCGGGCCACGCCCTGGGCATACCAGCTGAAGTATTCCGTCTTCTTCTGATCTCCTGCGATCAGCATGGAGCAGATCGCTGTCAGCACCTCATCGGAATGAGTCCGGTTCCAGCACTCCTGCAGCACCCGGAACAGCTTTCTTTCCCAGGCCGGTCTCTGCAGTGCCAGGGAGGCAATGCGGAAGCTCAGCTCCTCCGTCAGAATATGCTGTTTGGCCGCATAGAGCAGCACGTTGCGTTCAAAATCATCCAGCCGGCGCAGCAGATAGGGGTTCTTGACGAACACCAGCGCTGCCTCCAGATACAGGATCGGCGAACAGCAGCCATATTTCGACTGGATACGGATCGCCTCGATCCGGGCCGCCTCATCCTTCAGGTAACGTTCCTGCAAAAACAGCAGGATCCACTGAATGACCCAGCTGTCACGCATCTGCAGAAACAGCTGCTCGATACGGGCCTGCACCTGATCCACATAGACCGTATCCCGGTCAAAGAAGGTGGAAAGATACAGGTAGAAGGCATACTGTTCCTGGGTATGGAAGCGATAGGGATTCTGCTCCAGTTCCTCCAGAAGCCGGGTTCCCTTGGCCAGCTTTCCATCCGCAAAATACAGCTGGATCTGAAACAGGTCCGCGAACACGTCCTCGCCGCCTGCCTTTTTATATCCGTTCAGCACCGTCTGGGAATGCTCGATCCAGCTGCGCATATCCGTGCGCTTAAGCCGCAGATCTGTATACAGTCCCAGGAGCCGGCAGCGCATCAGCTTCTGGATCCGAAGATTCTTCAGATGCTCGCTTTCCTCCCGGCCCTCCACCGTCACATCCAGATACAGGGTCTGGTAGCAGGTGGAAATGCAGATTCTTCCATAGTTATTGCCGGCATGCATCTGCTCCGTGTCCACGATGTACTCGAGCACATACTGGCCTCCGACAAACTCATCGGTGGTCACCCGCTTCTTTTCAATACGCAGGAACGGACTGTCGGAGGAGATGTCCAGTGCCATGTAGCCCCATCCGCTCATGGACAGACGGGCACTGCGCAGCAGCGGCTGCTCCGGCCGGTCAATGGTCACCGCCCATTCGTCCAGCAGGATCTCCACCGGCTCCTTCAGACCGGATCCAATCAGAAACTCTTCCAGTGCCTGGGCCCGGTCCGGGCTGCTCTGCATGGCCCGGGCCAGGATCCTGGCCTGCTCCGGCGCCGATTCACGGATCCAGCTGCGCATCTTCTGAGAGCCGAACAGTTCCCGGGCCGACAGCGGATTCTCTTTGGCAAGACACAGAAAGTCCTCCCGGGAGATCATCTCTTCCTTCTTCCGGCTGGTCTTTTCCGCCACGGTAAAGCAGTAGGGCAGGAAATACTCACCGACATCCGTGCTCAGGGTAAACTGCCCCGTCACCTGATCCATGGACGACAGTCCCGCCAGATCCACCTGGTACCGGATCTCATTGACCCGGCCGGCAAAGCGCGGCGGATCAAAGGTCACCCGGGGACTGGACGAGTACACGAAGCCCTTGACCCGGCGCTCCGATTCGCAGGACAGCACAAAAGACCCCGTCAGTACGCTGTCCGGCGTTACCTCCTGCCGGAGCTCCTGTGCGGAGAGCTGCAATGTATCTGCTTCGTATTCAAATACTCCGTTGAGCAGCTGCTCGATCCTCTTTCTCACTGTCTCTTTCCTATCTCCTACCCCAAAAATTGCTGTGTTTCCCCCACTGGCCTGCAGTAAATATATCACCGTTCACCTCACCGATGTGAGCGGTCACATATCCACTGCATCGGAACAGCACAAAAAGCCGCGATGTTGCCGAACAGGCAGTGCTTCGCAGCTTCCGTGTCGCTCCTTTATAGGCTGCAGTGCATGCAGCCATTCTATCCCTTACTTCAGAATCTTTTTCAATTCATCCATAAATGTATTTACGTCTTTAAACTCACGGTAAACCGAAGCAAAGCGAACGTACGCCACCGGATCCAGCTGGCGCAGGTGATTCATCACGATCTCGCCCACTTCCTTGCTTTCAATTTCACGCACTTCCCGCGCGTAGACCTCCGCCTCGATCTTATTGATCACGCCTTCGATCGTGTCGATGGGAATCGGCCGTTTATAGCAGGCCCGCATCACGCCATCCTCGATCTTTTCGTGCTCAAAGGGTTCTCTGGTACGATCTTTCTTGATGACGATCAGCGGAATCGTCTCAACCTTTTCATAGGTCGTGAACCGTTTGCCGCAGGGATCGCACACGCGTCTTCTGCGAATCGATGCTCCATCATCCGCAGGGCGAGAATCCACCACCCGGGTATTCTCTGATCCACAATAAGGACACTTCATAGCTACCTCCGTTCAGCCGAAACCAGTACACTAGAGTATAACGAAATCCCCCACGGCTGTCAAACGTTACCGTTCACAGTTTTTTATTGCTTTTGCGGCAAAAAAACGTGGAAGCAAGCCGCCCAAACGGTAACGTCAAAACAGTAAAACCGGTTTGCAGCTTCCCGCCGGGGCGTTACAGCTTCATCTTCTCCGCCAGCTCCAGATACTTCTGGTACTGAGCGCGGTAGAACGCTCCCTTTTCCGCATTCGGCTGATAGGACCGGATCGTCCGGGAAGCCATGGCATCGGAGGCAGCGTTCATATCCGGCTGCGCACCGCTGGCCACCGCTGCATACATAGCAGCTCCCAGAGCACAGGTCTGATCGGCTTCCAGAATCCGGATCTCCTTACCGGACAGATCCGACAGCATCTGCATCACGTATCCGGATTTTTTGGAAATGCCGCCCACAGCGACCACATCCCGGATCTCCACGCCCTTCAGCTCAAACTGCTCCATCAGGCGATACAGTCCGCAGACCGCCGCAAAGACCAGACTGCGGTACAGATACGGTGCATCCATTCCCAGTGAAAGACCACTGATGGCCGAGCGCTGTGCATCGTCCGTATCCGGATACCGGCGTCCGTTAAACCAGTCCAGCGCAATGGGGAAGGGATCTTCGGGCAGCTGCTCCGCCTGCCTTTGCAGCTCAATCAGAATGGTATCGTCCATCTTCCGGTAAAGCTTCTCATACTCTGCCGGCTCCATGCTGCCCTCCAGCTGCTTCACCGGCCAGAGAAGCAGACGCTTGAACCAGGCAAAAATGTCGCCAAAGGCAGCCTGTCCGGTCTCCACACCAACGCAGTCCGGCATGATGGAATTTTCCGCCTGACCGCAATACCGGCCGATATCCTTGCCCTCCAGTACCTCCGGTCTGGCTACGATCATGTCCACCGCCGAGGTACCCAGGGTGCAGACCATGGTTCCCTCCCGTACACCGGCGCCCACCGCTCCGGCATGGGCATCGAAGGAGCTTCCTGAAATAACGACTTCCGTGGATAAGCCAAGCTTGTCCGCCCACTCCTGACAAAGATGGCCCGCCTTCACCTGGGCATGCTCCGGTGCCTGACCGTAACGCTGCTTTACCTGCACCAGGTAGGGATCCATGCTTTCCAGAACCTTCTCATCCGGCAGGCCCTTCCAGGCACTGTGCCAGAGAGCCTTGTGTCCGGCGGCGCAGGCACTGTGGAAGATCTTATCCGGTCTGGTCTCCCCGCAAAGGACTCCTACCATCCAGTCACAGTGCTCCTCAAAGGTGTAAGCCGCCTCCCGTACCGCCTGGTCATTGCGTACCGCATACAGAATCTTGGCCCAGTACCATTCTGCACTGTAATCCCCCTGATACTTCGTGTAATCCACGCCGGCACAGTTCTGACGCAGCACCCGGTTCAGCTCCTCCGCCTCCGCAGCCGCTGCGTGATCCTTCCACAGGAAAAACATGGCATTTTCATTTTCTGCAAACTCCTCTTTCAGTGACAGAGGAGTTCCGTTTTCATCCACCGGCACCGGGGTGGAACCGGTGGTATCCACGCCAATACCGGCGATGGCCGCCTTCTGCTCCGGGGTCAGTGCCTCCAGAGCCTCCTTAATGCAGGCCTCCAGAGATTCCAGATAATCCAGGGGATGCTGACGGAACACGCTGTGCTCCGGATGCTGATACAGGCCCGCTTTCCACCGCGGATAAAAGGCGACACCGCTGCCCAGTGTGTTTCCGTTTGCCGGATCCACCACCAGCGCCCGCACCGAGTCGCTTCCAAAATCTACGCCAATTACATATCTCTCACTCATTTGCTGTCTTCCCTCGCTCATTTCCAGCAGGTCGTTCACCAAGCGTCTAACGAACTGCTGGCGTTATCGACATCATTTCCCAAAAAGGGCGGGATCGATCCGACCCCGCCCTCTCTAAGCGATTACATATCTCACTTCTCTCCAATCATACGGGCATGCTGAAAAGAAGCCTGGTTTGCTGCAGTCGACGGTGCGTCTGCAGCCTTGTTCCGGTCATGACCGTTCTTATTTTCTGGAGATAGCCTTTTTAGCCTTCTCAACGATCTTTTCCGGAGTCAGACCGTAATGCTTAAGCAGTACGTCCGGAGCTGCGGAATGACCGAAGGTATCCTGTACACCAACGAACTCCATCGGAACCAGTGCGTTCTCGATCAGAACCTCTGCAACAGCAGATCCCAGACCGCCGATCACATTGTGCTCTTCTGCAGTAACGATGGCACCGGTCTCCTTTGCAGCCTTCAGGATGAGATCCTTGTCGATCGGCTTAATGGTGTGCATATCGATCACGCGAGCGCTGATGCCCTCTGCCTTCAGCAGATCAGCTGCCTTCAGAGCTTCCTGAACCATCAGACCGCAGGCGATGATGGTCACGTCGGTACCGTCAACCATGGTGATACCCTTGCCGATCTCGAACTTGTAATCAGCACACTTGTCGGTAACGGTCTCCAGGTTGCAGCGGCCGGTACGGAAGTAGCACGGTCCTTCGAAGTCCAGCATAGCCTTGGTAGCCAGTCTGGTCTCATGATCATCGCAGGGAACGATCACAGTCATGCCCGGGATGGTACGCATCAGGGAGATATCCTCGATACACTGATGGGTAGCACCGTCCTCACCAACGGTCAGACCTGCGTGGCTTCCTACAACCTTTACGTTCAGGTTCGGATAGCAGACATCGTTTCTTACCTGGTCATATACACGGCCGGATGCGAACATTGCGAAGGTGTGAACCAGAGCGGTTGCACCACAGGTAGCAAAACCTGCAGCTACGTTCACCATGTTTGCCTCTGCGATACCGATGTTGAAGAAACGCTCCGGATACTTCTCCTCGAAGTACTCGGTCATGGTACATTTTTTAAGGTCAGCGTCAAATACATAGATCTTCTCGTCACCGCCGAACTCAGCCAAAGCTTTTCCGTAAGCTACTCTTGTTGATTCACCCATCTTATTAACCCTCCAATTCAGCAATTCTTGCGTTCAGTTCGTCGAATGCGATTACCCATTCTTCAGCAGTCGGCTGTCCGCCATGGAAACGTACCTGGTTTTCGAATACAGATACACCCTTGCCCTTTACAGCATCGCATACGATACAGGTCGGTTTGCCCTTGGTAGCCTTAGCCAGATCGATGGCTGCGGCGATCTGCTCTACATCGTGACCGCAGATCTCGATAACGTTCCAGTTGAAGGCCTTGAACTTCTCACCGATCGGATAGGAAGACATAACCTCATCCAGAGAGCCATCCAGCTGCAGCTTGTTGTTATCTACGAAAGCGATCAGGTTGTCAACCTTGTAGTGGCCTGCGCACATAGCAGCTTCCCAGATCTGACCTTCCTGGATCTCACCGTCGCCCATGATAGCGTAAGCATAGTTGCCGGTGTTGTTGCTCTTAGCGTACATAGCCATACCCAGAGCTACAGACAGGCCCTGTCCCAGAGAACCTGCGGACATATCAACACCCGGTACATGAATCTCTACGTGACCGGACAGATCACTCTCCAGTGTACGGAAGGTTGCCAGATGCTCAACCGGGAAGAAGCCCTTCAGAGCCAGTGTTGCATACATGGTTGCGGAGCAGTGACCCTTGGAAAGAACCAGACGGTCTCTGTCAGCCTTCTTCGGCTGAGCCGGATCAATGTTCATTTTATCGAAATACAGAACAGACAGGATGTCAGCGATGGAGAAGGAACCACCGATATGTCCGGATCCAGCTGTCTTAATGGTTTCCAGTGCTGTTTTGCGAATTTTGGTTGCCCACAATTCTAATTCTCTTTTCTTTTCTGCATTCATAGCGCATTCTCCTTGTAAATTTCCTGCACCCGAAAACGGGTGCCATGTATAAGTAACTGCTACTTGGTCAACAGTAACTTCCCTTGATTATTTCGCAGAATTCTGTTTCTTCTGCTTCATCATATCCACGTATACCGCAAGGATAATGATAACACCTTTCAGTACATACTGCCAATAGGAATTGACGTGCATCAGGTTCAGACCGTTGGAGATCAGACCGATGATCAGAACACCGATCAGCAGGCCGCCCACGGTACCGGTACCACCGAAGAAGGAGGTGCCGCCCAGAACAGCTGCTGCGATGGCGTCGGTCTCGTAACCTTCACCGGTAGCCGGCTGTCCGGAAGACAGACGGGATGCCAGAACCACGCCGCAGAAGCCGGCCAGAGTACCACTGATGGTCCATACCAGGATCTTGATCTTCTTAACGTTAATGCCCGAGAAACGAGCTGCCACTTCGTTACCGCCGACTGCGTAGATGTGACGACCGGTCTGGGTCTTGTTCATGAAGAAGAAGTCCATAACCAGGAAGATCAGCATGTATACGACCGGAAGCGGAACCGGACCCAGGGAACCCTGTCCGATAAAGGCGAAGCTGTCCTCACCGTATGCGGTTACCGGAGAGCCGTTTGCTACCAGGTAAGCGGTACCACGGCAGATGGACTGCATAGCCAGCGTTACAACGAAGGGATGGATGCCGGTGAAGGCTACGATGATACCATTGGCTGCACCGATCACACCACCAAGGATGATACCCATGGCAACAGCAACCGGAACCGGAATGCCCCACCATGAGAAAGCAGCTACCGACATAACACCGGTCAATGCGGCCAGTGCACCACCGGTCAGATCGATACCGGCCAGGATGATGGCCATCTGTACACCGATCGCCAGATAGCAGTTGGTTGCACAGGTACGAAGCAGGTTCAGCATGTTCTTCTGAGTCAGGAAGTTATTTCCGAAAACCGAAAAGATCACGCAAAGGATTGCCAGTCCAAGTAAGATACCCCAGTTATTGGAGAAATAGTTTTTCACTGCACGTGAAACACCGCTTTGCTTCTTAGTATTCATTATGCATCTACCCCCATTGCATATTTCAAAATCATCTCCTGATCGTACTCATCATGTGACAGCTCGCCGGTAATGTGTCCTTCCTTCATGACGATCATGCGGTCGCTCATGTTCATGACCTCCGGCATTTCGGAGGAGATCAGGATCACTGCCAGTCCCTGCTTGGCCAGATCGTTGATGATCGTATAGATCTCAGCCTTTGCACCGACGTCGATACCTCTGGTCGGCTCATCCAGGATCAGGATTCGCGGATTGGTTGCCAGCCATTTTGCCAGAAGCACCTTCTGCTGGTTACCACCGGACAGGGTGGAGCAGTTTACATCTGCAGAAGGAGTTTTTATTTTCAGAGCCTGGATACCGTTCTGTGTGATCTCATCCTCCACGCTGGTCTTTACGATCAGGTTTTTGATGAACTTGAACAGAACCGGCAGCGTCATATTGAAGCGGATGGTGTTGTTCAGCAGCAGACCCTCGGTCTTACGGCTTTCCGGCACCAGTGCCACACCCTTTCTCTGCATCACGATGGGGTCGATCTTATTGATCTTCTCACCGTGGAGATATACTTCGCCGCCATTCATCGGGTACAGACCCATAATAGCCTTCATCAGTTCCGAACGTCCGGCGCCCACCAGTCCGTAAAATCCGAGAATCTCACCGCTGCGCACCTGGAAGCTGCAGTCGATGGCCCGCTTGCCTGCGGTCACATTCTTTGCCTCCAGCATCACTTCGCCGGGTTCGTTAAAGGTACGTACATAATAGTTTCCAAGATCACGGCCTACCATCAGGGAGATCAGCTCTGCGTCGGTACAGTTGTTGGACTGACGCTCACCCATAAAGGTACCGTCCCGCATGATCGTAACCGCATCACACAGCTGGAATACCTCCGCCATCTTGTGTGTGATGAAAATGATGCCCATGCCCTGGGCCTTCAGATCTCTGACCGTCTTAAAGAGGATGTCTACCTCTCTCTCCGACAGGGAGGAGGTGGGCTCGTCCAGGATCAGGATCTTGGCATTCAGTGAGAAGGACTTGGCGATCTCAACCATCTGCTGCTGTCCCAGTGACAGCTTTCCAACAAACTCATTCGGGTCTACATCCAGACCCACGCGCTCCAGGAACGGTCTGGCCGCCTCAGCCATCTTGTCTTTACTTACCATTCCCAGGGAGTTCTTCATCTCGCGTCCCAGGAAGATGTTTTCTGCAATCGTAAGATACGGTTCCAGTGCCAGCTCCTGATGGATGAAGGCAACACCCAGCGCCTGTGATTCATGAATGGAATGAATCTCGACTTTCTTTCCCTCAATGTAGATCTCACCGGAGTCTGCCGGGAATACACCGCCGAGGACATTCATCAGCGTGGATTTTCCTGCACCGTTCTCTCCCATGAAACCCATAACTTCTCCGGCATGCACTGTGATGCCTGCGCCATCCAGTGCCTTAACGCCCGGGAAAGTTTTTACTATGTTTTCCATGCGTAAAAGCTCTTTTTGCATTTTCTCCTCCAAAAATCGCCGAACGCCCAGGCGCTCTGCGAAACACAGCAGACCGATCCGTCTGCTGTCATAAGGAAAGGGCAGCCCCCAGGGGGTGCCCTTTCCAGCTGTACTTGATTCAGTATTCAAATCGATACGGAGCCCTTTGTTCCTTGGAACGCTCTAGACTCCTTCGCCGCCTCAGTGAGCCGTTTCAGAAAACGTCGTCGCTTTGTGCGGAGCATCAAATCTTACTGCCAGTCAGTGATATCGAAATCAGCGATGTTGTCGCCAGTGATCAGAGCAACGTCAACGATCTGCTCGTGCTCGATCTCTTCGCCGTTCAGAACTGCGATAGCAGCTTCAACAGCCATAGCACCGATTACGGACGGCTGCTGTGCAGCAGAAGCGGTAGCAGAACCATCAGCAACATAGCCCATGAAATCCGGGTTTCCGTCTACGCCGTAGATCAGGATGTCTTCAGCACCTGCAGATGCGCAAGCCTGTACGCAGCCCAGAGCGCCCATATCGTTGATGCAGAAGAATGCAGCCAGATCTTCGTCAGCAGTCAGAGCATCCTCAGCTGCCGGCAGGGTCTTAGCGGTGTCACCTTCGGTGTTAGTGGTGGAAACGATCTCGAAGTAATCGCCTACAGTATCCTTGAAGCCGTTCTCACGATCTACGCAAGCGGTTCCGTTCGGCTGGTTCATAACAGCAACCTTGGAGCCTTCCGGCAGCTTAGCCATCATGTCTTCAGCACAGTCAACACCTGCTTTGTAGTTATCGGAAGCGATGATAGCTGCAACCTTATCCAGAGCATCAACCGGAGTATCAACGTTGATTACCGGAACGCCTTCTGCTTCACAAGCCAGCAGAGCCTCGGTAACAGCGCCGCAGTCCATCGGAGCCAGGATGATGGCATCAACGCCCTCGTTCAGAAGGTCGTTTACGTAGTTGTTCATGGTAGCCTGATCGCTGTTAGCGTCAACGGTAACCAGCTGAGACTCAACGTCCATGCCAAGCTCTGCCATCTTGTCTTCGATACCGCCCATCATAGCGCTCCAGAACGGGTTGTTCATGGTGGTCGGAACGTAAGCGATCTTCAGCTCAGCCAGATCTGCCTCTGCAAATGCGGTCATGCTTCCTGCTACTGCCAGTGCCATAGTCATTGCTGCAAGTGTCTTTTTCATAAGTTTTCTCCTTTATGAATATTTATTTCCCGCTTCCCGCCCGGCCTATTCCGTTTGGGAAGTATAGGTTCAATGATAAGCTGCCGGATCCGGGCGATGCCGCCTCCCCGACTCACCCCAGTGCCTTTCGGATCAGTGCGAAGATATCTTCCTTCTCGCACAGGGTCTCCAGGGTGTAATAGTAACCGCCCAGCATAAATGAGTCATCGCTGAGCTCCGAATACCGGATCGTTGTGCACTCCTCCACATAGGGCGGCACACATTTCCGGATCGAGTCACGTACCATCTTAAGGAACTCCGCGTTCTCCGGATAGTCCGGTCCGATGATGATACAATCCGGGTTGACGGTGTAGATAATATTGGCAATACCGTATCCCAGCATCCAGGCCATCTTGCCGATCGCCCATACAGCCAGCGGATCTCTCCGGTAATATGCCTCCAGCACTTCCCCGTAGGTACTGTTCTCCTTCAACGGGCTCTCCGGAAAATCAAACAGCCTTTCCCGCACGTACCGGGTCACGCTCTCCGTTCCCGCCTGGTACTCCAGCGTACCGGCTCTGGAACCGCCCCGGCCCGACTCGTTGTAGTTGATCCCGACATACCCCACCTCACCGGCCAGTCCCAGGTGTCCGTTCATGATCTTACCGTTTACGATAAAACCAACGCCGATACCGTAGCCTCTCGAGCGGATCACCGCCATCGAAGCCCGTTCGATATTCTGAACCTCCCTGGCACATCGCCACTCGGCGTAGGCCGAAAGCTTGGCATCGTGTTTGATCAGGATCTTCTTTCCCAGCGCTCTTTCCAGTTCCCCGTGAAGATCCACCCGGCTGAGCTGTTCAAATTCAGAAACCATAAAGATCTCTTCCTTCCGCTCCGGACGGTTGATAAACAGTCCCGGCACAGCCAGACAGACACCGATCACCCGATCTGTGCCAAACTCCTCCAGCAGCAGCTGTCCATCCGCTTTGATCCGCTTCAGGACCTCCGCCATATCTTCGGTTTTGGAAAACGGGCAGCGAATGTGCCGCACCGTCTTTCCGTACAGGGTAAATACGCTGAACTGATAATCCTTTCGGGTCACACCGATCGACATGATAAAGACCTGATCCATGCACAGCCGGATCTTCTCTCCTCTGCGTCCGGCCGCCGCATCTCCGTCGATCTCAACAATGCCCATCTCAAAAAAATCATTGATGATGTTGGTCATTGTCGCCTTCTGAAGATTTAAGTAAGCCGCCAGCTGAGTCCGGGTCATGCTTCCTTCACGCAATAAAGTGCGCAGTACCAGCAACCGATTGTTCTTCTGCATCTCATTGCTGTTCATACCACGCTGCATAGTTGATCACCGGCCCTGTTCTGTCAATTGGTTGAACTCAAGTGGATTAGTCGAAGCATCTTGTGTTTATTGAATAAACCCAATTGCCTAACACACATACATTTTATCGTTCTTATTTCGGTAAGTCAAACAATATCCGCCCATATTATTTACCAAAAATGCACGCATGTGTATGTTGGTTTTACACAACGATTATTCGCTATCGCAACAATGACGGAGTTTTTCCTTCTGCCGTTGTCATTTTCGGTCCCCGGACCGATCCCGGCCCTGTCTCCGGGAATCAAAATCCCCGGCACATCACACGGATGTCCGGGGAACACTGTATTTTGTCTGTATTGCTGTTTTATCTCATTGCTGCATCATCCAATCACCTGTGCTCTTTCCTGCAGAATGAAGCGGAGCGTGATTGTTGACGCCTGCATCTTAGTTTACTCCTCGTTCTTAACTTCCTCAAAGACCGCTGTCATGGAAGCCGACGGCTTCTGTGTCGCCAGGGAAACGATCAGGATCGCTGCCAGGCTGACCAGGAAGGCCGGAAGCAGCTCGTAGATATCCCAGGCGCCGCCCATCGGACGAACCAGATACTTCCATATGAAGACCATACCGGTTCCACTGATCAGACCGGCCAGTGCGCCCGGCAGGTTCGTTCTCTTCCAGAACAGAGACAGAAGCATCAGCGGACCAAAGGCCGCACCGAAGCCGGCCCAGGCAAAGGACACGACTCTGAACACACTGCTCTCCGGGTTCCAGGCCAGCACAATGGCGATTCCCGCAATGGCAAACACGGTCACACGGGCCACCAGCATGGAGGTCTTCTGTTTCAGGCGGATGCCCAGGAAGGTATGAAGAATATCCTCCGACATGCTGCTGGCTGCCGCCAGAAGCTGGGAGTCTGCCGTGGACATGGTCGCTGCCAGGATACCTGCCATGATCACGCCGGCCACGATGGCCAGCAGCACGCCATTGCGGCCCATCAGATCCGACAGCTGGATGATGATCGTCTCCGAGGAAGCACTGTCTGCCAGCATCGGGATCTTACCATTGACCGAAACACTGTAGCCGATGATACCGATCAGTACCGCAACCGCCATGGAGACCAGTGCCCATACCGATGCGATACGGCGGGACACCCGAACCTCCTTCGGATCACGGATCGCCATGAACCGCAGCAGGATGTGGGGCATACCGAAGTAACCAAGGCCCCAGGCCAGGGTCGATACGATGGAGATGAAGCCAAAGCTGCCGGCGCTGTTCGTGCCCGCCTGATAGCCCTGGAACACATTCAGGTAACCCGGCAGAGCCTTTGCATTCTCCACCACGGCGCCGACACCGCCCGCCTGGGAGATACCGAAGACCACCACGATCACCAGGGCGATGCTCATGACCACCGACTGGATCAGGTCCGTTGTCGAAACCGCCAGGAAACCGCCCAGCACGGTATAGCCGATGATCACGGCCGCTCCAACCACCATGGATACATGATAATCCCAGCCGAACAGGGAATTAAACAGAGTTCCCACGGCCTTAAAGCCCGATGCGGTATAGGGTACGAAAAAGATCAGGATGACCAGAGCCGCCAGCAGCGAAAGGATATGCCGCTCATCCTCGTAACGCTTCGCAAAGAAATCCGGAACCGTTGCCGCCCCCAGTCTGGCCGAGTACACACGCAGGCGTCTGGCCACAAACAGGAAATTCAGGTAGGTACCGGCTGCCAGTCCCACCACCGTCCAGGTCACCTCGGCCACGCCGGCCAGATAGGCCAGACCCGGCAGACCCATCAGCAGATAGGAGCTCATGTCCGAAGCTTCGGCACTCATTGCCGTTACCACCGGGTGAAGGGAACGCCCTCCCAGATAAAAGCTGTCTGTATCCTCTCCGCTTCCTCTGCGGCTGAAATATACACCGATCCCGACGGTTACCACCAGATAAACAATGATCGCCGCCAGGATGTATCCTGTTGAACCTGCCATTTTTCTTTCCTCCTTCATTATCCTGCTGCAGCCTTTTTAACAGTCGAACGAATGCCTGCGCATCCATCTGCTTTTATGAATACCAATCGTTACCGTTCTCGCAGTGAACTGAAGCTATCGATCCACTGCACGGCTGTTCACCCAGCCAACTGTATCCATGTGCCGCAACATCATGGGTCGTATACTATCACAGGGCAAAACAAGAATACAATATAGAACGAAGTATAGACTAATGTTTATATACAGACCGCAAAAAAGGCAAAATCCCCTGTATTTACAAGGGATTTCGCCTTTTCATTTTACAAGAATGATACATGTACATTTTGTAAATTTTTTATTTATCAAAGCTTGGACGCCGCTCCGGGCCGCTCTGCCCGGGGCCCTTCTTCCCTCTCCTCCGCCCGGAAGGTCTTAAGAAAGCCGGGCATAAAGGTATCCGCATATTCCGTCAGAGAGTACTCGGCGCGGCTTAAACACCAGTCATACATCATGCCTCGTTCGCAGAGCGCATAGTGCTTGACCAGCTCATTTACCGAAAACCGGCGGGTGATCTCCCCCCGCTGCTGCCCCTCCCGGACGATCTTACGCAGCAAACGGTAATAGGTCCGGTTGCGGTCCAGCAGATGCTTCTCCCCGGAGGTGGTCAGCTGGGAAGCCAGCAGACGGCAGAGCAGTTCAAAATCGATGCTGGTCTCGATCATCTCAAAGAGCTCATGATTTAAAAAGGCCAGCGTTTCCACGCTGCCCTCTCCCCTTTGGGCCAGCTCATCCTCCAGCTCCTCGTACTTCTCGTCAAACATGTAGGACAGAGACCCCAGCAGTGCATCCTTTCCCTCAAAATAATGATAGAAGGATCCCCGGGAGGTATGGGACTCCTCCACGATCTCCTCGATGGTCGTCGCATCGTAGCCCTGCTCATAGAACAGCTTCCAGGCCGCCGACACGATCCGGCTCTTCGTCTTCTTCGTCGTTTTTTTCATAGGTCTCCGCCTTCCATCTTAAGCCGCTCAGCTTCCCTGCTCCGCCGACTTTGCTGTTACTGTTCCAGCGATTTTGCCGACACCTCGCCGGGCCCTGCTGCCCCGGCCGCTTCTGTTTTCGGGCATCCGTTCTTCACCAGCGCTCCCGCTCAGTCACCACCGGGGCGTGTCACTGGATTCGATCACCAGCAAAATGCCCTCCTCAAACCGGATCTTTGCCTCCTCCTGCTCGATCTCATTGCTGATTCCCAGGCTTCCCACGCAATCCAGCGTGAAATCCTCCAGTCCGTACTTAAAGCCGGTCAGGGTCAGTCCCCGCACCGGGCCGTCATAGGAGAGCAGGGATACATAGGAGCCCCACTGCTCGCTTTTTTTCAGTGTCAGCGGTCCGTCGATCAGCCGAATCCGGTTATACGGATCCAGGATCCGTGCCTCGATTCCCTGCTGCATCAGCAGATTTAGCACCTGGATATTGCCCAGCACATGATCCAGCCGGGTGCCGGTACCTCCCAGGATGGTGATATCCCGGCAGCCCCGCTGGGCGGCCAGTGAAACGGCAATCTGGGTATCCGTCCAGTCCTTTTCCGGCTGAAAACGGCGGATCAGCACCTGCTCATCCTGCTCGTACTCCTCCAGAATCTGTGCCCCGGCGGAATCAAAATCCCCCACGATACAGTCCACGCGGATCCCGTTCTCTCTGCAGAAGACCAGCCCCCGGTCCGCCGCAATGATCTGACTTTCTTTCTCTTCCCGCAAACAGCGGAGGGCAAAATCGCGATCGATCCGCCCTCCGCTGATAATGACGGCTTTCTTACATGCTTCCAGCCTGCTCATACTTTTCTGTCCTCATTCCCCTTGCTCTGTGGTTACTTTTCAAAGGCCTCCAGAAACGCTCTGGTGTTGGCCGCGATATCGCCCTTGCCAAACACCGCCGAGCCGGCCACGATCACGTTGGCCCCGGCCTCCAGCACCTGATCCAGGGTACTCATATTGATGCCGCCGTCCACCTCGATGTCGATGTGACGTCCCTCCTGCTCCAGCTTACTGCGAAGCTGCCGGATCTTGTCCGTCATGCAGGGGATATATTTCTGGCCGCCAAAGCCCGGATTCACACTCATCAGCAGGATCATATCCAGTCGATCCAGCACATGATCCAGCACGCACAGCGGGGTGGAGGGATTTAATGCCACGGCTGCCTTTTTACCACACAGCCGGATCATCTCCAGGGCCCGGTCCAGATGCCTGGTGGCTTCCGCATGGACCGTGATGATGTCCGCGCCGCAGGCGGCAAACTCCTCGATGTAGCGCTCCGGGTTCTCCACCATCAGATGCACATCAAAGACCAGATTCGACTTCGGACGCAGGGATTTGATGATCGGCATTCCAAAGGAGATGCTCGGCACAAACAGTCCGTCCATCACATCGATATGCAGGTACTGCGTTCCGGCCTGTTCCGTTTCCGCAACCTGTTCTCCCAGCTTTGTAAAATCACAGGATAAAATAGAAGGTGCCAGTTTTCTTTCCATGACTCACTTGATCCTTTCAAAAATCCGTTTAAGGTACTAAAACAGGATGCCGGCCGGCCTCAGTATCGTTTCTGATCCCTGAGCTCCTGCAGAATCTGCAGATAGCTCTCATACCGGCTCTCCGGGATCTCTCCCGCCGCCAGCGCATCCTTCACGCCGCATTTCGGCTCCGACACGTGCATGCAGTCCGGATAGAAGCAGGTATCGGCATGCTGCCGAAACTCCGGAAAATGCTCCTTCAGTTCAGACACCGGAACCTCGTTTAGATACAGGCTGGAAAAGCCGGGCGTATCCAGGAAATAGGTGTCCCTGCGGATCCACACCAGCTGTGTATGCCGGGTGGTCTGCTTTCCACGCTCGATCTTCCGGCTGATCTCTCCCACCTCCATCTGCGCCTCCGGCTGCAGATAGTTGGTCAGGGAGGATTTACCCACACCGGAGGGACCGGCCACCACCGTGGTCTTTCCTTCCAGCTCCCGCTGCAGCTCCTCCAGTCCGATCCCCTCCTTGACGGAGATGGGCAGGACCCGGCAGCCGCAGCTGCGGTAGATTCCGGTCAGGCGCTCCTGCTCCGCCTCATCCACCAGATCCGTTTTATTAAAGCAGATCAGGGTATCGATGTTCTGCCGGTCCATGTAGATCAGGAACCGGTCCAGCAAATTCAGATTCGGCACCGGTCCGGTGCAGGCAAATACCACCAGCGCCTGGTCCACATTGGCCACCGCCGGCCGGATCAGCTGGTTGCGCCGTTCCAGGATCTGGTCCAGGCTTCCTTTTTTCTGCTCCTCCTCCGTTACCGAGATCTCCACGAGATCGCCCACTAAAGGTTTATTCTTCTCTTTCCGGAAGATCCCCCGGGCCCGGCACTCGTATACGCCGCTGCCCTCCACAAAGATATAATAGAAGCCTCCGACTCCTCGAATAATTCTTCCCGTCATTCCTGCTCCGCTTCAAATTTGACACCGTCATACTGTGTCGTTCCCATCACTTCTCCGGTTCCGGCTGCCAGCGTATACACGTATACCGTGCCGGTGGTTTCTCCAGGTTCTCCTTCCACGCTCAGGAAGAAGGGGAACTCGGTGGTTCCTTCAAACACGGTCGTCGTCGTCTCTCCCTGGGTCAATACGATGCGAACCGGCTCTCCGTTCCAGTTTTCCGGGGCGCTCAGCTGGACATAGCACTTCCAGACCTCGTCCTCCACGCTCTCCTGACCGCTCTGTCCCGGTGCGCCGGCACTGGCCGTCAGCGTTACCGAGCTGCCGGTCTGTACCAGCGTGCCCGGTACAATATCCTGGGAGATGACCAGCCCCTTGGCCACGGTATCGCTGCTCTCCTCCGAAATATACACGTACAATCCCAGATTGGTCAGCGCCGCCCGGGCATCCTCCACGTAGTGGTCCACCACCCCGGGCACCTCCACCATGGCCGAGGTATTACCCTGGCTCACGTAGATCGTTACGGTGGAGCCCGACGCCACATCCGAACCGGCTCCGGGGTTGGTGGTGATCACATGGCCTGACTCCACGGTATCGCTGTATCGGGTGGTATCCACGCTCACCAAAAGGCCCATGCCCGTCAGGGCATTATTCGCTTCCTCCTGGGTCAAGTTTTCCAGCGGCGGCACCTTCAGGGTATTGGAATTGCCGCTGCTGATGGAGTAACCGATGCGGGAGCCTACCTCCACCGAGGTACCGGCCTCCACGCTCTGGGCCACTACCAGCCCCTTGGCATAGGTGGAAGGCACCTCACCCTGGAATACATACTCCAGATTCAGATCCGTCAGCATCTTCTGCGCTGCGGCCTCCTCCTGCTCCAGAAGCTTGGGTACGGTCACCAGACCTGTGGAAACGCCGGAAACCGACGGATCCGTACCGGCGGAGCCGATTCCGCCGCCAAACAGACCGATGGAGCGGGCCAGGATGCCCAGAATGACCAGCACCACGCTGACCGCTGCCACCACGCCGGTTATGATCAGGATCTTTTCCAGCCGGGTATTGTGAACCGTCCGGCGGCGCGGTGTCTTTCCGCGGACCGGCTGATCCCAGGAATCCTCTTCAAACCCGGGCTCTCCGTATTCGTACTCATCATCCGGAAACTCCTCAAAGGGATCATAGGGCGGCAGATCCAACGGGCTGTCACCGACCGGCTGCGGATCCCGGCTGCGCCGCACATTCTGATAGCCGGTGTTCTGATAATAGCTGCCGCTGTAGGCGCTGCCCCGCCCTTCTTCCACCGATGCGATCCCCGGTGCGATCCCCAGGGAGCCCGCCGCACCCGTATCCATATTCGGATCATAGCTCGGCAGGGTGGAATTCTTGATCTGGTTGACCTCCTCCTTGGAAAGGAGCACCGTCTGGGCGGTTCGATCCACCGTGGGGATGACCACAAAGTCACCATCCGGGTTCACCAAAGACTCCTTCAGATCCCGAATCACCTCCGCCATGTTATTGTAGCGCCGATCCGGACTCTTCTGGGTACACTTCATGACGATCTGCTCGGTGCTGAGCGGTACCTCCGGCGAAAGCCGGCAGGGACTGGGCATTTCCTCCTGCATATGCTTCAGCGCCACCTCCACTGCCGTATCCCCGTCATAGGGAACCCGGCCGGTGAGCATTTCATACAGGGTGATACCCATGGAATAGATATCGCTCTTGGCATCGCTGTAGCCGCCCCTGGTCTGCTCCGGAGAGCTGTAATGCACCGAGCCCATGGCACTGGAATTGATGGTTTTGGAGGACGCGGCCCGGGCAATGCCGAAGTCCGCGATCTTCACCTTGCCGTTCAGAGAAATAATGATATTCTCCGGCTTCACATCCCGGTGCACGATTTCATTGTTATGGGCCGTTTCCAGGCCGGCCGCCACCTGCAGCGCAATGCTGGTGGCCTCACGGACGGAAAGCTTCCCTTTTTTTCCTATGTAGTTTTTCAGACTGATGCCCTCCACCAGCTCCATCACAATGAAGTTGATGCCCTGGTCCTCGCCCACATCGTACACATTGACAATGTTCGGATGGGACAGACCGGCGGCCGACTGGGCCTCCACTCTGAATTTGGACAGAAATTCCTTGTCCTCACGAAATTCCTGCTTTAAAACCTTCACCGCCACAAACCGGTTCAGCTTGTGATCCTTGGCCTTGTAGACATCTGCCATGCCTCCGGACCCGATGCGGCTTACAATTTCATATCGATTTTGTAAAAATGCTCCTGTCTTCAGCATAGTCAGTCTCCGCTTCCAACGCGGATCAGGATAACCGAAATATTATCCGCTCCGCCATTCAGATTCGCTGCTTCAATCAGTTTCCTGCCAGCCGTCTCCAGCTCCGGCTCGCTCTGCAGAATCTCCAGAATCTGCTCATCCTCCACCATATTGGTGAGGCCGTCCGAGCAGAGGAGAACGATCTCTCCCTCCTGCACCGTCACATCAAACAGATCGGCTCTCACCGTGCTGCGGGCCCCGATAGCCCGGGTGATCACATTCTTTTCCGGATGATTCTGGGCCTGGGATCTGGCCAGTTCGCCCCGGCGCACCATCTCCTCCACCAGAGAATGATCCCGTGTGATCTGCTGGATCTGCTCGCCCACGATATACAGCCGGCTGTCCCCCACGTTGAGCAGGTACAGACAGTCCTCCTCCAGCGTACAGGCCACCAGGGTGGTGCCCATACCTGCAAAGCTCTTGTCGCTTCCGGCCTTCTCCGCCACTGCCTGATTGGCAGCCAAAACAGCGGAGTCCAGGATCCTGATCGGACTGCCCTCCGCTGCACTTTCAATATGATCTACCATTGACTCAACCGCCAGGCGGGAAGCGATCTCTCCCGCATTGTGGCCGCCCATGCCGTCTGCCACGATGAACAGATTTTTCAGCGGTCCCACGGACTGCTGGGAGGCATAGACAAAATCCTCATTCAGGCTGCGTTTTCTGCCAACGTCTGTCTGACAATATGATACCATCTATCAGGTTTTCCCTTTCCCGGTTCGGCCGGCCCCTATTCCTCCGGCAGCACATCCGCCCGGGAAGCCGCAGCCTCCGGACTGCCCGTTTCGCCGTGCGTCTCATTCCAGCTGCGCCTCAGCTGTCCGCAGGCTCCGCTGATATCCGAACCCATTTCTCTCCTAATAGTAACATTTATTCCGCTTTTTTCAAGTTTATTCTGGAACGCCAGCACCGCCCGGCGATCCGGCCGGACATAATCCCGCTCCCGGATCGGGTTCACCGGAATCAGGTTGACGTGACCGTGCAGCGGACGGATCAGAGCCGCCAGCTCCCTGGCATCCTCATCCGTATCGTTCACCCCCGCCACCAGGGAATACTCAAAGGTAAGTCGCCGGCCGGTACTCTCCTGATAGATCCGGCAGCTTTCCAGCACCTGGTGAATGTCATACTTTCTGGCGATGGGCATCAGCGCCTCCCTCTTTTTCTGATTGGAGGCATGCAGCGACAGAGCCAGGGTGATCTGCAGCTTTTCCTTTGCCAGCTCCTCGATCTTCTCGGCCAGACCGCAGGTGGATACCGTGATGTTACGCTGACTTAAGTTCAGTCCATCCTCACCGCTGAGGATCCGGATAAAGCGCACCAGCTGGTCATAGTTATCCAGCGGCTCTCCGGTTCCCATCACTACCACATGCGACACCCGTTCCCCGCTGATGCGGGTGATCCGGTAGATCTGGTCCAGCATCTCCGATGCCGTCAGATCCCGGATGCGGCCTCCGATGGTGGAGGCACAGAAGCGGCAGCCCATCCGGCAGCCGGCCTGGGAGGAAATGCAGACACTGTTGCCGAACTGATACTTCATCAGCACGCTCTCGATCACCGGCCCGTCCGGCAGGGCAAACAGGAACTTCTGGGTTCCGTCCACCTGGGAGGTCAGCACCTCCAGCGGCTTTAAGGTCCTAAGCTGCGTCGTTTCCGCCAGCCGGCTGCGCAGGGCCGCGGACAGATTGGTCATCTCCTCATAGCTTTCCGCCTGCTTCTGGTGCAGCCAGGAGTAGACCTGTTTCGCACGGAACTTTTTCTCGCCCAGCTCCAGGAAATACGCCTCCAGCTCAGGCAGGGTCATGGACTTGATGTCCGGTTTCATCTGCATATCGTTTTCCACCTATCCTATTTCAGTCGTCTCAGACGGGCAATAAAGAAGCCGTCCGTCTGATGTACCCCCGGCAGCAGCTGAATATAGCCGCCCCGGGTCGTCTTGCTCCGCAGCTGCTCCGGAATGTAGGAGTCAATGCTCTCCAGCTTGAACGGAAAATACTCCAGGAACCACTGCAGATTCTTCTGATTCTCATCGGCTCCGATGGTACAGGTGCTGTAGATCAGCACACCGCCGGGCTTGACGTACTCCTGCACCACATGCAGGATCTTCCGCTGCAGCCGGACGATCTCATCCTGCCGGGCCTGGGTCATCTTGTATTTGATATCCTGCTTGCGGCCGATCACACCCAGACCGGAGCAGGGCACATCCGCCAGCACGATATCCGCCTTGCCCACGCTGTCCGGATCCTTCACCGTGGCGTCCATCACCACCGCGCGCACATTGGCATCGCCGTACTTTTCAAAGGATTCGGTCATCATCCGCACCTTGCCCTCAGAAATATCCCGGGCTTCCACCAGGCCGCTGCTCCGCAGCTTCTCCGCCAGGTGCAGGCTCTTGCCCCCCGGCGCTGCGCAGACATCCAGGCAGATGCTGCCCCAGTTCGGCGCTGCGATCTCCGCCACCAGCATGGAGCTGACATCCTGCACCCGGATCCAGTCCTTCTTAAAGGCCTCAATGGCCTGCAGGTAATTGTAGCCGCTCAGCTCCAGCGCATAGTCCAGATAGGGGTGCTGCTTTACCACCACGCCCTGGGCTTCCAGGGAGGCCACGATCTCTTCCTTGGAGGCCTTGCTCAGGTTGCAGCGCACCGTCGTATCCTTTGTCTCATGAAAGCTGCGGCAGATCTTTTCCACGGTCTCCGCCCCGAACTGATCCAGCCATTTTTCCAGGATCCATACCGGCATGGAGTAGACCACCGACAGGTAGTAGAGGGGATCCTTCTGCGGATCCGGCCATTCCACCTGGTCCAATCCCCGGGCTACCGCCCTTAAAACACCGTTGACAAAGCCCTTCAGGTTGTAAAAGCCTCTTCTCTGAGCCAGCTTTACCGCCTCATTCACCACCGCCGAATCCGGCACGCTGTCCATGTACTTGAGCTGGTACACGGACATACGAAGCAGATTGCGGATCAGCGGCTTCATATTGTAGACAGGCACCTTCGTAAAGCACTCAATGATATAGTCCAGCTGCAGCATGTACTCCAGCGTTCCCTCTGTCGTTCTGGAAATAAAGGCCCGGTCCCGTTTATCCAGATACTGATACTTTTCGAGCACCTGGCGCAGCGCGATATGGCTGTAGGCCTCCTCCTCTGTAATTTCCATTAATACTCCGAGAATGATCTCCCGTACATTGACTGTTCCCGACACGTGTGCCTCCTCCTTGGTGTTCTTGATCGTTGCATTTCATGCGGACCGATGCTCTTCCCGCTGCCCGGGGCCGGGCCGGCGATCCGCGTCTCTTCCTGCTGTCTCCCGCCCGGCAGAAACCAGCACAAAGATGATTCTATCTTCAGGCCATGCACCGCTTATCCCAGCAGCGTGCCTTTTTCGATATTCTGTCCGCGCAGGAAGGCCTCGGTCTCCATGCGCTTTTTGCCCTCCAGCTGCAGCTCCCGGATCTCCAGCAGTCCCTCGCCGGTCTGCACCAGCAGGGTCTTCTTATCCACCGCCACTACCGTTCCGGCTGCGGGACGCTCTCCCTCCGGCTGAGGGCAGACCGCACATTTCCAGAGCTTGAGCTGCTTTCCGTTCAGACGGGTGTAGGCACAGGGCCAGGGATTCAGTCCCCTCACCCGGCACTCGATCTTCTCCGCCGGCAGACTCCAGTCCACCAGTCCGTCCTGTTTCGTCAGCATGGCCGCATAGGCGGTGGGGCTCTCCTCCGGCTGAGGGGTCCAGGTAGCCCGTCCCTCCTCCAGACTCTGCAGCGTATGGATCAGAAGCTGCGCGCCGGCCTCGGTCATCTTGTCAAACAGACTGCCGCCGGTCTCCTCCGGATCCAGCGGTACCACACAGGTCTCGATCATATCACCGGTGTCCAGGCCGGTGCCCATCTGCATGGTCGTCACGCCGGTCTCCTTTAATCCGTCGATCACCGCCCACTGGATGGGGGCCGCACCGCGGTAGGCCGGCAGCAGGGAGGCGTGCACATTGATGCAGCCAAAGGGAGCCAGCTCCAGGATCCGCTTCGGGATGATCTGCCCGTAGGCCGCCACCACGATCACATCCGGCTTTAAGGCCTCCAGCTGATCGATCACCTCCGGCTCCCGGATCTTCTCCGGCTGATAGACCGGCAGACCGGCCTCCAGTGCACAGGCCTTCACCGCCGTCGGCGTCAGAATGGCCTTGCGCCCCTGGGGCTTATCCGGCTGGGTATATACCGCCACCACCTCATACTCTGATCGGATCAATGCCTGCAGTGTTCCCACGGCAAAGTCCGGTGTTCCCATAAAAACGACTCTCGAAATCTTCATGCAAAATCCTTTCGTGACCGCTGCTTACCCGGTTACCCTTCAGGCTTTTGCCGCCTATGCGGCAAAACACCTCGCGTGCTCAAACTTCCCAGGCGGTAACCTTACTCTTCCTCGTACTCGTCTTCGAAATCCTCTTCATCCTCTTCCGTAACGTCGTACAGCTCACCCTCTACCAGGGTCGTGTAGACCACGCCGTCCAGATGATCCAGCTCGTGACAGATGGCACGGGCCAGCAGCTCGGTACCTTCGATCTCAAACTCCTGCATGTCCATATCCAGGGCAACAGCCTTGACTCTGGCCGGTCTGGTCACCGTTCCGAATTTGCCCGGCACGCTCAGGCAGCCCTCGCTGCCGGTCTGCTCACCCTCGGTCTCAATGATCCGGGGATTGATCATCACGATGGGACCCTCGCCCACATCGATGACCACGATCCGGCGCAGCACACCGACCTGGGGTGCTGCCAGGCCCACGCCCTGGGCGTCATTCATGGTCTCGATCATGTCCTCTACCAGCGTGCGCAGACGCGGTGTCATCTCCTTTACCTCCCTGCAGTTTTTCTCCAGGATGTCATCTCCCCAGGTTCTGATCTGTCTAAGTCCCATTGTATCTCAACTTCCTCTCTATAAAAAACATGTCTGCTCCGTCCCCTGCGTACCGGGCCGCAAATGCGGCGGCTCACGATACAAGCTGCCGCTGCCTCCCCAAAGCCGGGCGTCCAACCGATCACGTTCCCATCCCGGGTACTACATGACCTCGAACTGGATCTGCAGACTCTTAAAGCCCTCATTGATCTCAATATAGTTTTCCAGCTTTCGCCGCACCGCCTGCACCGTTTCCGCACGGTCATGCTTTAAGTACAGGACCCGGCGGTACTGATCCTGGATCCTGGCGATGGTCTCCGGCGCCGGTCCCAGCACCAGCAGCTCGCTGCCCCCCGCCGCCCGCTGAGCCATCTCTTTGAGATAGCCGCAGGCCAGATCCGTCAGTGTCTCATCCGGACCGCTCACATGCACCGCGCACATGCTGCCAAAGGGCGGGTACTTGGCCAGGCGCCGAAAGAGCCGTTCCTGCTCATAAAAGGCCCCGAAATCCTGCCGGGCCGCACATTCGATGCTGTAGTGCTCCGGCTCATAGGCCTGGATCACCACTTCTCCCGGCTTGTCTCCCCGGCCCGCCCGGCCGGCGGCCTGGGTCAGCAGCTGGAAGGTCCGCTCCGCCGCCCGATAGTCCGGCGTGTTCAGGGACAGGTCCGCTGCCAGGATGCCCATCAATGTTACATCCGGGAAGTCATGTCCCTTCACGATCATCTGGGTGCCGATCAGCACCTCCGCCTCATGGGAGGCAAAGGCCTCCAGGATCTTTTCATGGCCGTCCTTGCGGCTGGTGGTGTCCGCGTCCATCCGCAGCACACGCACCCCCGGGAACAGCCGGGCCACCTCGTCCTCCACCTGCTGGGTCCCCGCCCTGAAGCTTCGGATAAAGCCGGAGCCGCATGCGGAACAGGTCGTCACCTGTGGTGTGCGATAGCCGCAGTAATGGCAGACCATCTGCCCGCCCCGGTGCAGGGACAGTGAGACGTCGCAGTGGGGACATTTCACCGGTTTTCCGCAGCTGCGGCAGCTGACAAAGCCGGCCAGTCCCCGCCGGTTCAGAAAGAGCATGGCCTGCTCTCCCCGCTCCAGGCAGCCATTCATCTTTTCGATCAGGGCACGGCTGAGCATCCCCCGATGGCCCGCCTTCAGTTCCTCCCTCAGGTCCACTACCTGCGTCCGGGCCATGGCGGCCCCGCCGGCCCGCCGGTCCATCTCAAACAGCCGGTAGGCACCGGTCTGCGCGCCGAAGTAGGCTTCCATGGAAGGGGTGGCACTGCCCAGCACCAGCCGGGCGCCCTCCAGCCGGGCCCGCTCCCGGGCTGTCTCCCGGGCATGATACCGGGGCGTACTCTCACTGGCATAGGCCCGTTCCTGCTCCTCATCCATCACAATGATGCCCAGATTGGGAAAGGGCGTAAAGAGCGCACTGCGGGGGCCCACCATCACACTGATCTCGCCCTTTCTGGCACGCTCAAACTGATCACTTTTTTCCCCCGGTGTCAGCCGGGAATTGATCAGGGACACCTGATCACCAAAACGACGGCAGAACCGCAGCACCGTCTGGTAGGTCAGCGAGATCTCCGGGATCAGCACGATGGCCTGCTGCCCCTGCCGGAGCGCATGCTCGATCAGCGCCATATAGACCTCGGTCTTTCCGCTGCCCGTGACGCCCCGGATCAGGTAGCAGCCTTCATAGGCCAGCTGATCTGCCGGAATATCCCATTCTCCGATCACCGTATCCACAATGTGCTGCTGCTGCTCACTGAGCACCGGCCGGAAGGCCTCCTCCCGGCGTACATGCACCGGATTTCGATAGCTCACCTGGGAATAGGTCCGCAAAAGCCCCATCTTCTCCAGCGACCGGATCACGGCGGTGGCGATGTGCAGCTTCTGGCAGACCAGAGCCTGGGGCAGCACCGGCTCATCCATTAAAGCTTCCAAAAGGCGCGCCCGGGCCTTCTGGCTCTTGCGCCGGAACTGCTCCAGCGCCGTCCGGGCCTGCTCCGGCTCAGCCGTCAGCTCCAGTACCTGGTATTCCTTCGGCGCGATCTTTTTCCGGATCGGGATCACCGTCCGCAGTGCCTGACTCATGGTACAGCCGTAGGTCTGTCGGATCCAGGCGGCCAGCCGAACCAGCCGGCTCTCCTCCCCCAGACCTTCCGTCACGATCTCCAGAATGTCCTTGATCTTCGCCGGATCGAGCTCCGGCCGGCTGCGAAAGCCGGTGACATAGCCGGTGATGACCCGGGATCCGTTTCCGAAGGGGACCCGTACCACACAGCCCGGCTCGATCTGATCCGTCAGCTCCTCCGGGACCCGGTAGGAAAAGGCCCGGTCCAGCTGGGAGCTGGAAATATCCACGACGATATCTGCATACAGCTCCCGGGTCATGCCTGCTTCGTTTCTCCGGCGGCTGCCGCATCTTCCTCCAGGATCTGCGCGATGATCACGCGCTCATCCATGGGATAATGCTTTCCCTCGATCTCCTGATAGTCCTCGTGTCCCTTGCCGGCCAGCACAATGATATCGCCGGGCTGTCCGTGATGGATCGCCCAGGCAATGGCCTCCCGCCGGTCCTCGATACAGATGTATTCGCCCTCGGTGCGGCCAATGCCCGTCACGATATCCGCCATGATATCCGCCGGCTTTTCAAACCGCGGATTGTCCGAGGTGATGATGGTCAGATCCGCCAGCTTTCCGGACACCTCGCCCATCTCAAACCGGCGCAGCTTCGAACGGTTGCCGCCGCAGCCAAACAGGGAGACCAGCCGGTGGGGCTGATAGGCCTGCAGCGTCGTCAGCAGGCTTTCCAGTGCCATGGCATTGTGGGCGTAGTCGATCATCAAAGTAAAATCATCGGATACATGCACCAGCTCGATGCGTCCCTTCACCCGGGCCTGCAGCAGTGCTTCACCGATCCGCTGCTGATCCACCCCGAAATGGCGGCAGATGGCGATGGCGCACAGCGCATTGTACACACTGAAGCGTCCCGGCAGTGCCGCCGTCACCGGATAGTCCAGCAGCCCCTTCAGATCAAAGCGTACGCCCAGCACGCCCGGCTCTCTCACCAGCTCCACGTTTTCCGCCCGCAGATCCGCCTTCTCTCCAAAACCAAAGGTCTCACATTCGCAGGTATGTCCCTCCAGGATCTGGTCCACATGGGCATCGTCCGCATTGAAGATACCCAGTCGGCACTGACGGAACAGCAGGCTCTTGCAGGCCAGATAATCCTCAAAGCTGCTGTGCTCTGCCGGTCCAATATGGTCCGGCTCCAGATTGGTGAAGACACCGATCTCAAAGGTAAAGCCGGCGGTCCGGTGCAGCATCAGCGCCTGGGAGGATACCTCCATCACACAGACCTCACAGCCGGCCTCCAGCATACGGGCAAAATACTCCTGCACCACGATGGACTCCGGGGTGGTGTTGGCGGAGGGAATCCGCTCCTCTCCGATGATGGTCTCAATGGTTCCGATCAGGCCGGCCCTGATGCCGGACTTTTCCAGCATGGAGTGCACCAGATAGGTGGTGGTGGTCTTACCCTTCGTTCCGGTGATGCCGATCACCTTCAGCCGCTCCGCCGGATAGCCGAACCAGGCTGCCGAGATCTGGGCCATGGCCAGGCGCGAATCCTCCACCAGCACCACGGTCACCGTCTCCGGCACCTCCACCAGCTCCTCGGCCACGATCACACCGGCTCCCTTCGCTGCTACATCCGCTGCATAGGTGTGTCCATCCGTGACAGCGCCGCGAATGCAGAAAAACAAAGACCCCGGGGTAACCTTTCTCGAATCATTCACCAGTGCCTGCACATCCGGGTCCTGGGGCCCCTGTGCGATCTTGTAGCTTACACGCTCCAGCAGCTTGGATAATAACATGCCTTTTCCTCCTGAAATAATCCACGGCAGTCAGTCTGCCGTTCATACCGAACCGGTAGTTACAGTTCACGTAGTGAACTGTAACTACCGGTATACAAAAGCCGCGCCGCAAATGCGTACCGCCGGCCCTGTAACCCTTGAGGTGCATTATAGCACACACGTACACAGAATTGAAATACCGTTAGCCCCAATATGCAGGGCGATGGGGACCAGCAGCGGCCAGCGATACCAGCCGGACCGCTCCGCCGCCAGCTGTGCTCCCGCCAGCACCAGTCCCATGGGAAAGGCGTAGAGCATCTGCGAAAGATCACCGTGCCCCGCCGCAAACAGTCCCGCCGATGTCAGCACCGCCAGGACTGTGCCGGCCGCGTCGGCTCCCCGGGCCGACGGCCTTGTTCCTTTGTCCAGATCCCGTATCCTTGGAAACCACTCGGCCGTCACAGGCGACTGGTTCACCAGCGCGATGGTCTGCCGCATACGGGTCAGCACCAGCCCCCGGTAGATCAGCTCCTCCGCCACCGGCACCAGCAGTCCCGGACCGGCCAGCAGCGTCCAGATCGAGGAGGCATACAGCCCTTCCTGACTGGAGCCCGCAGCCACTTTGCTTACCCCGAGAAAGTCAAAGAGCCGGGCACTCCCCCAGGATAAAAAGGCCCCCAGCAGCAGGCAGCATACCAGGCAGGCTCCTTTCAGAAATGCCAAAGTCCAGGCGTTCTTTTCCGCTTGCTGTTCCTCATCTGAAATTCGCAGCGGCGTTTCCCGGCACATCCACCGGATCAGCGGCAGGGACAGCAGCGCCGCCGCCAGCGCCAGCCCCGCACTGTCCAGTCCCAGCCGAAGCTGCTGTGACAGCACACCGGCCAACAAAAGGAGCACCGAATACACAGCCGCCGGCTCCAGTATTTTCCAGATCATCATCAAGTTCATATTCCGTTCCCTTTTTCCCTTTACTCCGGCCGCTCCGTACTTTTCACCGGTTCGTTCCGGACCGGTCTGTTCAACCCTCCGGCGTTCACTCCGCTCCGCCGCCGGAAAGACCGCTCACCAGAATGAAAAGGCCGCATGCTCCTGCGAGCATGCGGCCCTCGTTCATCAACGCTGCATCGGTATCTGTCCGCTGTCACCTACCACCGTAAGCTGCGGCCCCGTCCATGTCCCGCCGTGTTTCAAGCATGGGACCCATGATACCATATTTTTTTATTCAGCTGCAAAGATCTGAGAAAGAGTCGGATCGTTGACCAGGATCATACCCAGGTTCTCGCCCCAGGTCTCAGCCAGCTCATCCAGCTTAGCATCATCGGAGAACAGGCTGATCAGGTCGATCTCGTTGCCGGCCGGAATCTGCTCCATGGTGTAATCTGTGCCTTCCTCCTCCGTTACCATATAGGTCAGGCTGCTCAGCTCGCCCTCAGTCAGAGTTTCCAGACCGCCCAGGGTGATCACAGCGCTGTCACCGTCTTCGCCTTCGGTTGCCACAACGGACAGGTTCATCATGCCGGCTGCATCTACATAAACAGACGTTACGCCATCGGCATCCGACCATACCAGGCTGCCAAGCTGCATGCCGCCCACGATCAGATCCAGGCTGCCGCTTTCCGGAGCCATCGCACCGCTCAGACGACCAAGCTCCTGATCTGCTGCGTTCACAGTCAGAGCAAATCGATAGGTGCCGTCTTCCTGCTGCATCATTTCAACAGCCAGGCTTCCAACCTCTGCATCACCGCTCACAACGGCTGCCTTCAGAAGCACCGGACCGGTGGCATCGCTGCCGGCCATGCTCAGCACGATGTTGGCGTCCATCTCGGTGATCGTATCTGCCAGCTGGTCAGCCATTCCGGTAAGCTGCTCGCCAAACACCGGACCTGCCTGTGCCAGAACGTCGCCGGCTTCCTCAGCACTCATGCCCTGGAGATCCAGCGTACCTGCATCTACCAGCGGCTGCAGACCCTTCACGAACTCGCCCCAGCCTGCGAAGACTTTGCCCATTTCCGGAGATGCCAGAAGCTCTCCGCCAACCTTGGCCAGAGATCTGGCCGACTCGGCACCCAGGGTAACGGTATAGACCTGTGCATCCACGGAAGCATCCAGAGACGGAAGCTCCACGGTCTTTTCTTCCATGGTCGTAGCATTGTTCAGCACTTCCATCACCAGTTCTCCCACCGGTGCAAAAGCAGCTGCGTATTCTTCCGCACTGATCTCCGGAAGTGCCGGCAGTCCGGACAGATCCAGCCCCTGTCCGCTCAGCTGACCTGCGAAGGAGCTGATCAGTCCGGACAGATCCAGTACATACACATTGTCATCCAGCTTCGGCAGTGCCAGCTTCAGGCTGCCGCTCTCGTCCACGCTGCAGATCATGCTCAGCAGCTCGGATCCGTTCAGGGTCAGCACCAGGTTCTCCAGCACGGAGTCCTCGCCCTCTTCCACGTACACATCATAGACCATGCCATCCAGCAGACCCTTGATCACCTCGGCGCTTTCACTGCCTTCCGGCGCTTCCATGGACATGCGAACGCTCGCATGGCTCTGCTGGGCAGCCAGGGCTGTCATCGGGGAAACGGCCACCGCTGCGGCCATCATGCCTGCTGCTGCTTTTCTGATCATTTTACTCATTTACATTCCTCCTTACCTGTTTGGCAAACGGCCACCGCCTGCACTCCCGCGTGCGAACTTCTTCGGGCGACCGTGCACTCCCGGGACTGAAACCCGCTCTGTATCGAACCACCTGAAAACCTGTCTTCGGCAACCTTGCTACTGTTATCATCCAGACCGTCTCTGGCCTGTCGTTACCCTTAGTATACACTAGAAAGCGTGGATTCAAAAGTAAATTTGGCACATTCTCCCTTGCGAAAACCTTAATTTTTGACAAAGTTCACATATCTGGTGCAGCTCCCACCAGATTCGTTTTTTCTGCTCCTGCATCAAATCAGCAGCAGATAGATCAGCACCGCTCCCAGACCCAGGGCAAACATCAGCAGGCCGAAGGAGAAGCTTTCCATCAGCTCCTGGTGGATGGCCTCCTCGTGGGTGGGCTTTCTCATGTATCCGAACAGGGTGTAATACCGCTTGTGGGATGCCTCCTTAAAGGCGGTCATCTTCAGGATGTACAGGATCGTATCCGTGATCTTGTCACAGATGCGGGAAGCCAACGCGCCAATGAAGGGCAGGATCGTCATCATCACCGGACGATACAGCAGGTTCTCCACATCCAGCCAGGCCGGCCAGCGGTCCACGTACACCCGTGCCTCGCCCTCTTTGGCCATCAGGCCTCCCCGGATGATCACAAAGTAAGTGAACAGTCCGATGGCGATGGAGATGGCGGAGCCCTTCAGGTTCGTCAGCGAGAAATAGTGGATGGTGTGCTCTAAATGCGCGCCCCGCAGGAAATCGGAGCCCAGCGCCGCCAGACGATCCATGGTCTGGTGCGGCAGCAGTCCCAGCACCGGCACCAGCACCGCCGGCACCGCGATGGCCGCTGCACTGGCCCGGTTCATATAGCTGTGATCCGAGGCAGCCATCTTCGCCTGATCCTTCACGTTCTTTTCATGGAAGAGGCAGACATACAGCTTGAGCATGTAGCCCAGGGTGAAGCCGCCGGAGATCAGGAATACCCACTCGATCACCGCCACCAGCTGCTTTAAGGAAGCCGCCGCATGCTCCACATGGGCAAACTCAACGATGGCCTCATGCAGCAGGGTCTTGCTGATGTAGCCGCTCCAGCCCGGGATGCCGGCAATACCCAGCATGCCCATCAGGAAGCAGATGCGCAGCATCCATTTGCCCCGTCCGAAGCCCCGGATCTCATTCAGGTTCAGCTTGTGCAGGTTCATGTACACCACACCGGCGATCATGAACAGGATCAGCTTGAACATGGAATGGTTGACCATGTGCAGGATCGTGCCGCGTACAGCCAGTGCATTCTCCTCACCCAGCAGGCTGATCATGCCCGTACCCGTCAGGATAAATCCGATCTGGGACAGGGAGGAGCAGGCCAGGATCCGCTTCAGGTCGATACCGAAGAGGGCCAGGAAGGCGCCCAGGAACATGGTGATGGCACCCAGCACCAGGATCATCACGCCCCAGCTTTCACTGCCCTCCATAATGTACACCGTGGTCACCAGAATGCCGAAGATACCGCACTTGGTCAGGATACCGGACAGCAGGGCCGAAGCCGGTGCCGGTGCCACCGGATGGGTCTTCGGCAGCCAGAAATGCAGCGGGAACATACCCGCCTTGGCGCCGAAGCCAAAGAGCAGACACAGGCTGGCCGCCCAGATCATCCGGGAGTCGGAGGCCTGCTCCAGGGCTCCCAACAGTCCGGCCATATCCAGCGTTCCCAGCTCATGCCAGAGCAGGAACAGGCCCATCAGCATGACCATACCGCCGGTCACACCCACCGCCAGGTAGGTACCGCCGTTTTTCATCGCCTCCGGCTTCTCGTCGTGCACGACCAGCACATAGGAAGCCAGGGACATGATCTCAAAGAAAATAAAGGTCGTAAACAGGTCCGCCGACATGAACACACCCAGGGTGGCGCCATAGGTCAGCAGCCAGAAAAAGTAATAACGATGCTTGTCGTTGTAATGGTGCAGGTACTCTCTGGAAAGAATGGTCGTACCGCCCCACATCACCGCCGTTACCAGCGTATACAGGGCCCGGAAGCCTCCGAAGCGCAGGTTCAGCGGCATGCCGCAGAAGCTGCTTAAGGTAAAGCTGTACTCCGCTCCGCCTAAGGCTCCGGCAAACAATACGGCGATCACCGCCAGCCAGATCAGCACCAGCGCCTGTGCAAAATAGTCCCGGGCCCTGTCGCCGATGCGGCTGAGCAGCAGACAGGCAAAGGCCGCCAGCATGGGAATGCATGTCAGCAGCAAAAGAATGATTTGTCCTTTCATCTGCGTTCCTCCTAACACAATCCGGCACTGACCTTCGCCAGATATCCGATCAGCGGACTGCTGAACAGTCCAAGTACCACCATCGCCACACACAGCAGCAGCATGGGCAGCAGCATGCGCCAGCCTGCCTCATGAGCCTCCTCCATGGCGGATTCGCCATGCTCACTGATGGGCGAGAAGGCCGTGATCATAACGGTCACGGTATAGATCGCCGTCAGAACCGCCGAGATCATCAGCGCTCCCAGTCCCACCAGGGCAAAGGGATGGGCATTCTTAACAGCTGCCTGGGCCAGCAGATATTTGCTGACAAAACCGCACATGCCCGGAACACCGATCAGAGCCAGGGAACCGAAGGCAAAGCAGCCGAAGGTCACCGGCATCTTCCGTCCCAGTCCGCGCATATGGAAGATGTATTCGCGATGCGCATTCTCCAGCACCGAGCCGGCTGCAAAGAAAAGAACGATCTTCATCACACCGTGGAACAGCATATGGGCCAGACCCGCCGTGAGTCCCTCGGGTGTCATCATCACCACACCCAGCAGGATGTAGGACAGGTTTGCCACCGTGGAATAAGCCAGGCGGCGTTTAAAGTGCTGCTCCTTCAGAGCACGGGAGGAACCGAACACGATGGTGAAGAAAACAAAGGCCATCACCGTATACTGTGCCCAGCTTCCGTCCAGGATCTTCGTGCCAAAGCCGAAGAAGGTCACACGCATCAGGGCGAAGACACCGGCCTTGACCACCGCCACCGCATGCAGCAGCGCCGTTACCGGCGTGGGGGCCACACCGGCCGTGGGAAGCCAGTCGTGCAGCGGCCAGACTGCTGTCTTGACGCCGAAGCCCATAAAGGCCATCACATAGCCGGCCCGGATCAGCATGATCTTATCCGGTGTCAGCCCTTCCATCATCGGCAGATAACCGCCGTAGGCAAATTCCGTGGTGCCTGCCACACTCAGCAGGATCATCACCGCCATAAAACCGAAGGCGGCGCCGCCTACGGAATACATCAGATACTTGCGTCCCGCTCCGATGGCGGCCTGGTTTCCCTCATGCATGATCAGCGGCAGGGTGATCAGCGTCAGGGCCTCGTAAAACAGATACATGGTCACCAGGTTCGCCGAGAAAGCGATACCTACCGCCGCACCGTAGGCACAGACATACCAGGCAAAGAAGGTCTCCTGCTTTTTGGCATGCTCCATATATTCAAAGGCATACAGACTGGCCAGGGGCCACAGGCCGGCCAGCAGTCCGGCAAAGACCTTTGCCATTCCATCCACCCGGAACGCGATATCCGCCTGGGTCACCAGATGCAGCAGACTGATCCGGTCTCCCCCCAGCAGGATGGCAGCCACCACCAGCAGGGAATTAAGCGTCACCGCACCGAATACAAACAGATTTCTGGTCTTCTTACCGGAGAAGGGAAGGATCTGAACAAGTACGGCCAGCACAAACGGCAGCAGCACCGGCAAAATTACAACGATCTGATTCATGCTATCCCCTCCTCTCACAGAATCGTCTGCGCCACAGCAGACGCAAAGTCGATCAGCGGCGCTGCCGCCATACCGATCGCAAACACAGCCAGTGCCAGCAGGGCCATGGGCCAGAGCATGGAGACCGGCGCCTCACACTTAACCACCCGGGTCCGGTCAAAATCCGCACCGGGCAGGAAGGCCGACACACTCACCGTCAGCAGATAGCCGGCGGTCAGCAGAGCTGATACCAGCAGCACCGCCGGGCCAACGATTCCCAGCACGCCGCAGCCGCTCTCTAAGGCTCCCTGGGCCAGATACCACTTGCTCACGAAGCCGGCCGTAGGCGGAATACCCACCAGTCCCAGCGAAGCAATGGTAAAGCAGATCATGGTCCCGGGCATCCGCTTGCCGATGCCCCGCAGCTCATCCACCCGTGTGCAGGAGGTCTTCATGATGATGCAGCCGGCACACATAAACAGCAGATCCTTGATCACGGCATGGGCTGCCATATGGAGCACCGCACCGGTAAAGCCCGCTGCCGTCAGCGTGGACAGGCCCAGCATCACGTAGCTGAGCTGGCTGACGGAAGAATAAGCCAGACGTTTTTTCAGAATGTTTTCCTTATAAGCAAGCATGGAGCCCATGAACACCGTGATCAGCGCCAGGATCATCCATACCTTCTGCAGCCAGGTGCCTCGGATCGCATCCGCACCAGCCACGAAGAATACCACGCGGATGATGGCCAGGATACCGGCTTTGGTGATGATACCGGACATGACCGCCGACGCCGGGGACGGTGCCGCCGGATGAGCGGTGGGCAGCCAGGCATGCATCGGGAACATGCCGGCCTTGGTGCCAAAGCCGATGATCACCAGCAGCAGGACCACCAGCAGCTTCGTTTCCGAACCGGCCACAGCGCTCAGGTCCAGACTGCCGCCGGCCACAAACTCCGTGGTGGTGGTGTACACCGACAGAAAGAAAAAGCCCACCAGTCCCAGGGCCGAACCGGCCACCGAGTAGAACAGGTACTTCATGGCGGCGTTCACCGACTGCTTGGTACGGCTGTTCATGACCATGGGGAAGGAAGCAAAGCTCATGGCCTCAAAGGTCAGATAGAGGGACAGATAGCTTCCCGACAGAGCGATGCCGCAGATCGCACCGATGGTGATCATATAGTAGCGATAGAAATTGATGCATCGTTCCTCGTGATGCATGTACTGAAAAGAGTAAATGCCGGCCAGCAGCCACATGCCCGCCGAAAGCAGACCGAAGAAACGGCCGATGCCGTCCGGACGGAAGACAAAGGTCAGGCCGTCGATGATGGTGTACTCCACTCTCCCGCCGCAAACGGCTGCCAGGAGCATCAGGAGCAGTGTCACCGACAGGGTGGCCGTGACATAACCCTTTCTGAATGTATCTTTTTCAAAGCTTCGGATCCCGATCGACAGCAGCGCTGCCAGGACCGGAACGCAGATCGGAAGCATCGTAATCCATTGATTCATGTTATCTCCTTATGCAAACATAGCCAGTCCCTTCAGGATCAGGTTCATCAGCGGTGTGGAACAGCATCCCAGCACAAAGTTAAAGATGATCAGTACGATCATCGCAAAGGCAAAGGAGCGGTTCTTCTTATCCGGGAACCAGACCACCGGGTCGTCCGTTTTCGCAAAGACTACCATCAGCGCCGGAATGTAATACAGGGCATTGAGCATGGTACTGACTGCCAGCACCACCAGGCCCATGGCCATCTTCACCGGCGACGCCTGGATCGCAGCCCCCGCCAGCAGATACTTGGTCACAAAACCGGAGAACAGCGGGATACCGATCATGGACATGGAACCCACTGCAAAGGCCAGACCCGCCATCATATTCCGGCGGCCGGCACCCTTGATCCGATGGAAGGCCTTGCTCTCACCGGACACCTCCATGAAGCCGCCGGCTGCACAGAACAGCATGGGCTTGGTGAAGGCGTGGGCCAGGATCTGGAAGATCGCAGCCGCAATGCCGGCGGTGGTGGCCAGACCGATACCCATGTAGATATAACCGATCTGAGCGATGGACGAGTAGGCGATCATCTTCTTGATGTTGCGCTCACGCATGGCATGAACACTGCCCACGATCATGGCACACAGGCCCAGCACATACAGTACGTTGGCGCCCTTGGAATAACGGAATACGGACAGACCGATCACCCGGTACATGACCTTGATCAGCAGGATGATGTAGCCCTTCAGCACCAGACCGGACAGGATCGCCGAGGAAGCCGAGGTCGCACTTCCGTGGGCATCCGGCAGCCAGGAATGGAAAGGAAACAGCGCACTCTTGGTGGCCAGACCAACGCAGAACAGGGCGATGACAACTTCCAGCGGGATCGCATAAGCACCGCTCTTGGCCAGGGCCTGCACGCTCACATAGATATTGCTCATCAGCAGATGACCCGTCAGATCATACAGGATGATGATACCCATCAGGAACATACCGGAGCCCAGCAGTGACAGAGCCAGGTACCGGGCCGTCGCCACCAGGGTCTCCTTTTTCTTGCGCAGCATAACGATGGCGCAGGCGGCGATGGTGTTGATCTCCACAAAAACGTATCCGGTAAACAGGTCGTTGGTGTAGATCAGAGCCAGCATGGATACAAACAGCAGATTGACCATCAGGAAATAGAAGTTGGTCTTGGTATCCTCCGCATCCTCAAAGATGTGCTTCATGCCGCCCAGCAGGGACAGCAGCATCACGATACTGAAGGCGATGGCCAGCACAGCCTCCAGCACGCCGACCCGGATCTCATTGCCCCAGGGTGCCGGATAATGACCCATCATATAGATGATCGGCTCGCCGGTCTCCAGAACAAAGGCCAGCACGCAGCTGTTGAGCACCAGGTTCATCAGCAGGATGCCCAGGCTTACCACCTTCGCTGCATGGGGCTTTAACACCGCACAGATGACACCGGAAAAGAGTGTCAGGATGATGCAGAAAAGAGGGAAATTACAAACAAAGCTCATTCCATTTCCTCCTTGATCTGTTCGTTACGCATTTTGCGGACGATCTTGTCGATGTCCATGGTGTGATAGGACTTATACAGCCGGATCGCCAGGGCCAGGAAAAAGGCCGAGAAGCTGACGGACACCACGATACCCGTCAGCACCAGGCCCGCCGGGATCGGATTGATGTAATCCTCAAACCGGGGCTGGGAAGAGATACCGATGGGATCGAGCCGTCCCGTGATATAACCCTTGGAGGCCAGAAACAGGTACATGGCCGTATCCATAAAGTTGAAGCCGATGATCTTCTTAATGATATTGCGGTTCATGAGCAGCGTCGTGAACCCGATACCATAAACGATCATGGCTGTTGTTTCATAATAATTATCAAACAAGTGCATGATGAATGCGTGAAGCATATCAGATCTCCTCTCTCATGAACAGTGAATAGAAGCCAAACATGGTGCAGGTAACGATCACGCCGACGGCAATGTTCAGCGGCAGGATCAGTCCCGACGAAAGAATGGCGCCCGGTGTTCCCAGCGGGATACCGGTGGGCAGGTGGTTGGCTCCGGTAAAGAAGGAGTAGCATTTGGCAAAGGCATAAAAGGCCAGTGCGCAGATGGAGATCCGGTTAAAGGTCCGGTAGGTAAAGAACCGCCCCACATTCTCCGTGCCGAAGGCATTGTAGTACAGGATCAGAGCTGCTCCCATCACGGTACCGCCGGAAAAGCCGCCGCCCGGAGAGATATGTCCGTTCAGGACGATATAGATACCAAACAGAAGGATGAAGGGAATCTGCAGCGCCGCTACCTTCCGGAGCACCAGATCCTGACGCGGCTCGTAGAGTTTGTCATCCTCCGATTTGTTCTTTTTCTTCCGGTCATTCCGGATCAAAATGATGACCGCACAGGCTGCGATGAACAGCACGTGGGACTCGCCCAGGGTATCGAAGGCACGATAGTCCAGGATCATGCCGCCGACGATATTAACGCCGCCGGTCTCCTCCAGACCCTTCTCAATGTAACGGCGGGATACCTCGTTGTTGGCAGGATTGTTCGGATTACCGAACTGAGGCAGCTCGGCTACCGTGGTCAGCATCATGACGATGATCAGCGCTGCGAAGGCAACAGATACGCCCCGGCGGATCTGGTCAAAGAATTTCGCTTCATTGCGGTCGATCCACAGCTTCATTCGCTCCGCAAAGGTCTTCTCATGATGCTCGCGCACCGGCGGCTCCACCGGCGGCTTATAGCCGTAGTTATCCAGGTTGTCCATGCCGCAGAGTGCGCGGCCCTCCACCCAGTCTACAAAACGCTTCCAGTACTTATTCATCTTCCTGGTCCTCCTCTCCCATGGCGTTGACCTTACGAAGAGTGATCAGGAACAGGAAACCGGTGATACCGGCGCCTACTGCTGCCTCCGTGATCGCCAGGTCCGGCGAACGCAGCATGATCCAGATGATGGACATCACCATGCTGTAGGCCATCTGAATGATCACAGCCACCATCAGATTTTTCGCAATGCATACCGACAGTGCACATACGATCAGGAATAAACAAAGAACCATCTCTATGCCTTTACTCATGGCTTCATCACCTCGAATTCCTCGTCTGCCTTTTTATTGGTTACCAGCTCGATCTCTGAGATCAGGTGTCCGGACACCGGGCTTCCCAGCCAGAAGAACACCACGATCAGCGCCAGCTTGGCGGTCATCACCGTCCAGCCGCTCAGGATCATCACACCCAGCAGGATCAGAAACAGCCCCATGGTATCGCCCATGGCCGCAATATGCATGCGGTTCAGTACATAGTTAAACCGGAATACACCGATCAGTGCACAGATTTCGACGCCCAGACCAGCCAGGATCAGTCCTGCTGCGATCAGAAAGCGTACCCATTCCAAAATGATCATGCCTTCTCCTTTCCAACCTCAGTGGTTTCGATCTCATGCTCCGCATCGTACAGCTCCATCTGCTTCTTCCAGCGAATGGTTCTTTCACGGAATACGGAGAGATAGATATTGACCATGACCACAACACCCAGGAAGCTGATCATGGCATAGATCAGTGCCACATCCACCAGATACTGCTCCTTCTGCAGATAGGAAAGGATACACAGCATCAGCACGGTCTGGGTACCGATCATATTGATTCCCACGATACGGTCTGTAAAGCGGGGTCCGGCGATGGTGCGGATCAGAGCGGCGATCAGTCCAATCGCCAGCACACCCATCACGGCATACAGCAGGATCTCTTTTGCATTATTCAGTAATTCCATTTTTCTGCCCCCCTTCTGCTTTGTCAGCCTCCTCCATCTGCTGAAGCAGACGAACAAAGCTGCAGCGGTCGATGCCGACACCCAGATCCTGATCCAGGCAATGCACCACGAAGCGGCCGTCCTCCAGAAGGACCGTCATGGTTCCCGGCGTGATCGTAATGGAGTTGGCCAGCATGACCTGCAGCGCCTCATCCTTCAGCGGCGTCTCAAAGCTGACCAGTGCCGGCTGGAAATTCAGTCTTCTGGAAAAGGCCAGCTTCATCACACAGATGTTGGCCTTAACGATCTCCACCACCAGCAAAAATCCATACTGAACCAGCAGCTGGTAGTACCGGACGGTATGCCGTTTCACCTGCCCATCCCGGATAAACTTCCGTGAAAACCACGTCAGGACTCCGGCGATGACCACGCCGAACAGGCAGATCTCCAGTGTCATCCTTCCATTTAAGATGACCCAGAATAAAAACAGACCCACAAACAAAAACACGTAAACACCTCCCATTATTTATAATAAAAATTTAACTTGACATTATTACCAGTCAATGGCGTTAAGATTATAGCACTAGTTTACCAAAAGTCAATTGACGCAGTTGCCGTAAAGCACACTTTCGATTACACTAAAGGTTACAGTTCACGCTGTGCATTGTAGTCACAAAATACAGCTTGTGCTGCAGCTTTGACAGCTCGATTTCGCCAGATATTTCCCGTTTACGCGAATATCCCCGCGATGTCAGACCAACCGGCAAACTGCAGCTTCACCCGTTATTGTTTCATTCACATTCTGATATGAGGTAAGGTTTATGAGTAAAAGAAGAAACACCTCTCCGGCCTCGTCGGACAGCCGCCCGCTTTCACAGCCGACCCCCGGTGCCTCCGGCACGGCCGAGCCGATACATGCCCGGACTACCGACACCCCCTGCGCCGACTCCGCTTCAGCCAGGTCCACATCCGGTCCGCAACATGTTCCCCAGGAGCATCCCCACCGTCTGCGGGAGCATCTCCCCCAGAACCGCCACTACTACGTGATCTCCTTTTATGTGGTGGTGACCTTTGCGATCATCTACGCGCTGATCAGGATCGGAAACAACATCCAGCCCATCATGACCTCCGCTGCGGCGGCTTTTCACACAGCCTCCAGCATTCTCAAGCCGGCCATCTGGGGCTTTATCCTGGCCTTTCTGCTGCGCCCCATCGTGCACCGGCTGCAGGAGCTGCTGGAAAAACCCTCCTATGTCCGGAAACGCGGAAAAAGTGCACTGGGACTGTCCGTCGCCATCACCTTCCTTCTCTTTGTGGTTCTGCTCGGACTGGTACTGACCCTGGTAGTCTCCGCCTTTACCCACGAGATCACCATGCTGAATGAGGAATCCCTGACCGCCTTTATCAATGCCGTCACCTCCTCCTTAAGCAGCACCTATTCCACCTTCCAGCGGTGGCTGAACTCTCTGAACATTTCATCCAAGATGCTCGCGGATGCTGCTCAGAGTCTGAACAGCTGGCTGGGCTCCCTGGCTTCCTCCGCCGCCCTCAGTCTGCGGCGCGGAATCAACAATCTGCCCGGCATCCTTTCCAGCTGCATGTTCGCGGTGATCTTCGCCATCTACTTCCTGCTGGATGAAAAGGGTCTGCGCAGCTACTGGAACAAGGTTCTGAAGGCCTTCACCAGCCGCCGCTTTTTCAATGGCGTCCACACCGTGCTCAGCGATGCCAACGTGGTCTTCTCCGGATATATCCACGGGCAGCTGATGGATTCTCTGTTCATGACCGTAGCTATCAGCGTCATCCTGCTGCTTCTGGATGTGAAATTTGCCGTCATCATCGGCATCCTCTCCGGTATCGGCAACCTGATCCCCTACGTCTGCCAGTTCGTGGCCTATGGCTGCACCGCGCTGGCCTGCCTGCTGGATCAGGATTTTAAAAAGATGATCATCTGCATCATTCTGCTGTTTATCCTGCTGACCATCGACGGCAACGTGATCAACCCCCGTCTTCTCAGCCGGTCCATCAGCGTTCACCCGGTGCTGGTCATCGTATCCCTGCTGATCGGCAGTTCCCTGTTCGGCTTTGTGGGGATGCTGCTGGCCGTGCCGACAGCGGGTCTGCTCAAGCTCTGGTTTGACCGCCTGATCGACGATGTGTCCCACAAGAGGTTTTCGCAGAGCTGAAGCCTGCTCTTCCCGGGCCTGCCAGGAAACAAAGCATACCTTTACACGCGAGCCGCTTTGCGGCGGTTGTCCGAATACCGGCCCGAATTTGATCGGGCCCACAGGAAATGCCTTTCGGAATTTCCTGTGAATCAAAAAGGCGCCTGTGTACGATTGATCTTATGACCAATGGTACACGGTGCCTTTTCGATTCTTCAATTTACTTCGTTTCTGACTGCTTCCCATGGCTAAAGCCAGGGGCTTTACGCGCGCTCTCGGTAAAAGACGCTTATAAATCGCTCTCAGCTCTGCATATTCGTCCACCCGGCTTAAAATTCCGGCACCAGACCTGCCAACCTCTCCGCAGCTGTTTCCGGCTCGTCCTGTGTCTCCCGGATATCCTCCGGCAGAAGCTCTGCCAGCTGCTCCTTTGTCAGCTCCTTTTCACCGGAAAGCCGGTTCGCCTGACGCACAACCGCCTTTTCAAAGAGGTTGCGCACATCCCGGGCATTGGCAAAGTTTTCCGCATTCTCCTTCACCTTCCTGGTATAGTAGGCCCGCACATACGCCAGTGCCTCCGCCCCGGCCTGATAGCCATTCTTTCCGATGGTAGATTCAAAGATCTTCACCAGCTCATCCACGGTATAGTCCGGAAAGCTGATCAGCTTGTTGAACCGGGAACGCAGACCCGGATTGGAGTCCAGAAAGGCCTCCATCAGCTTCGGATAGCCGGCCACAATGACGATAAACTCATCCCGCTTATCCTCCATGGCCTTCAGCAGCGTATCGATGGCCTCCTGACCAAAATCTCCCTCGCCGCGTTTGGCAGACAGGGTGTACGCCTCATCGATAAACAGGATGCCGCCCAGCGCACTCTCGATGACCTGGGCCGTCTTCATCGCCGTCTGTCCGATATAGCCGGCCACCAGACCGCTGCGGTCCACCTCCACCAGCTGCCCTTTCTTCAAAAGTCCCAGTTCACGATAGGCTTTTGCCAGAATACGGGCCACCGTGGTCTTTCCGGTACCCGGATTGCCGGAGAACACCAGATGCTTGGATACATCCGCTTCCTTCATTCCCAGCTTCCGGCGCTGTACATTGATCTTCTGGATGTTGATCAGCGAGCGGACCTCCTCCTTCACCGTAGAAAGTCCGGTCAGTGCCTCCAGCTCAGCCAGGATCTCTTCGATCCGCGCATCCGCATCCTGCCCGGCATAATCCACCGCCGGTTCCTCCTGCTGACGCGCTTCTGTTTCGTGATCGCCGGTGCGCTGCGGCATCTTCTCCGCATTCAAAACACCCGGAGCCGGCACGTTTCCCATGCCGTCTTCCACATGCCGCCCGTCTTTTCCAGAATTTCCCGATGAAGCGTTCTGACCGCCTTCCTTCCCTCCGGTTCCCGGCTGCACTCTTTTTGATCTGCCACTGTCCGCCGCAAACAGGTCATTCACCAGTCCGCTCAGGGAACGGCCGGCTCCTGTATCCGCCGGCATGTCCGGTCTGGCCAGATCCTTGATTCCATCCAGGGTATGGCTGATCATATCCGTCAGCTCATCCAGTCTCTGTCCTGCCTTTTCCTGATCCTGCCGCGCTTCCCTCAGCCGCCGGCGAATCTCCTCGTCACTCTCTCGACCTAATCTCTTATCCATGTGTTCTCCTTTTTTCAGACACCGGGGTCCATCTTCCTTCACCGATCGACCCTGCCGCTCATCCTTCGACAGCTCATTCCTTTCGGTTCGGTCGTTGGCTCTGTCTTCACCACCGATCGACCCTGTCGCTCATCCTTCGACAGCTCATTCCTTTCGGTTCGATCGTTGGCTCTGTCTTCACCACCGATCGGCGCTGTCGCTCATCCCTTTTAGCAGCATGGTTCTGCTTACCCGTAGAAAACAACGCTGAACCAGGTCACCACATTGGCCCCGTTATTAAACTCCATCTCGCCCATCTCAGCCAGATCCGTTACCAGGATCCCGTGGCTCTCCACACAGGGAAACATACGATCCGGGAAGCGGCAGGGCCGGTTCTCCTTATAACAGCAGTTTTCACAGATAGCGCAGCTCTCCGTAGATAAGGCCATCACATCGCCGAATTCCGCCCGGAACATCTCCACCACCTGCCGGGTGATCTCCTCGTGATCCTGTCGAGTGGCCAGGGTTTCTTCCATATTAGTGATATCGCGTACCTCTGCGATGGTGGAAAAGACAAAGCAGTTTGCATACTTCTGACAGCGCTGCCGGCACTCTTCCACGGTACCGACGGCGGGCGGACAGGACCAGGTGGACCCATACTGCGGGCACTCATCCCGGCAGATCATCCGCACCCGTTCTTCAAAGCAGATCCGATCCGTAGGCAGCACTGCATACTGCAGGATCGGCAGCTCCTCCATCTGTTTTTCAATCCGTTCCAATGCTTCACTGTGCATGGTCAAACCTCCTTAAATGCCTGTATAAGGATGCAACAGGCAATCCCATCACAGTATAATAATCCCCCTCAATGTGGTCAATATGCACGGCAAAATAGCCCTGGATCCCGTAGGCTCCCGCCTTATCCAGGGGCTCTCCGGTGGCTACATAGGAGCGGATCTCCTCCTCGGAGACCGGCGAAACGAAGACCTTTGTTTCCTCATGGAACACCTCGGATCTTTCCGGATTTTTGCAGTCGATCAGAGCGCAGCCCGTAAACACGCTGTGAGCTCGTCCCTGCAGCTGCCTGAGCATCCGCACGGCATCCTCCGGATCCGCCGGCTTGCCCAGGATCTTTCCATCCGATACCACCACCGTATCCGATCCCAAAACGATCACATCCTCAGCCCCCAGCTCCGCTGCCACAGCCTGGGCCTTCTGGAAGGCCAGCTCCTCTACGATCTGAGCCGGATCCGTGCAGGTGATCTTCTCCTCCACATGACTGACCTTCACGCGAAACGGTGTGCGCAAAAGCTCCAGCAGCTCTTTTCTTCTCGGCGATGCCGATGCCAGAATAATTTCCTTCATTTCGTTCTGTCTTTCCCTTTCCCTGTCATATATCTGCAAAACGATCAGCCCGCACCGCGTTCTCAGCAAACGTGATGCGGGCTGAACCATCGTAAATACTCCCCTTATGGTCTTTTATCGGTGCGGTTCTCCGGTGCCTTCATTTACTCCGCCGGTTTCTCCGTCACCTCGGCAGCAGCCTCTGCAGTTTCTTCTACCACTTCGGCGGCTGCTTCAGCTGTTTCAACCGCTTCCTTTACAGTCTCTTCCGCGACCTGCGCTGCTGTCTCGGCCACGTCCTTTACGGTCTCTTCCACTGCTTCAGCCGTCTCAACCGCTTCCCCCGCGATCTCTTCTGCTGCAGTCACTGCTGCTTCAACCGCTTCCTCTACGGTTTCTTCCACAGCCTGCTCTGCCGTCTCGGCTGTTTTAACAGCTTCCTCTACGGTCTCTTCCACAGCCTCCGCTGCCGCTTCGGCTGCCTTGCTTCTCTGCTCAGCGGCCTCTGCGGCTGCCTTCCTGGCACCTGCAATGGCTCCGGCCACCACTTCCTTGGATTCGGCCGCTCTCTTTCGGGCCTCTTCTCTGGCAGTTCCCACCGCAGCTTCAATGTTTTCCTTTGTCAGCCTGGAGGAGAAGCCCTTCACAAACGCTCCGGCCTTGTCCGCCACACTGCCTACCAGGACCTTCGCCTTATCGGCTGCGCCGTTCACAAAATCTCCCAGCTCAGCACCTGCTTCCTGAAGCTCTCTCCGCAGCTTTTCAGCATTTTCCTTCGCCTGGACTGCGGCATCTTCATTTTCAGGATACATCTGTGCCTGAGCTGCCTGGGCCTCTTCCGTCACCTCACCGTCGCTGTTTTCACAGCAGCAGGCTTCATCCGCTGCGTTCTCGCCATCCTTGCCTCCGCAGCAGCAGGTCTCCTCCGCTGCGTTCTCGCTATCCTCAGCTCCACAGCAGCAATCGCTGACATCTGCCGTTTCCTCGTCCTGAGCTGCACAGCAGCACGCTTCACCATCTGCCGCCTCCGGGGCCCCTTCACATGCTCCGCAAACCGCGTCGTCTTCTGCCGGCTCGGCTGCCTCTTCCACCGGCTCAGCCTTCACTTCCTGCTCCGGCAGCTTTTCGCCGCAGCAGCTGCAGAAGATCGCCTGATCCTGCACTTCCCGGCCGCATCCCGGACAGACACGAATTCCCTTCATTTTCTGAATCGTTTCCTCCAGCCGGGCAATCTCCTCACTCGTCGCCCGAATCGCCTTGATCTGCTCTTCCATGCCTTCCGGCGGGTTCTCTCCAAAAAACTCCAGTGCAAGCTCACCCAGTCCGGCCAGCAGACGCTGCTGCACCCGCTTCTGTTCCGACAGCTTCGTATTCATCTGATAGCTTTCGCTCATCTTCTGCACACTGTTTTTTGTTTCCTGGCCAAGCTGAGCCAGTTTTTTTGTAAGCATCTCCAAACTCATATCCTTCGCCTCCTATATCCGCTGACAAACGGTTTCTTTTCTAAATATCATTCCTCTGTATCCCTGTACAGATTAACCAATACGCCTGTTAGTATATCACACAGGCTCTGACGAGTATAGGCGGCGTTTCTTAAAAGATCGTGTTCCTTCCCCTAAAATAAACTTGTAATTCTTAAGTTTCTAGAATAATATATATGAATATTTGAATCAGGGTGCCATCTGCATTACAGTTAACTTTGTGAACTGTAACCCATCTGCAGTGATCTGTGATCCTCCGCTTGACACCCTGGTCGATCCGAAAAACAATCTGTAGGAGAGTTAAATCATGCAATGGTTTGAGAAATGTGTCATGGAGCTTACCCACCACAATGTGTTCAACAGCGCCGAACAGCGTCTCCGCTTCCGGGATCTGGTATCCTGCTACAGCACAGCTCCATTCTTTAACAAAGCACTTGCCAAATGCATGTTTATCGCCTGTAAAGACGATGAGCACTTTATCGAAATGCTGGATGACCTGAATGTCATGACCATCGATGGCGAGAAAAGCCTGCGGCTCCTGTCCGATCGCTGTACCGAGAGTGTAAAAAACACCGACAGTCAATCCGAACCGCTCTACGAACTGGCCATTTCCTATATGAACGACGAATCCTACACACTGCCGGATCTGACCATGCTCGATGCAGATCTCTCTCAGTTTATCCGCCAGGCCCTGAAGGCCGCCGGCATCATCGACGAACTGCCGGATCCACGCAGCTAAGCTGCCCGGCTCCGGACTCGTCCCCGGCAAACCAAATCGATACCTATCGCAGATCTTCGGATCTGCTTTTTTTATGGGACAGAAGTGCCAAACGTCACTCTCCGCTTCATGCTTGCCGAAAACGAAAATGTGACGTATTTGATCTGTCACGTTTCAGAAACAAACTGCTATACTTGCACTATCGCAAGACGTTACCGTTCACGCAGTGAACTACAACGGACCGCCTGAACTGTAACCGCAAAACGTTACAGTTCACGTGGTGAACTGCAACGGCTTCACCGCTCCCTTCTATGTAATGCGGGACTTCTTCGGAGCTCTGACCCCCAGTGTTCTGCGCACCGGCATGATTGACGAAGACGGCAATATGCCCAACATGAAGCAGGCACTTCTGTCCGATGCCATCGGCACCATCGCCGGCGCCTGCACCGGTACCTCCACTGTTACCACCTTCGTCGAGTCCGCATCGGGCGTAGAAGCCGGAGGCCGTACCGGTCTTACTGCGCTGACCACAGGCGTGCTGTTCCTGGCCTGCATCTTTATCGCACCGATTGCAGCCATCATCCCCGCAGCGGCCACCTCATCCGCACTCATCTACGTTGGCGTACTGATGCTGATGGGGCTGAGCAAGATCGATTTCAACGATCTGGATCAGATGGTTCCGGTATCCCTGATGCTCATCGGAATGCCTATCTCCGGCTCCATCGGCCACGCCATCGGTATCGGACTGATCTCCTACACCGTCATGAAGGTCTTCGGCGGAAAAGCAAAGGAAGTATCCATTCTCACCTATGTGATTTCTGTAATCTTCTTGATTAAATTCTTCCTGGCCCTTTAAATCTAAATCAGAACTATCCTTTTATCACAGAAAGAGCCTGGCTTGCAGCTTGCTAAGCAAACTGCAAAGCCAGGCTCTTTTTTCATGTTCTTGTCGTTTACATAAAGAAAGCCGCCTTGCTCACGACTTAAGTCACGAGGATTCGGCGGCAAAATTTCTCAAAACCTATGATCTCAGGAAAACCAGAAGTAAATGCTGGTCACCTTTCCTGCTTTATTGTATTTCACATTAATCGGAATCATATCCGCATAATAGACATATATGGTACGTGTCTTTGTATAATCCTGAACAATGGGTACCCACTCACCATCTATCGATTTTTTGCCACTGCCAAACGCTCTTTTCAGCTGCTTGAGGGCATCCTTTTTCTTCATACCAACCGTCACACCGTTCAGGCTCATATTTTTATCTTTGATACTGATCGTGTAACTGGTATATCCAGGCAGCCCGCTTCCCTTTGTACGATAGTTCGCACGAACAAACGATTTTCCTCTCTTGTACGTATAACGGATCTGCTTGTATTCCGGGTACTTCTCGGTCTTATTCGGATTGCCCCACAGCTTTTTCAGCGATGGGTAAGTCAGTGAATTTCCCTTTGCATTGATGATCGTTGCCGATTTCCCTTTATAGGTCACCTTCAGCTTTTTCTGAGCGGCCTCCACTGCGGTCAATGCACTCAAGCTGAGTACAAACGCCAACAGCAGTGTCACAACACGTTTCATGCTTCGTTTCATTACTCTTTTCCTCCCGTATCATTTTTGTTTGCGGTTCCCTGCATTGAGCTTCTTTGCTCCTGGATCCTTTCCCGCACAATCCTGCCCACAGTGTAGTTCCCACCATACTCTTAGTACTACATAGTGTACCACTTGTCCTCTTCCTTTAACAATCACAAAACAAAGCCTGTTTTACACGCCGGACACATCGCAGAGTTTGACCGAAGCCCTGCGTAATTATGTCTGATCCGGAGAAATAAAAAAGCACCTGTCTTTCGACAGATGCTTCAAGAGGCGCCGACCAGAATCGAACTGGTGATAGAGGTGTTGCAGACCTTTGCCTTACCGCTTGGCTACGACGCCATATAAGTGACTCCTACGGGATTTGAACCCATGTTACCGCCGTGAAAGGGCGGTGTCTTAACCGCTTGACCAAGGAGCCATGTAGAAAACTCCCCGAGTTGGGCTCGAACCAACAACCCTTCGGTTAACAGCCGAATGCTCTACCATTGAGCTATCGAGGAATATCGTTTGAAGGTTTTCTCAACCGACTTGATTATTATACCTTCAAAACTGCATACAGTCAATACCTTTTTTGACATTTTTTCGAGGTTTTTTCATCAATCTCGCTTTGCTCGATTAATGAGATCCACATCATTTAGCGCGCTATTTTTCTTGCATCATTGCTTCGCAACGATGCGTTTCTACGCTATTTAACGCGCTACCTTTTACCATAAATCTCTCGCTTACTAGCTCGAGATTTTGGCTGGTGCATCATTGCTTCGCAACGATGCGTTTTCGAACCATCA
>JAUNDD010000007.1 GCA_030526245.1 Lachnospiraceae bacterium
CAGGATCTTACAAAGTATCATCGAGAATCAGGGATATACTTTTGTGGAGTATAATGGGATTGCTGATTCTAAAGAAGTTCAGACTTTGATAGAATTATTAGGAATAGAACAGAATATTTTGAGCAGCCAGTGCTTCATCTATCAGGACAATCATCATCGGTTGGTTTTTATTCATGAGGATCTTAGCGAAGAAGAACGGATGATTGTTTTGGCCCACGAAGAGGGTCACATTTGGAATAAGCATATGTGTGGAAACAGTTCTTCGTACGAAAATATTCTTCAGGAACATGAAGCCAACGAATTTGCTCACTATATATTAAAAACGGGGAAAACTAAAAAATGGATACGTCGGGTCATCCCTGCCATGATGGTATTGGCTTTGGGGGTGATGACCGTTGTGTTTACTCGAGAAAGGCAACAGGCTGTTGTATATACAGATAGTCTGTTTGTGACGGATGCCGGCGAAAAATACCATCGAAAGGAATGTGTGTATGTCCGGGATCGGAAAGATGTTCACAAATTGACTCAAAAAGAGTACGAGTCTGAGCTTTATGAGGCCTGCGAGGTTTGTTTTCCGGATGATCAAGGAGGTGAAGCTGGGTAGTCTTTGAAACAAATCAAACGTTATCAATATGATGGAAATGGAGAAAAGAAAATGAAGTGTACGAAATGTGGAAATGAAATAGACGGAAATTCAAAATTCTGTCCGGAATGTGGCACAAAGATCGAAGTATCTCAGGAGAAAAAGACGATCCAGCTTAGGTGCAGGTCCTGCAATGGGGTGATGACAGCGGATGAAGAAACACCGGTCCTTACCTGCAAATTCTGCGGTTCAAAGGAGCTGATGCAGGAGAGCGATGATGTCAAAATTCAGAGAATAAAGAGCAAGACATACAAAGAAGTTGAACTCGAGAAGATGAAACACGAAGAGCGCAAAGAAATGCGTCAGGAGGAAAAGGAGAAGAACCAGGCACAGGAGAAAGAACTGAAAAAATTTAAAAAGAGCAAATTAAGCAAAATTGTTCTTGTACTCTTTTTCATCAGTTTGCTGGTGGCATGGAATTCTTTCTCAAATAAGAACTTTATCCTGGGTATCATAGCGGGTGCGCAAACAGCTTTGTTTGCTCTTTCCTGGCTGACTGGTATGCAGTTTGTCAGAAAAAAACGCCCAAACATTCATATCCTGTTTGCAGTTGGCGGAATTATTCTCATGTTTGTTTTCTTTAAGGTGAAAGGGGAAACCATCAGTGAGAGTGAAATGTATAACTGGCCAACCGGCGGAATGCTGACAGTTTTGCCGGAACCAAAATCAAAAGTGGGAGACATCATCGAATTTACGGATACGGTTTATCTGACTGTAAAACGGACATCGGCAGAGGAGTATGAGGCGTATCTTGAAAGCTGTATCGAAAAGGGCTTTACCATCGAGGCAGAGAGAGAGACAACAGATTATGCGGCATACAATGGAGAAGGATATAAGCTGGATCTGAGTTACAACAAGACTGGTGAGAGCATGCGAATTGAGCTGGAGGCGCCGCTGGCTGTGGAAGAGATTACCTGGCCGTCGAGTGAACTGGCAAATATGCTGCCGGTGCCGGAGGTAAGTATCGGGCAGATCAAGTACGATTCCTCTTCCAGCTTTATGATCTATGTGGGAAATACAAGTATTGACGAATTTAAGGCATATGTGGATGAATGCATCAGCGCCGGATTTGACGTCGATTATCAACGGAGAGATACTTCTTACAGCGCAGATAATTCTTCCGGATATCATTTGAGTGTGGTGTATGAAGGTTTTGATACGATTTATATCCGTATTGAAGCGCCTGAAGATAAGTCTGAAGAGGCAGATGATGGCGCTTCTAATGAGAATGGCTCGGATGAAGATGCAGAGGCTTCAAAGAACGAGGAGGCAAAGACAACGGAGACTGCTGCAGCATCGACAGGTGGCATCCGGCCTGAATTCAAAGAAGCCATGGACAGCTATGAAGCATTTTTTGATGAGTATATTGAATTCATGGAAAGCTATGATGAAAACGATGCGGCGATGCTTCTGAAGTCGGCATCCATGCTTAGTCAGTATGCTAAGACGATGGACAAAATGGAAAAAATGGGCGAGGAGGAAATGAGCGCCGAGGAGACAGCATACTACATTGAAGTAACAGCCAGAATAAATCAGAAGTTGTTGGCTGTTCAGTAATTATGAGGAGAGGAGGTTACTGATGAAAAAGCAATTATTGTGTGCCGGAATGACAGCTGCAATTTGTGCGGGGATGGCATGGGAAGGTCTGGCATTTGATGTGATGAGCATAGGTGCACATGGCGAACAGGTAATTCAACTTCAGACAGCATTGACTGAGCTTGGATATTTTGATGAAGCAGTGGATGGGTCTTTTGGGCTTGCAACGAAAACAGCTGTCAAAAGATTTCAGAGAGAAAATGAGCTGGATGCAAATGGTGATGTCGGGGCGGCTACGTATAAAAAACTGATGGTCACGGCAGGTATCCTGACGGAAGAAGAGTTGCAGGGGGAAGCAGCGGAGACTGAGATTGACGAAGATGGTTCTTTTGAAAACGCGGTGACCGGAAAAACCTTCTCAGATGATGACTTCACGTATGAGGAGTTGGAAAATGGAACCGTTCGCATCGTCGAATATCACGGAGCCGGGGGCGAAGTAAAGATTTCATCTCAGGTGGAAGGTAAAATCATTTCGGGGATTGGCAATGGTGTCTTTATGGACAACACGACGATCACAGCGATTGAAAACTGGGCTGATTTAAAATATTTGGGAAACGGCGCATTCAAAGGATGTACAGGCCTTGAAGAAATCAGCATCCCGTCCAGTGTAGAAAATCTGGGTATATCCTGCTTTGAAGGGTGTACCTCGTTAAAAGAAGTGACATTTTGGGCTAAGCTGGAAGTCATCCCGGATTACTGCTTTAAAAACTGCGTGGCATTAAAAGAAATCAGCATTTCCAGTGATAATAAGTACATTGGAGTGGGCGCATTTGAAAACTGCGCTGCATTAAAAGACGTAACATTTTGGGGCGGTGAGAACATTGGTACGGCTGCCTTCAGAAACTGTACTAAGCTGGATGATGTCAGCATTTCAAGAGAAATTGAGTATATCGGTCCGGAGGCATTTGCGGGCTGTTCCGGCTTGAAGGATGTTACGTTTTGGGGAAAGGAATCAACGGAAGTTGTGGAAAATGCCTTTGAAGGGTGCCCCTATGAACTGGGCGGAGGTACAGTAATACCTGTTCCGGCGGGGTATCTCAGTCCCGAAGATGACAGTGAGGAATTGCTGGCGAAGACTGCTGCTGAGGCTGCAGCGGCTTCTATGGATGTGATTGCTGAATTGAGCGAAGCGAAAAGCCTGGAGGATATCTGTGCATTCATTAAGAAGAATGGAGAGGTACTTGGTGGGGACATTGAAACAAAAAGTGCCGATCTGCTGCTGACGATCGATTCATATGCGAGTTATCGAGATAATGAACAGAACGTACAGGAATTTTTTGCTGCAAGGGAGGCGGATGCACAGGCGTTCTATGATCTGATCAAAGAAAGTGCGGTCGCATATTATCAAATGCTGATCGATACAACCGAAATAGATGATTATAATGCCTGGGATGATGGACTTTCTGAATTCTATGATGCATGGGATGAAGCAATGACGGATTACTATGATGCCTGGGATGGCGCTTATTCGGATCTCTATGAAGGGTTTGATACGGTGATCTCAGAAGGGTATAATATTGCGGATTATTCGGAGGCGTCGGATACATGGTCCTCAATGTATAGCATGTATTCAGACAGCTGGAGCAGTATGTATTCATCCTATTCAAACAACTGGAGTTATGTCTATACTCTTCATAGCGAAATCTTTAGTGGTGTAAGCAATGGAAACATTGATTTAGCTGCGGCAATGGAAACAGCTGAAGAGGAACTGAAGGAGAAGGATCCTGAAAGTGAGGAGCAGGACAGTTCCTCTGTGGCGGAAGACAGCGCAAATTCGGAAGAAAAACAGACTTCGGAAGATGCTTCGGCTGAGGAGAACGAAGCCGCTGATGCGGATGGTTCATCTACGGCAGGTGTATCACAGGAATTCAAGGAAGCCATGGACAGCTACGAAGCTTTCTTTGATGAGTATGTAGCTGCTGTAAAAAAGATGGAAGAGTCTCCGGATGATATGAGTGTTCTTGTTGAGGTAAACAGCTACATGGAAAAATATAATGATACCATGGAAAAGTTTGAGGAACTGGAAGACAGTGATATGAGTGAAGAGGAAAGAGCCTACTATTTGGAGGTGCAACTTCGAATAACAGAGAAACTTCTTGCTGAGTGATTGGTTGAAATTTCATATCAAATTCTTTCGGGACAGGAGCTACATATACCGGATGATCACAATATTGAGAGCCCTCTTGACGGAGAAATCCGTCAGGGGGTTTTTGTATATCCAGACCGCTTCAATGTGGCAGCGCGTAAACACGTTAACAGAAAAGAAAAAAGTTGCATTTACCCCTTGACGCAGGGGGTAAATAATGGTAAAACATAGTTACCTACCAACGAAGGGGGCAAAAAGAAAGATGAGTTTTAGAATAGTAAAAGAGCTGAGAGAAAATTTCCGTTTCGGACGAATGTGCAGGGCGACGGATCGATGTTGATACACGAAGCAGTTCCGGTTTGCAGACAGAAAAGAAAGCCTGACAGGACAGGCGAAGACGCAGCGGTATGAACCAGAAAAAAGAAAAGGGTCAGCCGGATGGTCTTAAAGCAGATGGAAACACATACACATTACGAAAGAAGAGGAGAAAATATCATGGCTAATTATAGATTTGAAACCTTACAGTTACACGTTGGACAGGAGCAGCCGGATCCGGTTACCGGAGCAAGAGCCGTGCCGATCTACCAGACCACATCCTATGTGTTCGATAATTCGGCTCATGCGGCCGCTCGTTTCGGCCTGACCGATGCCGGTAATATCTACGGTCGTCTGACCAACTCCACCCAGGACGTGTTTGAAAAACGAATTGCAGCGCTGGAGGGCGGCATTGCCGCACTGGCAACCGCTTCGGGTGCCGCAGCGATCACCTATACCATCCAGGCACTGGCACAGGCCGGTGACCATATTGTAGCTCAGAAGACGATCTACGGCGGATCCTACAATCTGCTGGCACATACCCTGAAGCAGTTCGGCGTAAGCACTACCTTCGTAGATGCACACGATCTGAAGGAAGTGGAAGCTGCGATCCAGGATAACACCAAGGCAATCTATCTGGAGACCCTCGGCAATCCGAACAGTGACATTCCGGATATCGATGCGGTGGCAGCCATTGCACATGCACACAATATCCCGCTGGTCATCGACAACACCTTCGGAACACCGTATCTGATCCGTCCTATCGAACACGGTGCAGACATCGTGGTCCATTCGGCAACCAAGTTTATCGGTGGACATGGAACGACACTGGGCGGCATTATCGTAGACTCCGGTAAGTTCGACTGGAGAGCAAGCGGCAAGCATAAAGCCATCGCAGATCCGAACCCGGGTTATCATGGCGTATCCTTCGTGGATGCAGCCGGTCCGGCCGCATTCGTGACCTATATCCGTGCGGTACTTCTTCGTGACACCGGTGCAACGATCTCGCCCTTCAATGCATTCCTGCTTCTGCAGGGAACCGAGACCTTGTCTCTGAGACTGGACAGACATGTGGAAAACACCAAGAAGGTAGTTGAGTTCCTGTCCAAGCATCCGCTGGTGGAAAAGGTGAACCATCCGTCCCTTCCGGAGCATCCGCAGCATGATCTGTATGAGAAGTATTTCCCGCAGGGCGGCGCATCGATCTTTACCTTTGAGATCAAGGGAGGCCAGGAAGAGGCTCATCGCTTCATCGACAACCTGGAGATCTTTTCCCTGCTGGCTAACGTGGCCGATGTGAAATCTCTGGTGATTCATCCGGCAACCACGACCCATTCCCAGCTGTCTGAGGAAGAGTTGGCTGAACAGAACATCAAGCAGAATACCATCCGCCTTTCCATCGGAACCGAGCACATCGATGATATTCTGGCAGATCTTGAGAAGGGTTTCGCAGCTGTCTAGAAACGTGCTTTTGACACTTTAATTAAGGATACGTATTTATAAGAAGGATAAAGGAGAATTATCATGGCTAAGATCTACACTTCAGCCGACCAGCTGATCGGACATACCCCGCTGCTTGAACTGTCACACATCGAAAAGGCCAACGACCTGCAGGCAAAAATCTATGCCAAGCTGGAATACTTTAATCCGGCCGGTTCTGTGAAGGATCGTATTGCCAAGGCTATGCTGGATGAGGCAGAAAAGGCCGGCAAGCTGACAGCAGACTCTACCATCATCGAGCCCACCAGCGGTAATACCGGTATCGGTCTGGCTTCTGTGGCAGCGGCCCGCGGCTATAAGATCATCATCGTGATGCCGGATACCATGAGTGTGGAGCGTCGCCAGCTGATGAAGGCTTATGGTGCTGAGCTGGTTCTGACAGAGGGAGCCAAGGGAATGAAGGGAGCGATTGCGAAGGCAGAGGAGCTGGCTGCGGAGATCCCGAACAGCTTTATCCCGTCTCAGTTCACCAATCCGGCTAACCCGAAGGCTCATGTTTCCACCACCGGACCGGAGATCTACGAGGATCTGGACGGACAGGTAGATATCTTTGTAGCCGGTGTTGGTACCGGCGGAACCGTCACCGGTGTAGGTGAGTACTTAAAGAGCAAGAACCCGGATGTTAAGGTGGTTGCGGTTGAGCCGGAGAGCTCCGCTGTTCTGTCCACCGGTGTGGCAGGTCCTCACAAGATTCAGGGTATCGGTGCCGGTTTTGTACCGGAGGTCCTGAACACACAGATCTACGATGAGATCATTCCGGTCTCCAATGAAAATGCCTTTGCTACCGGCAAGCTGATCGGCAGAAGTGAAGGTGTGCTGGTTGGTATCTCTTCCGGTGCAGCAGCCTATGCAGCGATTCAGCTGGCTAAACGTCCGGAGAACGCAGGCAAGAATATCGTAGTTCTGTTGCCGGATACCGGAGATCGCTATCTGTCTACCCCGCTGTTCGCGGACTGATGCAGAGGAGGCGATAACGTGAAGATTTCTACCAGAGGCAGATATGCCCTGCGAATCATGATCGATCTGGCGGAGCATACCGGTGAAAAAGAGTATATCGCCATGAAGGATATTTCCCAGAGGCAGGAGCTGTCCCTGAAGTATGTCGAAAAGATCCTGCCGCAGCTGGTAAAGGGAAATCTGATCGTAGGTCAGCATGGTAAGGGAGGCGGCTACAAGCTGCTTCGAAAGCCGGAGGAATATCCGGTGGGTGAGATACTCCGACTGACGGAAGGAGATCTGGCCCCGGTGGCCTGTCTGGAATGCGGTGCGGAAGAATGTAATCGCCGGGAATCCTGCCGGACCATCGATATGTGGGAAAAGCTGTACGATATGATCGAAAAGTATTTCGACAGTATCACGGTGGCTGATCTGATGAACAATACACAGTTGATCGAGTAGAATAAATGACAAAAACGAAAACCCTGGCGGATCTGCCAGGGTTTTTGCGTCGACCCGACATAAAATCGAGCAAAGTCCGGACAACCGCTGCGAAGCGGTCAACGTGCAGAGTACGCTTTGTCTGTACCGATGCGCTGCGATTTGTATTCTTTTTTCATCCGTTAAAAAACAGGTGTGCATCGGCTCAAAATTTGTTATAATCATTGGACTACATAAGTGACATTACAGAGAAGACGGGGACGATGCCGGCATGGAGCAGATGAGTTTTGCCGATGAATGCCGAGGCTATCATTTTTGTCATAGGAAGAAGGCGCTCTGCAAAACGATTCCGGCAGACATAAAGGAGTTAAATCGTGGAAGTGAATCGCATCATATCTATTACCATAGAATGCTTTGCGCTGATCATCAGTATTCTGATCAGTCTGTTTTTGCTGATCCAAAAACGGAGAGAAGGCACGGAGCGGGTGATCCTGCGAATGATGCTTCTGAGTGTGATCCTCCTGCTGGGAGATATACTGGCGTATGCTTACCGGGGCGAACCCGGAAACACCGGCTGGATCATGGTGCGTCTCTGCAATTATGTGGTGTATGTGTCCAACTATCTGATACTGGTCTGCTACGGAAAGGTTCTGCAGCTCTATCTGAAAACGGAGGACCGTCGGCAGATTCGGATGTTTAAGCTGGTGAAGTGGATGTGCTACGCCTCGGTGGTGATGGTCATCGCAGCCCAGTTTGGTTCCTGGCTCTACTATTTTGATGAGGGGAATTATTATCATCGCGGGTCCTGGTTTTTGCTGACCCAGGTGGCGCCGGTGATTGGCGGACTGATCTACTATGTGCTGATCGGCATCAACCGCAAACGGATCAACCGCAATATGCTGGCAGCCCTTCTGATCTATCTGACGCTTCCCTATCTGGGGACAATGTTCCAGCTTTTTGTGTACGGCTATCCGGCCCAGACTGTGGCCGGCATCATTGGCTGCTGGGGCATCTTCTTTGCCCGGGAGATCGAGGTGCGCAACCAGCTGGCCCGGACGATTCGTCTGGAGAAGGAAAGGCAGGAGCAGCTGGAGAAGGTACTTTCCACGGTGGAAGAGCAGTATTCGGTGCTGCAGTCCATGTCGGAGATCTTCTACAGTGTGCATACCATCGATCTGGTTACGGACACGGTAAAGGAAATCAGCGCCAGAAATGAAGTAAAGGACAGCGTGACATCCACCCATGGGGCCACCCGGATGATGCGGGATACCGTCAGCCTGACCACCAGTGATGAGTCGAGGGAGGCGGCACTGAAATTTACGAATCTGACAACGCTGCCTTATCGAATGCAGACGCGAAAGATGATCTCCGGTGAGTTTGTGGGCAAGCGGCTGGGCTGGTACCGGGCGCAGTTTATTAAGATCGATGAGGATGAGTTTGGCTGCCCGCTTCGTGTGGTGCTGACGACCCAGAGCATCGATGAGGAGAAGCGGCAGGCACAGATGCTGCTGCAGATGTCCATGACGGATGAACTGACGGGCTTTTACAATCGGCGTGCCTATGAAGAGGACACGGCGAGAGTCAGCCGGGATCCGGACCGGGAAGGGATGGTATACATCTCCTTCGATGTCAATGGATTGAAGCTGTGCAACGACACGCTGGGACATGCGGCCGGCGACGAGCTGATCCTGGGGGCTACATCCAGCATGGAGAAGGCCTTTGGAGACCTGGGACGACTGTACCGCATCGGCGGTGATGAATTTGTGGCTATTCTGACGGTGAGTGAGCAGATGCTGGCAGAACGGCTGGAGCGTTTTGAAAAACTTATGAAGGACTGGTCCGGTGAAAAGGTGAAGAAGCTTTCAGTGTCCTACGGCATTGTGTACGGAAAGGAGCATATGGAAGCATCGGCCGAAGAGGTGGCTGTGCTGGCGGATCAGCGTATGTATCAGAGCAAACGCTCTTACTACGAAAAGAGCGGACATGACCGGCGTCATCGGTGAAAAAGAGCCTCGTATCATATCCTGAGAAGGGTGTGATGCGAGGCTCTTTTGTTTCGTAGGATTGTGGGAGTGCGAAGCACGAAGCAATCCGTAATCATACTTTTGACACTTTAATCTTCGTAGGAATTTCCTACGGGCCCGATATAAAATCGGGCAAATATCCGGACAACCGCCGCAAAGCGGCTAGCGTGCTTTGCACGCTTTGTCCTGTTTACAGTTCAGGGGGTTCGATCCCGCGAGGTGTTTTGTCGTTTGTGCGGAAAGTACACAGGTACGTGGCAAAACGGAAAAAAGAATGGCTCCGGTGGATTGCCGGAGCCATTGTGAAAAGTACATTTTGTCAAAAGCAGAATGCTTACGCTTAGCGATTGCTCTTGTGCTTGCTGCTGACAACCACTATCGAGGTCAGTGCGAAGATCGCGATGGCATTGGGAAGGACCATCAGCTGATTGAACAGGTCAGACAGCTCCCATACCAGGTCGCTGGCGGTTAAGGTACCCATGAAGATGAAGACCAGAGCGATCAGTGTGTAGATGGTCTGGCTCTTTTCGCCGAACTGCCAGATCATGTTGATCTTGCCGAAGAAGTTCCAGCTCAGGATCGTGGAGAAGGCGAAGAAGAACAGGCAGATGGCTACAAAGCCGGCGCCCAGCTGGGTTCCCATAACGGTTCCGAAAGCGGTCTGGGCCAGGTTGGCCTTGCCGATGCCTTCCGGGATCGTGCCGTTCGCCAGGATACCATCCGGAGTGTACAGGGTGGAGATGATGACCAGCGCATTGATGGTCAGCACCACAAAGGTATCGATGAAGACGCCGATCATGGCAACCACACCCTGATCGTGGGGGGTATCGACATGAGCCAGCGCATGTGCGTGCGGGGTGGAACCCATACCGGCTTCGTTGGAGAACAGGCCGCGCTTAGCACCCTGGCTGATCGCGGTCTTGATGGCGTAACCGAAGCTTCCGCCGATGATGGCATCCGGCTTGAAGGCATAACGGAAGATCATGGCAAAGGTAGCCGGCAGATACTGAATACGGATGATCAGTACGATGATGGCGCCCAGCAGGAAGATGCCGGCCATGATCGGAACGACCTTTTCGGTAACGGAAGCCAGACGCTTCACACCGCCGATGAAGATCGCACCGCAGATAACGACCAGAAGGATACCGATGACCCAGGTGGGGATACCGAAAGCCTGATTAGCCGTAGCAGCGATGGAGTTAGACTGTACCATGCAGCCGAAGAAGCCCAGCGCCAGGATGATGGCTACCGAGAAGAAATGAGCCAGTGCCTGGCCGCCCTTGCCCTTGAAGGCGGTGGTGATGTAGTAGACCGGGCCGCCATGGATGGAGCCGTCTTCCTTTTTGATGCGGGTGGTCTGTGCCAGAACTGCCTCGGCGTAGATGGTGGCCATGCCCAGGAAAGCAATGATCCACATCCAGAAGATGGCACCCGGGCCGCCGGTCAGGATGGCACCGCTGGCACCGACGATGTTGCCGGTTCCGACCTGAGCTGCGATGGCTGTGGTCAGAGCCTGGAAGGAGGTCATACCGCCGGCATGTTTTTCACCGGAAAGCTTCAGATTGCCGAAGGTCTTTTTCATACCGGCTTTAAAGTAGCGGATCTGAACAAAGCGGGTACGGATCGTGAACCAGATGCCCATGCCGAGCAACAGGAACACCAGAACGTAGTCGGACAAGCCGGCATTAATCTTTTGTACGAGTGACAGGATCATAGCGATTTCTCCTTTTCCTAAAAAATAAGGCCGCTGAATATCAGCGGCCAAAAGAACTCTGCAGGATAGACTGTATACATCCATTTATTGAAAATGATTCAGTCATCGTATATTCGCAGCTTTGTTCTTTTGCCTGAGAGATTCAGCACAACATGTACCTTACACCTTCGGCACCCAACCTAATGGGATTCTCCAAAGCGCCCTCCGCATCCTGTTTCGGTTTGATTCAGGATACTTCAGCGGGATATTTGTGATCGGTTAAGATCAGTTTTTCGTTGTTATAACACAGGATTTTTCAAATGTCAAAGTGAAATTTACATTCGGTTTACAGATTTTATTTCGGGCAGTAATCTGGTCGAAGCTGGCAGTGCTGCGGCTATCTTTCGGGCTTCGTATCTAAAGCGCTGCGTGTTATCTGTTTAAAAGGGTGAACGATCTGCAACGCTTTGGTTGGGCAGGCCTCACTGCACTCGCCGCAGCGAATGCACTCAAAGCTGTTGGGGGACTGTACCGGATCAATTCCCATTTCGCAGGTTCGGGCACATTTCTGACAGTGGATACATCGGCCGTGATCGACCTCCAGGCGAACCAGACTGATCCGGTTGAAGAATCCGTAGAAGGCGCCCAGCGGACACAGATATTTGCAGAAGGGACGCCGGATCATCAGACTGAGAAGCACGATCATCCCGAGAAGGCAGGCTTTCCAGGCAAAGTGACTTCCGAAGGCGGAAAACAGGGTGGTATCCGAAAAGGCCAGAAGCAGACCGGCCAGGGTGCCGGAAGGACACAGATATTTGCAGAAAAAGGGTGTCAGCTTCACGCAAAGGGGCAGCACGATCACCAGCAGGATCAGGACAACGTACTTAAGCTTTCGCAAAAGCCGCTCCCCCGGAAAGCTTCGAAGCTTCAGGGGGAAGGAAATCCGGTGCAGCAGATCCTGCAAAAAGCCGAGAGGACAAAGCAGTCCGCAGATCAGCCGGCCCAGAAGAAAGCCGAAGAAAAGCATAAGTCCGACGACATAATAAGGAAAACGAAAATGCCGGGCGGAGAGGGCGTTTTGCAGCGAGCCGATGGGACAGGCCCCCACCGCACCCGGGCAGGAATAGCAGTTGAGGCCGGGGACACAGATCTGCTTGCCAGAGCCCCGGAAGATCCGCCCTTCAAAAAAGCCTTTGATATTTGCATTCTGGATCAGAGTCGCCGCGGCCTGAATCCAGGTTCTTTTCTTCCTATCCAATTCCAACACACTCCAGACAGATTTTTGTGGCCTTGTTAAGCACGGCCTTTGCTTCGCCGCGATATAGACCGGCGATGATCATCCCGGCTGAAAGAAACAGACCCAGGATGGCGATCCGATATTTTCTCATGGGACCTCCCGTGTGATTAGTTGTTTGGAAACTGCCGGGCCATTGAGTGTTTGCCATTTATGACAAATCATCTTGTGTAAACAAGTTCCTCGAACTGACATGTGATTGCTAATGTACAGCAGACGGTACACGATTTGGCATGGTAATTCCTGGTATTGATGATAGAATAGAAAAAGAGATTTGAAAAGATGAGAGGCGCATTCTGGCGAATACAATCGTGAGTATTGTTGCGGTTCACGCAGTGAACGGCAACCCTCGGGTTTTTGCCGCGTATGCGGCAAAACACCTCGCGGAATCGAACCACCTGAACTGTAACTGAGTATTCGGTATTCAAAGATGTGTTTCCAGGTGAACGGCAACGAATTTACGGGAAAACAGGAATGAAATGATAGAAAGGATCGGGCAGAATATGAAGAAGAATAAAAAAACAGGAAGTAAACCGCAGTCGAAAAAGACTCCGGCTATGCCGGGCAGCTGGTATTACATGGCACAGGAAGTGGTGACGCTGGAGCAGCTGAAAGGCTGTGTGGACGAAGCGGGCTATGAGGTGGAATACTGGGAGGATGCCGGCGTTCTGGAGATTACCGCAGGCGAGAAGTGCTCGGTGGACGTGGAAGCGGAGACCGGCGGGCTGGAGGATGAGTTCAGCCAGGCCTATCTGGCGGAGCATCAGGTGCAGAGCGTGTATTATGTGTCGCTGCCGGCGGACCGGTTCGAGGAGTGCCGGCCGGTACTGGAATGTATCCTGGAAAAAACGGGAGGCATGCTGTGTGCGGACAGCGAGGATTTTACGCCGGTGCTGAAAGGCTGAGAGCATGAGCTGGAAAGCAGAAAATAGCGCTGAAAGGCCGGAGCCGGGGCGATCTGGCAGCCTGAACTGCAAAGCTATGCTTTCATGGGAGAGCATAGCTAATAAGATGATTTGGGAAGTGTGCAGGGTATGAACAAGACGACAACAAGGGATATGACAACAGGCAATATCGCCTGGCTTTTGATACAGTTTTCAATTCCGCTGATCATCGGCAATCTCTTTCAGATCATGTACAATACGGTGGATCTGCTGGTGGTAGGCAATTTTGTGGGCAAGGAGGCGCTGGCGGCGGTGGGCTCCACGACCATGATCGTAAACATCGTGGTGTTCTTTTTCAACGGTGTGTCCACGGGAGCAACGGTGGTGATCAGCCGGTTCTTCGGAGCCGGAGACCGGGAGGGCCTGCATCGGGCCATCGAGACGACGATGCTCGTCACCCTGATCATTGGAGCTCTGGCCACCATCGGGGGTGTGGCCATGGTGCGGCCGATGCTGGCGTTTCAGTCAACGCCGGCGGATGTGGTGCCGCCGGCCGCGGTGTACCTGCGGATCTACTTCGGCGGCATCAGCGGACTTTTGATCTACAACATGGGCAGCGGCATTCTGCGTGCGGTGGGAGATACGAAGCGTCCGCTGTACTTCCTGGCCTTTACCAGTGTCATGAACGTGCTGCTGGACCTTCTGTTTACGGTAGTGTTTAAGATGGGCATTGCCGGCGTAGGCTATGCCACGATCCTGGCCCAGTTTATCTCCGCAGCCATGGTGCTGCTGCTTCTGACCAGAACCCGGGATATTTACCGGCTGACCTGGAACGACCTGCGCTGTGACCGGGCGATTCTGGGCAATATTTTCCGGATCGGTCTGCCCGCAGGCATTCAATCGATCCTCACTGCCTTTTCCAATGTGTTTGTGCAGTCCTACATCAATTCCTTCGGATCGGCCTGCATGGCCGGCTGGAGCTGCTACAACAAAATGGACAGTCTGATCTTTCTGCCCATGAACAGCATGTCCCAGGCAGCCACCACCTTCGTGGGGCAGAATATGGGGGCGGGAAAAGAGGAGCGTGTGAACAAGGGAACCTTCCAGTCGATCCTGCTGATCCTGGCCTTTTCACTGGTGGCCTGCACCATGCTGTTTGTGCTGGCGATCCCGGCTACAGGGCTGTTTACTAAGGAGCCGGAGGTGCTGGAATACGGGGCCATGTTCATCCATCTGAATGTGTTCTTTATCCTGTTTAACTGTGTCAACCACACGCTGGCCGGCGGACTGCGGGGCCGGGGAGATTCTACGGGGCCCATGGTGATCATGCTGCTGAGCTTTGTGGCTATCCGGCAGCTGTATCTTTTCGTGATGACCCGCTATATCAGCAATACGCCGGCGATGGTAGGTCTGAGCTATCCGGTGGGCTGGACGGCCTGCTGTATCATTGAGGTGGCTTATTTCTATCTGCGTTGGGTGAAGCCGGCGAAGAGATGAGCCGGTGGAAATCGATGGTGATGATGTGGAATATTTCCAAACAGAGAACGTATAAAGGAGAAATACTACAATGGCAAGCTATGAAACAGTCTGGGAAGTGATCAATCAGTGTCCCAACAATCAGATGCGGGATGTGTTCATCGATGAGGTGGAAACAGACGATACCGACGCCTACATGGAAAACAAGTTCAAGGGAAAGGCGGTTCGTTTTGAAAAGACCGTGCGCCCGGATGGGACGATCATTTATGAGATCTTTGCCTCCGGGATGCATGAGCGCATGTCTTTTACCCCGTTTTAAAATTTAAGGTAGACCTGGAATGATTTCTATATTAAGATGGTGGGGCGTCTGCTGCGTCGAAAAGGGTAAAAATCAGAAAATTTTTCTGTTTCATGGCCCTGGACGGTGCGCAAAGCGTAAATGTTCCACAAAATATAATATGGAAGGAAAATTTTTCAATGGACAACAAAGAGTTTAAACCCTATGTTCCTGCGGAAAAGATCACACCGGAGTTTACGGTGCGGTCGATCATTCTGGGTATCCTGCTGGCGGTGGTATTTGGCGCAGCCAACGCGTACCTGGGACTTCGTGTCGGCATGACCGTGTCGGCTTCGATTCCGGCGGCCGTCATTTCGATGGGAGTGCTGCGGGTGCTGTTTAAAGGCGACTCCATTCTGGAGAGCAACATGGTGCAGACCATCGGTTCCGCCGGTGAGTCACTGGCAGCCGGCGCGATCTTCACCCTGCCCTGCCTGTATCTGTGGGCCGAGGAGGGCGTAACGGAATTTCCGTCGGTATTTGAGATCGCCGTGATCGCTCTGGTGGGCGGTATTCTGGGTGTGCTGTTCATGATCCCGCTGCGCAATGCGCTGATCGTGAAGGAGCACGGAGTGCTCCCTTATCCGGAAGGAACGGCCTGTGCTGAGGTGCTGCTGGCCGGAGAGGAAGGCGGCGCCAGCGCCGGTACGGTATTCGCCGGTATGGGCATTGCCGCAGCCTTTAAGTATCTGGTGGACGGTCTTTGCCTGGTACCCGGTGTGATCACAGCCCGGATCGATGCACTGAAGACCGAGTTCTCGGCAGAGGTCTATCCGGCCCTCATCGGTGTTGGCTACATCTGCGGAGCGAAGATCTCCTCCTATATGTTTGCCGGCGGTCTGCTTGGCTGGTTCGTGCTGATCCCCGCCATCGCCACCTTTGGTGCGGACACCATCCTGTATCCGGGTACGGTGACCATCGGAGAGATGTATGTAAAAGATGGAGCCAGCGCACTCTGGAGCAGCTACATCCGCTATATCGGCGCAGGTATGGTGGCAGCCGGCGGTATCATGAGTCTGATCAAGTCCCTGCCGCTGATCGTGCGCACCTTTGTGGATGCCGTAGGCGGCATGAAAAAGGGCAGCGCTGTCGACGGAAAGCGTACCGAGCAGGATCTGCCCATGGGCTTTATGCTGATCGGTGTAGCTGTGATGGTGCTGGCCATCTGGCTGCTGCCCCAGATTCCGGTGAACTTCATCGGCGCGATCATGATCGTTGTATTCGGTTTCTTCTTCGGAACCGTATCCTCCAGAATGGTTGGTCTGGTTGGCAGCTCCAATAACCCGGTATCCGGTATGGCCATCGCCACCCTGCTGATGTCCACGCTGATCCTGAAGATGAGCGGCTCCACCGGAGCTCAGGGCATGACCGGTGCCATTGCCATCGGTTCAGTGATCTGTATCATTGCAGCAATGGCAGGCGATACCTCCCAGGACCTGAAGACAGGCTTCCTGCTGGGCGCTACTCCGAAAAAGCAGCAGATCGGTGAGCTGATCGGTGCGGTGGTTTCCGCTGTGGTCATCGGTTACGTGCTGATGCTGCTGAACAACGCCTGGGGCTTTGGTACCACAGCACTGTCGGCACCCCAGGCTTCCCTGATGAAGATGATTGTAGAAGGCGTTATGAACGGCAACCTGCCCTGGGCCCTGGTATTCATGGGTGTATTTGCTGCCATCGTGGTGGAGATCCTGGGCATCCCGGTGCTGCCGGTAGCCATTGGTCTGTATCTGCCGCTGGAGCTTTCCTCCACCATTATGCTGGGCGGTGTGCTCCGTCATGTAGTGGATAAGAAGCGGAAAGCAGAAGAAAATGCGGACAGCGGCAGCGGCATCCTGTTCTGTTCCGGTCTGATCGCCGGTGAAGGTCTGGTGGGTATCCTGCTGGCTATTCTGGCGGTGGTCGGTATCGATTCGAAGATCAATCTCAGTAATCTGTTTACCACAGGCCAGATCGGTGGTATCCTTGCTCTGGTGGCGATGGCGGCGATGGTGGCTGTATTCGGTCTGAAGAAGGACAAGAAACAGGCATGATCTGTCGCGGGAGTGAATGACCGTGATAAAATATAATCTGTCGCGAGAGTCAATGACCGTGAAAAAAATGGCCTGTTGTGCGAGCGAATGACTGTGATGAAAAATGGCCTGTCGTGCGAGCAAATGACCATAACGAGGAAATGACATGGCGGAAAAGAAGAATTATCTTGACTGCGTGTTCAGTAAGAAGGCACCCTATGATGTGAGGGTGCCTTCTCTGAAGGCAGAAGAATTAAGCCGGGTCCGGGGCGGCGGCTGGCATATGGACAAAACAGGGCAGGTGACGATCCTGGTGGAGAATACCGGCTATATGAACCGGATCCTGCAGAAGCTGAAGAAAAAGCCGCGTATTTCCCAGCTGCATCTGGAGGAGAACGGCAGCTTCATCTGGCCGCTGATCGACGGAGAGCGCAGTGTGCACGAGATCGGACAGCTGGTGAGCGAACAGTTTGGTGAGAAGGCGGAGCCGCTGTATCCGAGACTGGTGCAGTACCTGCAGCAACTGCAGAAAATGGACCTGATCGGGTAGCAAAGGCACGGGTCGCCCGGAGTAACAGCTGTCACAGAAGGTCGCGGTTCGGATATTATCATATGGAAAAAACTGACCAGCGAGGAATGACTGGAACAGGAATCTGACCGGGCTGTGCCGGGTCGGATCAAGAAGGGGGAAGAAACATGCAGCAGGTAACAATCAATAACAGCCTGAAAATTTCGTTCGACGAGGGCTTTCATGTGATGAATGAAGAAGAGCTGGGGCTGTTCTTTTTTAACGATTATCCCAATCGTTTCGGTATCACCGATGAGAGCCGGCACATGACGATGACGATCGTATGGAATAAGCCGAAGCTTTGGGTTCGTCCGCTGGCCAGCGCCAGGGTGGCCCTGAGCGGAACACAGACCATTCTGTCCAGATCTGTCCGGGGCTTCCAGAAAGCGGAGGAACTGCAGACCATGCCGGGCGGATCAAAGAGCGAGGGCTTTGTGTATCATTACGATACGGATGAGCGAAAGATGACCGGCCTGGTCCAGGTAGTCAAGTATAAGGGCTGCCTGTATACGATCTACGGCTATGCACGGCGGGACGAGGAGGCTTCGGCGAAGAAGCTGTTTGTGAAGATCCTGGAGAGTATGAGCTGGCAGGCTTGAGCTATCAGCAAGGATAGGCACTCTTTTGTTTTATGTGCATAATGATTTAGAATAAGCAATCTTATATTCTTCTGTGCGTAATGATCTAGGTTGAGCAATCTTTTTTTCTGCGCATAAGATTTAGGATTTAATCGGGAAGCCTCGGTTATTCAATCGCGGCGTCGTTCACATCATCAATGCTGAGGCTGAAAAAAGCCGGCATGCAGCTCATTCTGCATGCCGGCTTTTTGACGTAAATCGTTTGATGGTTTCAGGATACGAACTACCGGATCATTGTTTCAAAGGTCTCCGGTTTTGGCAGACTCCAGTGCAGCAGGCGGCAGCCCATCGGCTCCAGCGTCAGCTCCAGGTCCTCGGCCGCGCATACGCTGCGCAGGGGAAGCGTCAGAGTCTGCTCGGCAGCGGAAGCATTCAGCACGGTGACGAACAGGTCGTTTTCGTCGAAACGGGCAAAGGACAGGGTGGCCGCATCCGTGTGAAGGAAGCGCAGACTGCCGTCCGTCAGGGCCGGATATTGTACACGGAGATAGGCCAGCGTCTGGTGAAGCTTAAAGATCTCGCTGGCTTCAAAGCCGCTGTCCCAGGGCATGGGATACCGGGCTCCCTCAAAGAAACCGATGGCGCCGTCGATATTCGCCTCATCTCCATAATAGACGGAGGGGGTTCCGATCAGGGTAAACTGAGCCAGGACAGCTCCCTTCATCTTCTCCGGTGTGATGCCCGGATAGCTGGTAAAGCGGCCGATATCATGGCTGTCAAACAGGTTGAACTGGTTCTGCCACATGGGGAAGGGCAGAACAGACAGGTAGGACTCGACCCGCTGGCGGAACTGATCACCGGTCAGATGCGCGGTCAGAGGCCAGACCGACGGATCACGCTCGGTGAAGGGATCCGGTGCACCGTAAAACTGACGGATGATGCGGCCGAAGCCGTAGTAGTTCATGGGCGCGTCCCAGCTGTCACCCTGGAGACGGTTGGTGCAGTCATCCCAGTGCTCGGCCAGAATGTAGGCATCCGGATTGACCTGACGGATATGCGCGCAGATCTCCGGCCAGACCTGGTCGGCCAGCTGGGAAAAACCGAAGTTGGCCATCACATCCGCCACGTCGAAGCGCCAGCCATCGATGCTGTAGGGCGGTTTCAGCCATTTTTTGAGAACGGAATCTTCGCTGCGGTACAGAGCATCCTTGAGCGCTTCGGAATGGAAGTCCAGCTTGGGCAGCTCCGGGACATTGTCCCAGCATTCGTAGTTGTTGTTTTCGTCGAACATGTAGTAGGCGCGCTCCGGGGCATCCGGGTTGTGATAGGCGCCGACGCTTTCGTCAAAATAGAGCTTATCCATGTTGAACCAGCGATGGGCGGTGCCGGTATGATTGATGGAGATGTCCAAAATCAGCTTCATGCCGTTTTCATGCAGTGCCTGAGTCAGCGCGGCCAGCGCCTCGTCTCCGCCCAGATGCGGATCCACGTGCAGATAATCGATGCAGTCATATTTGTGGACCGACGGGGCGGCAAAGATGGGGTTCAGGTACAGCGCGGTGATGCCCAGCTCCTTCAGATAAGGGATTTTCTCGCGGATACCGATCAGATCACCGCCGTAAAAATCGGCACAGTGGACCTGGTCATAGGTACCGGCCGGTGTGTTCCAGTCCCGGATCTCGATGGTATCGTAGCCGTTGACCTTGTATTCGCCGTCCTTGACGGTGAGAGAAGGATCGCCGTTGCAGAAACGGTCCGGGAAGATCTGATAAAAGACAGCCGATTTCACCCACTCCGGCTGATGGTAATCGGCCAGAAGGACAAAGTCATGCTTCAGGTCCGGAGACATATCCGAAAGACCAGCCTGGTTAAAGTAGTAGATCCGATCCTCCGCCTCCAGCAGGAAGCAGTACTGCAGCCGGTACTGGGACATGGTGAAGGAAAACTCATGGCTGACAAAACCGGCTTCCTTTTCTTCCAGGGCTGCAAATACGGAATCGGCAGGGGATGGAACTGCCGGAAAAATACGCTGTTCGCCGTTGATGTACAGCTTGACCATGACCCGTCGAATGGGGCTGTCCTGGCGGAAGCGAAGACGAACGGTGACGTTCTCCTCCGGGGAGGGAGACGGGTTGCTGACAAAGCGGCGGGAGCCGTCGCTGAAGATACTGTCTTTCCAGGTTGATAACATAGTTTTACCTCGATATAATGGTTCTATCCGATTTCGGAAGGAGCGGATAGAAAGTTGAAACTTGTGTTGGGTTCAACGGGTTTACCAGACTGCAGTTCATGTACATGAACGGTTGCTTTGTATTTGCAATCTGCGCTGCAGTGCAGGCGAAAAAGCCCGAAGGTATTATAGAATGAACAGCCTGGTTTGTACAGAAGCGGTGGTATGAGTGGTTGCTGAATAGAGAGCACAGGTTGCAGTTCACTGCGTGAACGGTAACGAGCACAGCTGTTGGGAGCGACTGCCGCATTTGAGTCTGAACCCATGTCGATAAGGAGGAAGAAAATGAACAGAAAAATGATCGCGGCGGTACTGGCGGCCGCATTGACTTCAGGATTGGGCAGCACTGTCTGGGCCGGGAATACGATGCCCGCGCTGGCAGAGGATGAGTTCCTGACAGGCAAGTACACGGCGGAGCTGACGGTAAAGGATTATGGCACCATCACCATGGAGCTGGATGCCGACGCAGCCCCCATTACAGTGACAAACTTCTATCGTCTGTGTCAGCAGGATTTCTATGATGGCCTGACCTTCCATCGAATTATGGAAGGATTTATGATGCAGGGCGGCGATCCGCTGGGCAACGGAACCGGCGGCAGCGACCAGAACATCAAGGGCGAGTTTTCCGACAATGGTGTGGACAATCCGTTAAGCCACACGAAGGGAGCTGTATCCATGGCCCGGTCCCAGAGTATGGACAGCGCCAGCTCGCAGTTCTTTATCTGTCATGAGGATGCCACCTTCCTGGATGGACAGTATGCCTGCTTCGGTTACGTGACCGAAGGCCAGGAGATCGTGGACAAGGTCTGCACCGATGCAAAGCCCACGGATGGCAACGGCACCATCAAGCCGGATGAGCAGCCGATGATCGAGGATATCGTGTTCACGGATACGGAACTGACCACGATTCCGGCTTCGGAGGTGGATGCAGAGGTGGTGTCCACGAAGCTGAAATTTACGGCAGAGAATCTGGAGGGGGAAGAGGTCAGCTTTGAGGATTTCGATGGAACAAAGCTGATGATCATCAACTTCTGGGAGCCCTGGTGCGGTCCCTGTGTAGAGGAAATGCCGGATCTGGATAAGCTCTATAAGAACTATAAGGATAAGGGCCTGGCGGTTGTTGGCGTCTTTGCCGACCTGGATCAGCTGGAGGAGGCTCGTGAGATCATCGAAGAAGAGGGAATCAGCTATCCGATTCTGAAGGATAACGGGGAGTTTGCCCGGTTTGCGAGAGATTACGTTCCGTCCACGGTGTTTGTGGATGGGCAGGGAAATCTGCTGACGGCGGAGCCGCTGGTGGGAGCACTGAAGTATGAGGAGTGGGAGAGCATCGTAAGTCAGGTGCTGTCATAATGCATACTTTTTGAGACAGTTCAGGTGCAGCTCCTGTCCAGATCCAACGCTCGCTGAGGCACATGTCTCAAAAAGTATACTATTTGAAGCTGTTCATATTTTGCGCAGAAAAACAGCGCCTTGCAGATGCAGGGCGCTGTTTCGATTCAATCCGGTATGGTGGCATATACTTTGCGGCGAACCCGCAGGTAGAAGCACAGCTGCAGGATAAAGGCGATGATCCAGGACAGCGGGTAGGACCAGAACAGATAGTCCAGTGTTCTGCGATGCGGAAAGAAACAGAAGATCCACACGATCCGGGTGCCTACTGTACCGATCAAAGTCAGGATCATGGGAAGAGCCGCACTTCCCAGACCACGCATGGCTGCCGGCACTACGTTCATCAGACCGCAGATGAAATACATCATCACTGTAACGGACAGGATCTGCATGCCGAAACCGATGGCCGTCTCATCCGGCGTATAAATCCGAAGCAGGGGCTTACCGAAAAACATCACCAGACTGCCAATAATCAGACCAAAAACGATCTCCAGAATAACACAGTCCCGGAACGTGATGTCCAGGCGTTTTTTCTGATGAGCTCCGTAATTCTGACTGGTGAAGTTCATGCAGGCCTGACTGATGGAATCCACATACATGAAAATAAAACTGAAAATACTGTTGGCAGCCGTGTAGCCGGCCATGGCCAACGGGCCGAAGCTGTTGACCGAAGACTGCAGCAGTACATTGGAAAAGTTGATGATCAGAGTCTGTATGCCGGCAGGAATTCCGATCTGCAGGGTCTTGATCAGATATCTCCGATTGATACGCAGCTGCTTGAGCCGGATACGATAAGCCTCTTCCGTCGTCAGCAGAATTCTCAGTACCAGACAGGCTGAGATAAACTGAGCAAAGACAGTGGCGATGGCCACACCGGCTACACCCATCTTAAATACGATGACCAGGATCAGATTCAGTACGGCGTTGCAGATACCTGAAATGATCAGAAAAATCATAGGCCGTTTAGTATCTCCAATGCCTCGAAGAATCGATGCGCAGAAATTGTACAGCATCAGGAAAGGCATTCCGCAGAAATAGATCCGCATGTAGAGAGTGGACTGATCGATGATGCTGGCCGGCGTGTCCATGGCAGTCAGGCAAAGTCGGGATACCAGCTGGCCCACGATGACCATGAGGATGCCGGAAGCAAGGGCCACTGTTACAGCCGTATGAACGACCTCCTCCAGGGCCTTATGATCTCCGGCAGCCCGGTAACGGGCGACCAGAACATTGCTGCCCAGAGATATGCCCATGAACAGATTGATCAGCATATTGATCAGAGAAGTGGTGGCCCCCACCGCAGCCAGTGCATCACTGCCGCTAAACCGGCCTACGACAATGATGTCGATGGCGTTGAACAAAAGCTGAAGGATTCCGGATAAAAACAACGGAATAAAGAATGAAAACAGCTTCGGCATGATGGGGCCATGAACCATATCGATTTCATAGCGCGAGGATCTTGATCTTACTGAGGACATAATGCACTCCCAAATTGGTAAATAAAATAAATGATTGTATGGTAATGCCGAAAAAAATCGACAGGCGGTACTATCATACCGCTTGCCGATGAAAAATCAAGTTCGCATTCAGACCCGTCCCGCATTGGCCCCCACAAACAGCGTACTCTGGGAAGCTCCCTGGCAGGAATTCTCGCAGGCGACCCGGATCGAATCCCCCTCCAGAATGCGGGTAACAAACAAGCCGACCCAGGTATCGCCGGCGCCGGTGGTGTCCACGGGCTTCACCGGTACGGCCGGCACCCAGCCGCTTTCCTCTTCGGTCAGATAATAGCAGCCCTTTTCGCCGCATTTGATGACCACGTTTTTGACACCGCAGCTGCGGTAAACGGCAGCGGCCTCTTCGACGGTGGCGGCGCCGGTCATGTCCAGTGAATCCGTTTCGCTGGGGAGGAAGTAGTCCAGATGGGGCAGGATATCCCGGATCCCCTCCAGTCCCTGGTGCTTTTTATCAGAGGCCAGGTCAGCAAAGATCAGCTCGCCCCTGGCCCGGGCTTCATCCAGCAGCTGAGCCAGTCCGTCTTCCTCCAGATACGGCATGGAGAAAAGGCTGCCCAGTGAAATGGCGCGCTTGGGCTGGGCCCAGGCTTCTTTCAGATCCTCCTTGCGCAGGGTCGGATGGGCCCCATCCATGGAGAAGGTCCGACGTTCCCCCTGGTCATCCACCAGAACGATGGCGGTGGTAGTGGGAATATCCTCCCGGACTGCGATGAAGCGGGTATCGATTCCCCGGTCCTCCAGCGCACTGCGGAGGGAGCTTCCGTTTGAATCGTTGCCGATGCAGGCGACGATGGCTGTTTTCATGCCCCGATCCGCCATGCGGCAGGCCTGGTTGGCGGCATCTCCGCCGACGCAGATGGAGACCTGTTTAATGCGCTGCTTTTCGCGCCAGTCTTCGGGTTTGGGCATAGGCAGAGCGGTGATGTCGATGACACCGATGCCCACGCAGAGAATATCAAGCATTTCATTTGAAGTATTCATATTTTTGCACAGCCTGCGATACTGTCCATCTCCGATGACGTCCAGCGTCAGATCCGCCGGCAGGCTTTCGCGCAGGCAGGCCTGTACATTCTTCATATCGCTGCGATCCACATAGGCCTCAGCCTCTTCACGGGGCGTTCCGTTGCGGGTCTTCCGGGAGATCAGACGCTCGCGCAGGACAGTTTCGTCTGCGTTTAGCTTGATGGTGTAGTCTGCATAGCCCTTCAGCTTTTCCCAGCCGTCACGGTTTAGGAGCAGATAGTTGCCCTCCAGGATGACGATATCGCCCTCGACGGTGATGGCATCCTCCACCGGATCGTGAAGCACCCGGCTGTACTGGGGCCAGCCGCAGGCTTCGCCGGAGACGACATGCCGGATCCGCTCCTCCAGATGCGCCAGATCAAAGGTGACGGGAGCCCCTTTTATGCTCTTCAGCACGGTTTCCTGACCGTCGATCATAGCCGTGTGAGAAAGGAGATATTCATTGTAATGGTGGAAGCCGTCCATGCTGACGGCGGTGACGGGAACCAGATCCTCACGGGAACGGGAGAGCTGCTCCAGGAAGGCAGCCAGGGTGCTTTTGCCGGCACCGGGCGGTGCGGCCAGCAGGACAAAGATCCGGCGTTTGCTGGTGCGATGAAGCTGACTTAAGTGCTCTAAAAGGGGGATAAAGATATCCCGGACATTCTCGTCGGCAAAGCAGGCAGTTTCCTGAATGCCGCTGTTTTCAAGTGTAACTTGCATGCGATCACTCCTGTGGAAAATTCAGTTGACGGGGGACATAACGGACTGTTTTTATACAGGTAGCATAGCATGAATGGACTCGTCAGACAATGAGAGCCTATGGTATACTTTGATATATAGCATGGAGTGGTTACAGTTCACGCAGTGAGCTGACAATTGAATCAAAATCGACAGAAATATCCAGAAAATCGGTAAGAATGCTTTTGAGAATTGTGTTAAACTAAGCAGTATAATCGGCGGAGAAAGTGTGCAGATGATCGGAAGCAGGGCATTTTCTTCAGGATAACAGTAAAACATGGGGCCGTGAGACGGCGGAGAATCCGGCGCCCGGATAAGGAGGAGAATATGATCAAGAACAGAAGAATGGGCCATATCGGCCTGGCAACCAACGACGTGGAGGCAGATGCAAAGTTCTATATCGAGGAGCTTGGCTTTATGGTGGCCGGCAAATTCGGTGAGGGAAAGGATGCCGTTTATTTCCTTAAGAACGACGATGTGATGTACGAGATGTACCAGGCGGATCCGCTGCTTCCGCCGGAGCTGGCCGGTAAGATCGACCACTACAGCTTTGCTTCGGATGACATCGAGGCTGACTACAAATACTGTGTGGAAAAGGGATATAAGATCACGACCAACGGCATTGAAGAGATTCCGCGTTTCTGGGAAAAGGGCGTGCGCTATTTCAAGATCGCCAGCCCCACCGGAGAGCAGCTGGAATTCTGTCAGGTACTCTGATGAACCGCTGGTTTGAAGCCTTCGCCGGCTGCATTCTGGAGCTGAACCGTTGTCTGCAGCGGATCAAGGAAAATGAGATGAAGAAATTCGGGCTTCGGGGCGGCCATGCCATGTGTCTGTACTATCTGTCCTGTCATGAGGAAGGGCTGACGGCCGGACAGCTGACCGAGCTTTGCCGGGAGGATAAGGGGGCCATGTCCCGTTCTCTCGCTGAGCTGGTGAAGCTGGGCATCATTTTTAATGACAGAGAGGAAGGCAAGAGGACCTACCGGACCCGGTATTTTCTGACGCCGGCCGGGCGCGAGGTGACGGATCAGATGAATGAGCGGATCGCGCATGCGTTAAGCAGCGGCGGATACGGGATGAAGACCGAGGTGCGCGCACATTTTTATGAAGCGATGCAGCTGATTCTGAACAACCTGAGCCGGTACGACGGGGAAGAAAACTGAAACATGGAACCATATTATTACAATCATTTGAGCAAGGCGGGGCAGGCTGTCTATCACGCCATGCTCCAGGGGGTTCTGGCATTAACGGATGAATGCCTGATCCCCCGGCTGGATATCCGGGAGGTATCGGAGATCTTTTTCCAGATGCGTCTGGATCATCCGGAGATCTTCTGGGCCACCGGCTTTGGATGCGGGCATTATCCGGATTCATCCAATCTGCTGTTCCGGCCGGAGTATATTTTTGAAAAGAACAAGATCCGGGAACATCAGAAGGCCCTGGCAGCCCGGGTGGAAAAGCTGGCCAGACCGGCGAAAGACTTAAGTGAGCTGGAAAAGGAAAAGTACATTCACGATTTCATCTGTCAGAATGTGCGCTACGATAAGCTGAAAAAGCCCTATTCCCATGAGATTATCGGCCCCCTGGGACAGGGGGTCGGTGTCTGTGAGGGAATCGCCAAATCGGTGAAGGTGCTGTGTGATGCCCTGGGTGTCTGGTGTATGATCGCTCTGTGCGGCAATAACCCGGAGAAGAAGATCAAATACCGGCATACCTGGAATGTGGTCCGCATCGGCGGTGTTTATTATCATCTGGATGTGACCTTTGACGGCAGTCTGTGCAAGGAGGCCGGCGAGGAGATCCGGTATGACTATTTCAACCTGGATGACAAACAGATCTTTCGGGATCACGAGCCGCTGATCGCTCCGGCACCAGCGTGTACGGACGGGGATCACTTCTACTATAAGGAAAAGAAACTGTCCTTCACGAAGATCGAGGATGTGTACAAGCGGTCTTTACAGGCGGCGAAAAAGGGAAGGACGCTGACCTTCCACTGGCGGGGCGGATATCTGACCCGGGAGGTGCTGGAGCAGCTGATCGAGCAGATCGAGGCGGCCGGCCGGGAAAAGGGGAAGGCGCCGCAGATACATGTGAACTGGCCTCAGGCAGTGCTGCGTGTCAGCTACAGTGATCAGGAGCAGGAGTGCCTGATCATGGAGGAGGCCAACGAAGGAGAAACGGAGGAATAACGATATGCCACATTCATCAGGCGGCGGCTCTCACGGGGGCGGTTCTCACGGAAGCTCCCGCAGCTCGGGCAGCCGAAGCGGCGGATCAGGGGGATCCTCACCGTCGGTTCGCCGGGCCTATTATCCGGGAGCCTATCGCTACGTATACTACAATCATCGCAGCCGGAAACCGGAGTATTATTACTCCACCGGCAGGCCGGATCCGACGAAGGTACGGGGAGCCCGGGATCTTGTACTGATTCTGGCTATGGTCGTATTCTTTTCCATGGGGATTCTGGGGGCCATCGGGGAGGCCGTGTTCCGGCCCGTCCGGGTCACAGGGGATGCCCGGCTGGACACCACGATCCAGATCTGGGATCAGACGGAAACAGGAACGCTGACCACCGGAGAGGAGCAAAGGCAGGAGCTGCAGGCGTCGATGGAGGCGTTTTATGAGCTGACGGGTATCGTGCCGGCGGTGGAGCTGGTCAACGAGGAGGACTGGCGGAAGCATTACACCAGCTTCTCCACCTTCGCCTACGACGAGTATGTCAGCCATTTCAAGGATGAAAAGCACTGGCTCTTTGTGGTGTCGTATCCGAAGGAGGATGCGGATCCGGATTTCACGGATTGGACCTTTGAAGGCATGATCGGTGACGACGTGGGCAAGTGCGTGAACGGCATCTCCGAGGATAAGATGACGAATATCTTCTATGCCCAGATGGTGCGCAGTGACCGGAGTAATGTGCTGTCGGCGGTGGCCGGGGCCTTTGATGAGTATTCGGAAGTGGTCATGAAGACCCAGGTGGACAAGGCTCAGCTTCAGTCCATGCTGGTGACGGTGCCGGTCCTGGTGATCATGCTCATCGCTGTGATCCTCAACAACCGGAAGCAGCGCCGTTTCAACCAGGCGGTGAAGGTACAGAAGGAGGCCCGGGAGATCGAGTGCGAGTATTGCCGGGGCATCTATGTGGAGCATACCGTGACCAGCTGTCCGCACTGCGGGGCACCGGTAAAAATTTCAGGAAATAACTGATTGTATCAGACGTGCAGACCACGACGTGGTTTGCACGTTTTTTAGTTGTATAAAAACGGGAATGAAAAGTAGGAATAGATGATAAAAAGAATAGTGGGCAATTGGTGAATGTGGTTGCTGTCGATAGGTAACTGTGGTACAATACAGATACTTGTAAGTCAGTTACTGATGAAAGGGGAAAGAATAATGAAAAAGTGGATGGCAGCCGCAGCCGCTCTGGCAGCAGCTATGAGCATGAACGTCGTTGCAGAAGAAGCAAAGAATGTGCTTCCGGACGTAATGGCAACCTATGAAGCAAACAGCGAAAACAGCTATGTGACCAGCTATCTGGAGCAGGATCCGTATCTGGTAAATATTTATGAGGGCTTTGGTTTCGCCAAGGATTACGGCAGTGCAAGAGGACATGCCTACACCCTGGAGGATGTGAACAAGACCGAGAGACCGCATCCGCTGGCAAACTGCCTGACCTGTAAGACCGCAGATTTCACCAAGCTGGTGAATGATCTGGGTGTTGAGGCTTACTCCATGGAGTATGACAGCGTAGCTCCGGACATGAAGGAAAGCGTTGGCTGCTACACCTGTCACGAGGATCAGGTAGCTGACGGCACCATGGTTCTGACACATGATTATACAGCTGCAGCCATCGGTGATGAGATGGGTGACAGCATTGATCCGGTAGTGGCTGTCTGCGGACAGTGCCACACCGAGTACTATTTCGCACCGGATACCAAGGCAACGGTGGTTCCGTACACCGATATCGAGACCATGAATCCGGAAGCCATGCTTGCCTTCTATGATGAGATGGATTTTGCTGACTGGACTCAGGAGAGCACCGGTACCCGTATGCTGAAGGCTCAGCATCCGGAAATGGAGACCTATCTTGGCGAAGGTTCTGTACATGCCGGCATGGGCATGAGCTGTGCTGACTGCCATATGGCAACCGAGACCAACGAGGCCGGCGATGCTTACGCAAGCCACTACTGGGAGAGCCCGCTTCAGAACGAAGCTCTGCTGGAGACCTGCGCAGCCTGCCACAAGGATACCGATATGGTTGAAAAGGTACAGACCCTGCAGGCAGAGATCACCGCTCGTGAGACCGAGGTTGGTGAGAAGCTGTCCGGTCTGAAGGATGCCCTGGCTGAAGCCAATGCAAGCGGCGATTACACAGAGGATGAACTGAATGCGATCCGCGGCCTGCACAGAAGTGCTCAGTGGTTCTTCGATTTCGATTATGTTGAGAACAGCGAAGGTGCACACAACTCCACCCTGGCTAAGAAGTGCCTGGATAAGTCCGAGGCTCTGATCGACGAGGCGATGGGACTGTTCAAGGCCTGATAGCCGGTACATAGTTCAGAATTTACAGACCGCCGCAGAAAATGCGGCGGTCTTTGTTTTCATCGGAAATACCGATGGGTCCGAAAAACGGGCAGATGTCCGGACGATTGCCGCAAAGCGGCAGACGTGTTTGACTCAGCCTGTCCTTTTTCAACCTGGAAAATGAAAAGAGTTAAATATGAATTGGATTAAAAAAGTAGGACGGGTGCTGTTCTCCATGAAGACGGCACTGGTGATCCTGGTGGTCCTGGCTCTGGTCTGTACCGCCGGCAGTGTGATCCCGCAGAAGGAGATCGCAGCCTTTTATGAAAACAACTACCCGGAAAAGGCGGCGCAGCTGATCCTTTTGCTGGGGCTGGATGATGTGTTCCATGTGACATGGTTCGTGGTACTGGCAGTCTTCCTGTGCGTGAACCTGCTGGGCTGCAATATCGTACGTTTCCCATCCCTGGTCAAGCGGATGAGATCGGGCTATACGCCGGAAAAGGTCCTTAAGACAGGGGGCGCCTTTGAACTGACGCAGACACGGGAGCCTGAGGCACTTTTCAAAGCCTGCGGCTTTTCCAAATGGCAGGAAACGAAGAATGAGCAGGGAGCCAAAGCCCTGTATGCGGTGAAGAATAAGGTGGGCATCTGGGGCGCCTGGCTGTGTCACCTGGGTATGCTCATCGTGATCGTCGGCTTCAGTCTGGGTCAGATGAAGCAGATCGAATATGCTGTGTACGGCGTGCCGGGACAGACCAAGGCCATTGATGAGACCGGCTATGAGCTGACCATCGATGATTTCGTGATCGGTCTGCGGGAGGACGATACCGTCGACCAGTATACGGCCACCATCACGGTGAAGGATACCGCCACCGGTGAGGAGCAGTCCGGACAGACCAGTGTCAACCATCCGCTGTCCCTGTACGGCATGCGGTTCTATCAGAACTCCACCGGCTGGGCGGCCACGGCCCGGATCTACAAGGACAAGGAGCTGCTGCAGGAGAATCTTCTGTGTGCCGGTGAATATACCTACATCGAGGACAAGGAAGGGCTGGCCCTGACCTTCTCCGCCTTCTATCCGGACTATGTGGAGGATGAGGCCGGCATGCCCCGGTCCGCCAGCTCCCGGCTGAACAATCCGGCCTATCTGTACCGGTTGTATTTCAACAACCAGATGCTGGGCATGAACGTGCTGAAAGAGGGCGAAGTGATCACGGTGGATGATTATGTGATCACGCTGTCGGAACCTCAGCAGTATACGCTGATCCAGATCAAGCGGGATCCCTTTACCTGGCTGGCTGCCATCGGCGCGATCCTGATGATGGCGGCGCTGATGATCGCCTTCTATCTGCGGACCGCCGAACTGTGGATGGTTCAGCAGGAGAATGGTGCGTGGATGGTCTGCGGACGAAGCCGCAAGGGCGGTGTGGAGTTCGAGGAACGCATCCGAAGTGAACAGGACAAGCTGATGAAGAATTGAGAGGTTGAGAAAACATGAGCAGTGAACAGTTCCTGAATATTGAAAATACATTATTTACCGCGGCGATGGTCATCTACCTGGCAGCCATGGTGCTTTACTTTGCATTTCTGGTGCTGAAAAAACAGGCGCCCGGAAAGATCGCCGACGGTCTGACGCTGGTGGCTTTTATCTGCCATACCGTCGCCCTGGTGACCCGCGGCATTGGAGCCGGTCGTCTGCCGATGACCAATCAGTACGAGTTTGCCACCAGCTTTGCCTGGGGCATCTGCCTGTGCTACCTGATCTTCCTGTGGCGTTACAAATTCCGGGCGCTGGGCGCCTTTGTTACCCCGGTCATTTTCCTGATCATCGGCTATGCGGCCATGCAGAGCCGTGATGTGCGGGAACTGATGCCGGCCCTGCGCAGCAACTGGCTGGGTATCCACGTGGCGTCCGCCATCATCTCCTACGGTGCCTTCGGCGTGGCCTTCGCGGTATCCCTGGTATTCCTGCTCCATACCCGTATGGAGAACGGCAGCTTCATGAAGGAGCATATCCCGGATCGGGAGAAGCTGGACATGATCAGCTATCGGGCCATTTCGCTGGGCTTTATGTTCCTGACCTTTGTCATGATCTCCGGCGCCATCTGGGCCGAGAGAGCCTGGGGAAGCTACTGGTCCTGGGACCCGAAGGAGACCTGGTCTCTGATCACCTGGATCATTTACGCGATCTACCTGCATCTTCGTATCTCCAAGGGCTGGAAGGGCAAGAGCGCAGCCATCTTTGCGGTGGTGGGCTTTATCTGTGTCATCTTCACCTACATCGGCGTCAATACGCTGCTGCCGGGTGTGCACAGCTACGCATAAAGCGATGAAAATGGCCTATCTGGAATACGGCACGAAGCGCTGCTGGGTGTGCACAGCTACGCATAAAGTGATTGATCATTCAATGAAACAGATCAATCGAAACAAATCGATTGAAACTGATAAATTGAAACAAATGAAATAGGTAAAACGAAACAACCGAATAAGCAGAACTGGCATAGGCCGGCATACAGAGGCATAGCGGCTGTGTGCCGGCCTTTATGAATGAAGGAGGAGACATATGATCACACCGTTTAAACCGGGAAAAGAACTCGAGGAGATCAAAAAGCTGTTTCTGGAGCTGGGAGATCTGAAGGACCGGCTGGCCGATCTGATGGACGGGATGGAAAACGATGAGGAACATGAGGAATGCCTGGATGTACTGACGGAAGCGCTGGATGCACTGGAGGATGCCTTTGAGTGTATGGGAGAGGCGCTGGAATAAGCAGTTTTTGAACTTATGAGAGAGGACTCTGGCATAAAAGTTTCGAGGCTGATCCGGGCAGACCGCCGGCAGCGCAGGCTGTTTGTTCGGGGATACGCGGGCTGAAACAGGAAGCAGGCAAAAAGTTTCGAAAATCCATGGATTTTGCTTGCAAATAAAATTTCGATGCGTATAATAGTAGAGAAAATTGTGGCAGTCTGCGTAAATGCAGGCTGCGGATTTGTGGAAAACAGCCCGAAATCAAGGGCTGGTTGTTGATACGGCAGCGGCAGTTTGCAGGGGCAGGCTGTGACAGCTGTATGAAAATTCCATCAGGATTTTCTGGAAACAAGACAATGAGTTCACAGGAAGCGGAGGGTATTATGCCAAAACGGAATGACGTAAAAAAGGTACTGATTATTGGATCCGGCCCGATTATTATCGGTCAGGCCTGCGAGTTTGACTATTCCGGAACACAGGCTTGTAAAGCACTGCGTCAGCTTGGATATGAGATCGTATTGGTTAACTCCAATCCGGCAACGATCATGACTGACCCGGGTATCGCAGATATCACCTATATTGAGCCGCTGAACGTTCACCGACTGGAGCAGATCATTGAGAAGGAGCGTCCGGACGCACTGCTGCCGAACCTGGGCGGACAGTCCGGTCTGAATCTTTGCTCTGAGCTGGCTGAGGCCGGTGTACTCGATAAATACAATGTAAAGGTAATCGGTGTGCAGGTAGATGCCATCGAGCGTGGTGAGGACCGTATCGAGTTCAAGAAGACCATGGACAAGCTGGGAATCGAGATGGCTCGCAGTGAGGTTGCCTACTCGGTAGAGGATGCGCTGAAGATCGCGGACGAGCTGGGCTATCCGGTGGTTCTGCGTCCGGCTTACACCATGGGTGGTGCCGGTGGCGGTCTGGTTTACAACACCGAAGAACTGAAGACGGTCTGTGCAAGAGGTCTGCAGGCTTCCCTGGTTGGACAGGTTCTGGTTGAAGAGTCTGTTCTGGGCTGGGAAGAGCTGGAGCTGGAGGTCGTTCGTGATGCCAAGGGCAACATGATCACTGTCTGCTTCATCGAAAATATCGACCCGCTGGGCGTTCACACCGGTGACTCCTTCTGCTCCGCTCCGATGCTGACCATTTCGGAGGATGTACAGAAGGAACTGCAGCGTCAGGCCTACAGCATCGTAAACGAGGTTGAGGTCATCGGCGGAACCAACGTACAGTTTGCAAGAAATACCGAGACCGGCCGTATCATCGTAATCGAGATCAATCCGAGAACCTCCCGCAGCTCGGCACTGGCTTCCAAGGCAACGGGCTTCCCGATCGCTCTGGTATCCGCTATGCTGGCTTCCGGTCTGACTCTGGACGAGATCCCCTGCGGCAAATACGGCACGCTGGATAAGTACGTTCCGGACGGCGACTATGTGGTTATCAAGTTCGCTCGCTGGGCATTTGAAAAATTCAAGGGCGTTGAGGACAAGCTGGGAACTCAGATGAGAGCTGTCGGCGAAGTCATGAGTATCGGTAAGACCTACAAGGAAGCATTCCAGAAGGCCATCCGAAGCCTGGAGAACGGCCGCTACGGTCTGGGCTGGGCTAACGACTATCATGAAAAGACCAAGGACGAGCTGCTCAAGCTTCTGGTGTTCCCCACCAGCCAGCGTCAGTTCGTTATGTACGAGGCACTGCGCAAGGGTGCTACCGTAGAGGAGCTCTTTGAGCTGACCAAGATCAAGCCGTACTTCATCGAGCAGATGAAGGAACTGGTTGAGGAAGAGGAAGCGCTTCTGAAGAACCGCGGAACCGTACCGGCTGCCGATGCTCTGAAGCAGGCTAAGCTGGATGGCTTCAGCGATAAGTATCTGGGCAAGATCCTGGAGGTTCCGGAAGAGGAGATCCGCAAGGCCCGTATCGAGAACGGCATCGTGGAGAGATGGGAAGGCGTACATGTCAGCGGAACCACCGACAGCGCTTACTATTACTCCACCTATCATGCATGCAAGGAAGCTCAGGCTATGCCGGGCAACCGCAAGATCATGATCCTGGGCGGTGGCCCGAACCGTATCGGCCAGGGTATCGAGTTCGACTACTGCTCGGTACATGCCGCTATGGCTCTGAAGAAGGCCGGCTTCGAGACGATCATCATCAACTGCAATCCGGAGACCGTTTCCACGGACTACGATACCTCCGATAAGCTGTACTTCGAGCCGCTGACGCTGGAGGATGTTCTGGCGATCTACGAGCACGAGAAGCCGCTGGGCGTCATCGCACAGTTTGGCGGTCAGACTCCGCTGAACCTGTCTGCCGAGCTGGAAAAGAACGGCGTGAAGATCCTGGGTACTTCCCCGGCTGTCATCGATATGGCAGAGGACCGCGACCTGTTCCGTGCTATGATGGACAAGCTGGAGATCCCGATGCCGGAGGCCGGCATGGCTGTAACCGTAGACGAAGCCCTGGAGATCGCTCACAAGATCGGTTATCCGGTTATGGTTCGCCCGAGCTACGTTCTGGGTGGCCGCGGTATGGAAGTTGTCTACGATGATGAGAACCTGATCAGCTACATGAATGCAGCGGTTGGCGTAACACCGGATCGTCCGATTCTGATCGACCGTTTCCTGAAGCATGCCATGGAGTGTGAGGCCGATGCCATCGCAGACGGCGAGCGCGCATTCGTTCCGGCTGTTATGGAGCACATCGAGCTGGCTGGTGTTCACTCCGGTGACTCCGCCTGCATCATTCCGTCCAGGCATATCTCCGAGAAGCATCTGGAGACCATCAAGGACTACACCAGAAAGATCGCTGAGCAGATGGGCGTACGCGGTCTGATGAACATGCAGTACGCTATTGAAGGCGATACCGTATATGTTCTGGAAGCAAACCCGAGAGCAAGCCGTACCGTTCCGCTGGTATCCAAGGTCTGCGGCATCGGCATGGTTCCGCTGGCAACCCAGATCATTACCTCTGAGTTCACCGGCGAGGAGTCTCCGCTGAAGGATATCAAGGAAAGAGAGATCAAGCACTACGGTGTGAAGGAAGCTGTCTTCCCGTTCAACATGTTCCCGGAGGTTGACCCGCTTCTCGGACCGGAAATGCGTTCCACCGGTGAGGTTCTGGGAATTGCCGACAGCGTAGGCGAGGCTTACTACAAGGCCCAGGAAGCAACCAAGAGTCCGCTTCCGACGGAAGGAACCGTCCTGATCTCCATCAACGATAAGGACAAAGAGGATGCTCTGATCGCAGCCAGACTCTTCGACGAGGCCGGCTTCAAGATCGTGTCCACCAAGGGTACCGCTGCCTACTTTGCTGAGCACGGACTGACCTGCTACACCATCCATAAGAGAGGCGAAGGCAGACCGGATGCTTACGATGTGATCACCAACGGCAAGGTTCAGCTGGTTGTGAACAGTGCTGTAGGCGAGACCGGCGGCAACGATGCCTATATCCGTAAGGCCTGCATCAAGAGCCGGATTCCGTACATCACCACCATGGCTGCCGCCATCGCAAGTGCCGATGGTATCCTGGCAGAGATCCGCGGCGGTAATGAAGAGGTCATTTCTCTGCAGGAGCGTCACGCAAGAATTAAATAATCAGACAGCAGAGCCATTCCGGATGGTCTGCTGAAGGGATACAAAGACTCATATACGCCAGGCGTATGTGAGTCTTTTCCATCATGGAGGACGGTTTGGAAGGTGTGACAAAAAGAGGAGCGAAAGAAGTTGGAAATGAATGTTGTATTCTTAGTGAACAGTGCCTTGTTGGGCGTTGGTCTGGCCATGGATGCCTTTTCGGTATCCATGGCCAACGGCCTGCATGAGCCGAAGATGAAGCCGGGACGTATGGGTCTGATGGCCGGTGTGTATGCTCTGTTTCAGATCATGATGCCTCTGATCGGCTGGTGCTGCGTGCATACCATTGCCCAGAAATTTCAGCTGTTTGAAAAGGCGATCCCCTGGATCGCGCTGATCCTGCTGCTGTACATTGGTGGAAAGATGCTGCTGGAGGGACTGCATCCCGAGGAGGAAGAAAGCGAGGGCTGTGTGAAGCTGGCCTTTACGACGCTGCTGGTGCAGGGCGTGGCAACCTCCATCGATGCGCTGTCGGTGGGCTTTACCATTGCGGATTACGGCCTGGGCATGGCGCTGATCTGTGCTCTGATCATCGGCGTGGTGACCTTCGTGCTCTGTGAGATCGGTCTGGTGATCGGAAAGACTGTGGGAACCAGACTTTCCGGCAAGGCTTCCCTGCTGGGCGGTGTGATCCTGATCGGAATCGGTCTGGAGATCTTTATCAAGGGCGTATTCTTATAAAGGAAATGTTTATTGACGTGTGCGCTGGCGTGAGCAACGGGATTTCTGCTGCAGTTTACTGCGTATGCGGCAGCGGTTCAGATAATCGTGGATGTGCGGGAGAGCGAGACCTCCCGGGAAAGGAGACAGGATATGGTTGCGGTCGTTATTTTATTCATCATTGGTCTGCTGTGTCTGATCAAGGGTGGTGACTGGTTTGTGGATGGAGCTACCGGAATCGCCCATCGTTTTCATGTACCGGAGCTTTTGATTGGAGCAACGGTGGTTTCCATCGGTACGACGCTGCCGGAGGTGATGGTATCGGCCACCTCGGCCATCAGCGGGCATGGCGAGATCGCCTATGGCAATGCACTGGGATCGATTATCTGTAATGCGGCGTTGATTGCAGCGCTCACCATCGCCATCAAGCCGGGAAAGGCAGAAAAGAAAACGCTGCGGATGCCGATCCTGTTCTTTTTTGCGGCCATGATCTTTTATGCGGGAACTGCCTATACCACCGGATATTTTTCCCGGATGACAGGTGTGATCCTGCTGGCAGTGTTTGTGGTATATATGGTGCTGACGGTGGCTCAGATGAAATCCGTGAAGGCGGACAAGGCGACGGCTGCAGCTGCGGAGGCAGGAGAAAACGCGGCGGAGGAAAGCATGCTGCGGGAGATCCTGCTGCTGGTGATCGGTGCGGCACTGATTGCGGTAGGTGCCCGTCTTCTGGTGGATAACGGAACAAAGATCGCGGAGGCGATGGGTGTGCCTGAGTCGGTGATTGCCCTGACCTTTGTGGCGCTGGGCACCTCACTGCCGGAGCTGGTTACGGCCATCTCTTCGCTGGCCAAGGGGCATGGAGCCTTATCGCTGGGAAATGTGATCGGAGCCAACCTGTTTAATCTGGTGCTGGTATCCGGCATGTCCTGCACGCTGGCGCCCTTCGGCATTCCGGCCGGCAAGACCCTGGGCGGTATCAATGCGTCGCTGGTGGTGGATATCCCGGTGTGCTTCGGGGTGATGCTGCTTTTATCCATCCCGCCGCTGGTGAAAGGAAAGCTGTACCGGGCCCAGGGCGTAGCGCTGCTGGCAGGCTATGCTGCCTTTGTGGCCTATAATTTCATGATCTGAGCCTGGCTGTGTCGTGAAGGTGCCGCGCCGCTTTGGACAGACATGAAGCGGAGCGGAAGCTTTGCTGGAGTACACGAAAAATCCCTGACATTTACATGGAAGAATCTCTGACGTGATACATGAAAAAACCTCTGTCATTCATATGGTAACGAATGACAGAGGTTTTTTTGATATCTAATATTTAAGCCTGCTCGGGAGCGGTGAAGTATGCGCAGGCGATGGCGCCCGGTCCCACATGGGTACCGATGACACTGCCGATGGTGCAGCAGGGCAGCTCTTCCGGCTGGCAGTGGTACAGATCCTTGCTGTCCGCCACATACTTAACGAGCATGGCATCCGACAGACCGCTGTAGGCCAGATGCAGAGGCTTGGAGAAATCGATACGGTCCTTCTTGACCATATTGTTCAGCATGTTGCTGCCGTTGCGGGAACCGCGGGCCTTGCCCAGCTGTTTGACCAGTCCATCCTCGATGGCGATGACCGGCTTTACGTTCAGGAGCGTACCGGCAAAGGCAGCGGTGGCGGAAATGCGGCCGCCCTTTTTCAGGTATTCCAGGGTATCCAGCAGAGCAATCAGGCGAACGTTGGCCTTTTCTGCCTCCAGGATGCGAACGATCTCGTCGGCGCTCATGCCCTGATCGCGGCAGCGAACGGCCAGATCCACCAGGATCCGTTCTCCGATGGTAACGTTCAGGGTGTCCACGATGCGGATATCGCCATCCACGGAAGAAGCGGCAATGTTGGCGCTCTGATAGCAGCCGGAGAGCTTGGAGGATACGCAGAGGCAGATCACGGTATCACCCTGCTCGGCGGCAGCACGGAAGGCCTGTTCGTAGGAATAGGGGGGGAGCTGGCTGGTAACGGGCAGCTCGTCGGTCTCGATCAGCTTTTCAAAGAAGGTCTTGTGGTCGATGTCGATGCCGTCCCGGTAGCTGGTCTCGCCAAAGGTAACGGTCAGCGGCAGAACGGTGATATTAAGCTGTTTTGCTTCTGCCTGGGTCAGATCGCTGGCAGAGTCGGTAATAATCTGAATGCTCATAAATTCTCCTTTTCAAGATGATAAGTCAATGTTAAACGTCACTGTTCGAATGGTGTCCTCAGAGACACGGTACAGTTCACTGCGTGAACTATAAGGTCGATTGCGATCATCATCGCGCTTTGGCAGATTTGGTCTTGCCAGAATAATTAACAATATGATATTTTGTAGACATCTGTTTAGAAACTAGAATGATTATAGCGAGGCAGAAGGAAAAAACAACCATCAATTTTTGCGAAAATGAAATATAGTAAACATATTTTGTGAAAGTGTTGTTTATACTGAGAGCAGGAAAGAGGATAGGAATTGGACGCAAGAGTAAGATACACCAAAATGGTGGTGCGAAACGCAGTTCTGGAGCTGCTGGAGGAAAAGGATATTGCCAGGATCACGGTGAAATCCATCTGTGATCTGGCCCAGATCAACCGGGCCACCTTCTATAAATATTACGATAATCCGCAGGATCTTCTGCAGAAGATCGAGGCGGAGGTGCTGGATGAGCTGCAGGAGAAGATCTGTCAGACCCGGGAGCAGAATCTGGCTGTTGTGTTTCGAATCGTACTGAATGACATTCTTAATAGGAAAGAACTGTATCTGACGCTGTTTTCGGAGCACGGTGATGTGCAGTTTAAGGAAAGACTGTTCAATCTGTGTTACGGTAATAATATGGTGACGATCCGGCATTATTTTCCGGCGCTTTCCCCCAGCAAGCAGGAGTGGGTCTACTATTTTATTGCAGAGGGCTGCAGCGGACTGCTGAATCGATGGATCGCCACCGGTATGCAGGAATCGCCGGAGGAGCTGATCGACTTCCTGATGAAGACCATCGGGGCCATCAATGAAGCGGGCAGCGAGATCCACGTCGAAGCGTGACGTGACCGAAATGCGGACACACAGCAGCCGGCGACCGGGAGAACGTGGTATCTGCATCGGAATGTGAAGATACAGTTCAGGTATTTGTTACCGCGAGATGTTTTGTCATGGGAACGGAAAACTCCAAAGGGGTACTTTTGGGTGGATATGTGCGGATGACTGTGTTATATTGAAAAATAACGTTAAAGAAGCATCCGGTGATAGACCGGTGCTCGCAGTTTTATTCAGGAAAGGTAAGGTAGTAAGTTCTTTATGGACGATGGCAGTATATACATGGTGATCGGGCTGATCTGTCTGGTGGCATTATCAGCATTTTTTTCTTCAGCAGAAACCGCATATTCCTGCGTGAACCGGATCCGGTTGAAGCGCAAGGCCGAGGAGGGGGACGTAAAGGCGGCCCGGGTGATGGCCCTGGCAGACGAGTACGATAAGCTCCTGTCCACCATCCTGATCGGCAATAACATTGTCAACATTGCGGCGACGAGTATCGCAACGGTTCTGTTTACCCGATGGGTGGGAGCAGGCAAGGCCCCGACGGTGTCAACGATCGTGATGACCGTGGTGGTCCTGATCTTTGGCGAGGTAACGCCCAAGAGTCTGGCCAAGCATATGCCGGAGCGGTTTACGCTGCTGACGGCACCGATCCTGAAGGTGCTGGTGACCATCTTTACACCGGCTAACTTTCTCTTTGGTGTATGGAAGACGCTGATCAAAAAGATGGTCGGCGTGAAAGAGGAAGAGGGCATCACGGAAGGTGACCTGATCACCATGGTGGATGAGGCGGAGACCAGCGGAGGTCTGACAGACCGGGAGAGTGAGCTGATCAAATCCGCCATCGAATTTGATGATGTGGAGACGGAGGAGGTGCTGACCCCTCGTGTGGATGTGGTGGCCCTTGCGGACGACGCGACTATGGAGGAAGCTGCCGAGACTTTTGCGGAAAGCGGTTTCAGCCGGCTGCCGGTGTATCATGACACCATCGATAACATCATCGGTGTCGTCCATGAAAAGGACTTCTATATTGCCAGAAAGCAGGGAGAAAAACGGATCTCCGACATTGCGAAGCCGACCTTGTATACCACCGGTGGAACGCCCATCAGTGCTCTGCTGCGCACCCTTCGTGAGCAGCATCATCACATGGCTGTGGTGGTGGATGAGTACGGCGGCACGGAAGGTATCATCACCCTGGAGGACATTTTAGAGGAGCTGGTGGGTGAGATCTGGGATGAACACGATGAGGTCGTGGAGGATTTCCGCCAGCAGAGCGACGGCAGCTGGCTGTGCAGCGGCAGTGCCAACGTGGATGATCTGTACGAAACGCTGGGGATCCGGGAGGATGACAGCATCGATGCGGTGTCCATCAGCGGTCTGGTACAGGATCAGCTGCATCGTCTGCCGAAGGTGCAGGACCAGTTCACCCTGCCGGGATATGAAGGCATCGTCACCCGCACGGCCAAGCGCCGGGTGGTGGAGGTTCGGCTGAAGGCTGTGAAGAGTGATGCGGAAAAAGCAGCCGGAGAGACATCAAAAAATAAGACAGCCAGAGAATCCTGATTGGATACAGTCGCCAAGTACGTGGAAACAGACTGCGGTGAGTGTGAAGACAGGGATTGAAGAAAGCAGAGGGACGCGAATGAAGTATGTGATGGGAATTGACCTGGGTACTTCCAGTACCAAGGCTTTGATAGAGGATGAAAGCGGCCGGCCGATGGGCAGCGGCAGCGGAAGCTACGGGATCAGCATTCCGGTCATGTCTTACGCGGAGCAGGATCCCCGGGAGTACTGGCAGGCTGTGGTGACCGCTATTGGCGGCGCCCTGAAGGAAGCCGGAATCAGCGGCGGGGAGATCGCCGGGATAGGCTTTTCGGGACAGATGCACGGCATGGTGGCCCTGGATGAAAACAAAGAACCGGTCTGCCCGGCCATTATCCATCTGGATCAGCGCAGCGGCAGTCTGCTGGAAAAAATGCGTGAGCTGGGCGGCGATGTGCTGGAGCGGGAGGTGCTCAATCAGCCCTGTGCCGGCATGATCATCAGTACCCTCTTCTGGATCCGTGAAAACGAACCGGCTTTGTATGAAAAGATCCGCTATGTCATGAGCGTTAAGGATTACATCCGTTTCCGCCTCTGCGGCGAGCTGGGCACGGAGTGCTCGGACGCAGCGGCTACGCTGGCCTTTTCGGTCAGGAACCGGCAGTGGTGCGGTGAATGGATGGATCGGCTGGGCATTCGTCGGGACATCTGGGTCCCGGTGCACGAAAGCTATGAAGTGGCCGGTACGATCACCCCGGAGGCAGCCGCGGAGACAGGGCTTTCCACGCAGACCGTTGTGGTGTATGGCGCCGGCGACAGCCTGGCAGCACTGACGGGTAACGGTGTCGTGGAAAAAGGCGTCATGGCCTGCAATATCGGCACTTCCTCCCAGCTGGCTGTGATCGCGGATCGACCGATCTTTGATCCGCAGATGCGGGTTCAGACCTGGTGTCATACCGTACCGGGACGCTGGGCTGTTCAGGCCGGGACACTAAATGGCGGCAGCACGCTCAGCTGGCTGAGAAACAAGGTGCTGAAGGATACGCGCCCCTTTGCCGAGCTGGATCGGGAAGCCGGGATGACACCGGCGGGAGCAGAAGGACTGTATTTTATTCCGTATCTGGCGGGAGAGCGAACTCCCTATAATGAACCCCAGGCGAAGGGAACGTATTTTGGACTGGGCATGAAGCATGAGCAGGGCCATATCATCCGGGCGACCATGGAGGGCATTCTTCTTAATTTAAATGAGTGCGTAGGCATTCTGGATGAAATGAAGGCAGAGCGTTCCATGCTGATCTCTTCGGGCGGTGCGGCCCGGGGCGTGACCTGGAAGCAGATCCAGGCGGATGTTCTGGATATGCCGGTACATACCACGAAGGTGAAGGAAGAAGCCTGTCACGGAGCCTGCATCCTGGCTGCGGTGGGTCTGGGATGGTATGCGGATATCCGGGAAGCCTGCCAGGATACGGTGCAGCTGGATGAGCATGTGACGGAGCCGATTCGGGAACATGTAAAGCTTTATGCGGAAAAGCAGGCGGTGTACCATGATTTGCTGATGAGTGTGAGAGATATGTACTCTCGAATTGTGTAAGATGAACCGTGGTGATTTGTGTTTCGGAAGAGAAAGGGAACTGAAAAGGAACCGAAGCATTCCGAAAAGAAATTTCACCACGGCTCTTTTTTGCAAAATTACTCCAATATGACAAAACAGATATGTAAAAACTGTGTATAATCAACAAACATTACAGAAGTGTTAATTTTGGGGTTGCATTTCAGGGAAAGCATGGTAGAATACAGTTATGCGAAAGCGAAAACAACGTTCAAGTAAGTTTTTATTTCATTCGATAATCAGAATATTTAGCAAACCCGGGGAAACCCGGCGACGCAAAGCTATAGGGTCTACGCGCAAGCTTGACAGCCAGTTGCAATTTGGAGCACGGTACCCGAGGCGAAGCGGATACGGTGCTTTTTCTTGTGTCTGCAAACTCCTCACCTGTTTCGATTTTGGGATCGAATATTCTGGCTGTATCTGAAAGGTTTGTGGAGGATAGACCATGAAAGCAGCCAAGAGATTTTTTGCCATGATGATGGCAGGTATGATGACTCTTCAGTTCGTAGCACCGGTTGTTGCAGAAGAAATTGAGGCAGATTTCTTTGCCGAGGAACTCGTAGCAATGGATCAGGCAGCAGACTTCGAAGAAGTTGAGCTGGACACCTGTGACGATGTACTTTTCGATACCGAAGAGAGCTTCTGGGACGATGAAGACGGCCTGTTCGAAGATGCTGAAGAAGCAGACGTACAGATCGACGAATTCGCAGTACTTGAACTCGAAAACGAGAGCTTTGTAAATCCGTTATACGCTGGTGAAGTAAGTGCTCCGGCAGCTGAGGCTCAGGATGAGCTGATGATGGATGGCGAGTTCGATGAGATGAGCGCACTGGTTAGCGCTGATCTGGCTGCAGATGGAAACTACTGCACCACCATCGACGAGGCTACCAAGCAGGTTAGAGAACACTTCAAAAACCGCGACACCAAGTTCAACATCCAGTACAAGACCGCACAGTACTCCAGCTCGATCGCAAAAGAGATCATGGCTCGTGTATTCGATCACACTGGAAACCCGGTTGAGGGTGACTACCTGAAGTGGCAGTACGAGAGCTGGAACGCCAGCGGCCGTGCAAGCAAGTCCAACGGCTACTACTACTGCACCATCACCTACAACGTTTCCTACCTGACCACTGCAGCTCAGGAGCAGGCAGTTGACGCAGCTTTCGCTGCAGCACTGGCTAAGATGAACGTTTACGGTGCAAGCGATTACGAAAAGGTTAAGGCAGTTTACGATTACATCTGCAGCACTGTTAACTACGATTACAGCGGCGACAACAGCAACCGTGTTCGTTTCTCTGCATACGGCGCAATGATCGACAACAGCTGTGTCTGCCAGGGCTACGCATTATCCATCTACCGCATGCTTCTGACCCTTGGTGTTGATTGCCACCTGATCCCGGGTACCGGCTGCGGCGAAGCTCATGCATGGAACGTTGTAAAGATCGGCGGCGCTTACTACAACCTGGATGCAACCTGGGATGCAGGCACCAACGGAAACTACTTCTACTTCCTGAGATCCGATGCTAACTTCTTCGATCATGTAAGAGATGCAGCTTTCGACGGAAAGTATGCAATGGCTACCAAGGATTACGCAGTAACCACTCAGAGTACTCAGAACACTCAGAACACTGTAGTAAACACTCCGGCTAACAACGATGTAGTTGTTGAGAACAACGAGAACAACGAGATCGTAGCAGACAACAATGCAAACAATGCAGCAGACCAGAACGGTTCTGTGGCCATCGAAAGCACTCAGAACGTAAACAATACCGTAGCAGCAAACAAGAACAACGCAGCTCAGTCTGCAGCTTCCACCACTACTCAGGCTCCGGCTGTACAGCACACTCACAGCTTCGGCGCATGGAAGGTTACCAAGGAAGCTACCGTTGCTTCTACCGGCAGCAAGCGTGCCACCTGCGGATGCGGCGCTGTTAAGACCGCAGCCATCGCAAAGGTTGCTCCGACTGCAAAGCTTAACAAGGCAAAGGTTACCCTGAAGAAGGGCAAGAAGGTTACCATCAAGGTCAGCGGCCTGGCAAAGGGCGACAGCGTAAAGAGTTGGACCACCTCCAACAAGAAGGTTGCCAAGGTTAACAAGAACGGCAAGATCACTGCCGGCAAGAAGAAAGGTACCGCTGTTATCACCATGACCACCAAAGCTGGTGCTGTTAGAAAGGTAACTGTAAAGGTTAAATAATCAGTCGACTGAGAGATCAGGCGCTGGTATTTAAATAGAATACAAAGTATTGATTAAAGAATTAAGAAACAAAGGGCCAGGTTCGAAAGAACCTGGCCTGTTTAATTATTATCATTCCGGGCAGGTGATTCGCATGACCTGCTCGATCATATGGTGGAGAAAATGAGCGGCCTCGGAATCCGCGGCCTTGTAGAAGACCTCCTTGCCTTCCCGGCGGCTGACGATCAGATTGGTCTCCTTCAGGATGCGCAGGTGATGAGACAGGGCCGGACTGGACATGTTCATCAGAGCGGAGAGATTGATCACGCATTCCTCACTGTGACAAAGGAGCCAGAACAGGCGGACCCGGGTGGGATCGCTCAGCTTGGAGAACATGGCGGCAATCTGCTGGAAATCTTCGACCCGATCCAGCTGGGACAGGGTCTGTTCGGATAATACCTGGTCGTGATGATGATGCGGGTAGGCGGACATGAGACGGCTCCTTTCGGTCGCATTTTCCATTCAGGTGGCCTGGCTTCGCCCGGCGTTTTTGCTTAAAGAGGTAAAATCCAGAGGCGACAGTTCATCTCGGGAACTGAAAAGCAGGGCTAATTTTGAATGGCGGCATAATAAATACGGACTTGTCAATTTCAGTTATGAGGAGTATACTCCATATATAACAATTAAACAAATGTTTAATCAAAGGGGAATCGAAATGAAAAAGACGTATAAGATTGAAGTGGACTGTGCAAACTGTGCAAATCTGATGGAGGGAGCAACGAAGAAGACAGCCGGTGTGGCCAATGCAACCGTGAATTTCATGACCCAGAAAATGGTGGTGGAGTTTGAGGACGGACAGGAACCGGCAGCGGTGATGCAGGAGGTTCTGAAGGCCTGCAAGAAGGTAGAGCCGGACTGCGAGATCTATCTGTAAGAGGCATAGAGAAAGCGATAGGAGCGGATGAATGGTGTCTGCTTACAGATAACAGGATTTTGCTGCGTACGCGGTAAAATCTCGCGCGGAATCGAACCGCCTGAGCTGTAATGAATTATTCAATGGGATGAAATGGCCTGTGCAAGCTGCACAGGCTATTTTCATAGGCGGAAAGATGTGGTAAACTGTTAAAAGCAAACAAACGTTTTGGTTTTGACTTGGGCTATGACGAAAAGAACAGGAGGAATTTGGATATGAAGATGGGAATCATTGGTGCAGGTGCGATCGCTTCCTGCATGGCACGTACGATTGGACCGATGCAGGAGGTGGAGGCCTATGCCATCGCGTCCAGAAATCTGGAGAAGGCCCGGAGCTTTGCCGATGAATATGGATTTGAAAAGGCCTACGGTTCCTACGAGGAGATGGTGGCGGATCCGGAGGTGGAGCTGGTCTACATTGCGACGCCGCATTCGCATCACTACGAGCACATGAAGCTGTGTATTGAACACGGCAAGCCGGTGCTGTGTGAAAAAGCTTTTACACAGAATGCAGCGCAGGCCCGGGAGATCCTGGCGCTGGCTGAAGAGAAGAAGGTGTTCGTGACCGAAGCGATCTGGACCCGGTATATGCCCATGCGCTGGAAGCTGGATGAGATCCTGGCCAGCGGAGTCATCGGAGAGCCCCTTTCAATCTCGGCAACGCTGTCCTATGTGATCTCGCAGAATGAGCGGATCTACCGGCCGGAGCTGGCTGGCGGCATTCTGCTGGACTGCGGTGTGTACCCGATCAACTTTGCGTCCATGGTATTTGGAGATGATTTTAGTGATGTAAAGGCCACGGCACTTCTGAATGATCTGGGTGTGGATATGTCCACAAATATTGCACTGACCTGGCCGGATGGAAAGACAGCCTATCTGCATGCAGATGCCCGGGTGGCCGATGACCGGCAGGGAATCGTGCGCGGCAGCAAGGGCTATGTTGTCTGCAAAAACATCAATAACTGCGAGGGGCTGGAGGTCTACGACACCAATCACCAGCTGGTGGCATCCTATGAGACACCGGCGCAGATCACTGGCTATGAATATGAGGTGCTGTCCTGCATGAAGGCTTTGCAGGAAGGGGCCCTGGAGTGTCCGGAAATGCCGCACAGTGAGACGATCCGGATCATGGAGCTGATGGATCGGATCCGGGAGCAGATTGGAGTTGTCTATCCCAATGAGCGGTGAGAACCGCGCAGCGGAGAGCCGCACCTATATTGCCATCGATCTGAAATCCTTTTATGCCTCGGTGGAGTGTATGGACCGGGGGCTGGATCCGCTGACCACAAACCTGGTGGTGGCCGATGAAAGCCGGACGGAAAAGACCATCTGTCTGGCGGTGTCCCCGTCCCTGAAGGCCTACGGGATCTCCGGACGGGCCCGTCTGTTTGAGGTGGTGCAGCGGGTGCGGGAGAGCAATGCAGCCCGGACCGCGGCGGCACCGGGACGAAGGCTGACGGAGCCGTCCTGGGATGATGAAAAGGTAAGAAGCGATCCCGGGGTGGCGCTTGGCTACATCACGGCGGTGCCGCGGATGGCCCGGTATATGGAAAAGAGCGCCCAGGTCTATCAGGTCTATTTAAAATACGTGGCGCCGGAGGATATCCATGTCTACTCCATCGACGAGGTGTTCATGGATGTGACGAACTATCTGTCGGCCCGGAGGATGACCGCCCGGGAGATGGCCTCGGCGATGATTCTGGATGTTCTGAAGGAGACGGGCATCACTGCCACCGCCGGAATCGGAACAAACCTGTATCTGTGCAAGGTAGCTATGGATATCGGAGCCAAGCATGTCCGGGAGGATGAAAACGGCGTCCGGATCGCCTGCCTGGATGAGATGAGCTATCGCCGGCAGCTCTGGTCCCATCGTCCCCTGCGCGATTTCTGGCGGGTGGGCCGGGGAACCGCGGCCAGGCTGGAGTCCGCCGGTATTTTTACCATGGGGGATATTGCCAGAGTCTCACTGGAGAACGAGGATATCCTTTATAAGATGTTCGGCGTGAACGCGGAGCTTCTCATCGACCATGCCTGGGGCTATGAGCCCTGCAGCATGCAGGAGGTCAAGGCCTATCAGCCGGAAAGCAGCAGTTTCAGCTCCGGGCAGGTGCTGCAGGAGCCCTATTCGGCGGAGAAAGCCCGGGTGGTGGCCTGGGAGATGGCGGATGCCATTGCGTTGAACCTGGTGGAAAAGGGGCTGATGGCGGACCAGCTGGTATTGACGGTGGGGTATGACCGGACGAATCTGGAGGATCCGGAGCGTCGGCGGCGCTATAAGGGGCCGGTGACCACGGATTATTACGGACGGCGTGTGCCAAAGCATGCCCAGGGCACCGCAAATCTAAAGCGCCATACCTCCTCGTCGAAACAGATCGTGGAGGCGTTGCTGGACATTTTTGACAAGATCGTGGATTTTGACCTGCTGGTGCGGCGGATTTCCATAGCCACGAATCATGTGATCACCGAGGCACAGGCGAAGGAGCGGCAGCGGCAGGAAGATTCGGCACCGGTGCAGCTGGACCTGTTTACGGATTATGCGGCCCTGGAGCGAGAAAAGCAGAAGGAAGAGGAAACACTGGAAAAGGAACGCCGGCTGCAGGAAGCCATGCTCAGCATTAAGCATAAGTTCGGCAGCAATGCGGTACTGAAGGGGACGAATTTCCGGGAGGGTGCCACCGGTCGGGATCGGAATGCCCAGATCGGAGGACATAAGGCGTAGTGACACCTGGTTCATTTGCGAACGATATACGGACAGCGTCGGGGCGTTTCAGATCGTATGCTTGGGAAAGCAGACAAAACAGACAAAGCTTCGGTTATTTAAGATGCGAGCCACTGAGATAGGAGGACGAAATGAAGGAATCGGATTATGAGGACATCATCCATCTGCCGCCTCCCACATCCCGGAAGCATCCCCGGATGCCAGGGGAAAAGCGGGCGGCTCAGTTTGCGCCCTTTGCGGCGCTGGTGGGTTATGAGGCGGCGGTGGACGAAGCAGCCAGACTGACCAGCGAAAGGACAGAACTGACGGAGGAGGAGAGAGGACGGCTGGATCAGACGCTGCAGCTTTTGATGGAGCGTCGGGCTGGAGAACGAAGAGCCTGCATCACCCGGTTTATTCCGGATGAAAGGAAAGAAGGGGGAAGCTATGCCTCGATCTGCGGCAGCATCCGCCGACTGGATCCGGTTGGCCGGATCCTGATCATGGAGGATGGCTTGCATCTGAAGCTGGACGATATTGTGGAGATCGAGGTTCAAGGCGGTCCGTAAGCAGATTGCTGACAGCCCTGGCTGAACGGCTGTGCGTTCTTCGTCGGGTTCAAGATGGTTTGAAAACAGGCTGCTGACAGCCTGATCGGCATAAATAACAGGAGCTTCCGTCCGGAAGCTCCTGTGGCTTGAAGTCTTGGCAGAAATATGAGATGTCGCCGCAAGGCGGCCGACATAAAGGAAACGAAACGGAGAGATCAGGCATCCAGATAAGGGGCGGCTTCCTGCTCCAGCCGGTCCTTGGCTTCCTGCAGGTCATTGATCTGCTCCTGGGTGATCTTTGCTGCATTGAAGCGTTTCAGATGATGGCTCAGATCCTTCAGGCTGCGCTGCAGGAGCTTGCGCTGGCTTTTATCCGGGATCTTGTTTTTGTCCGCTGCCACGGTGGTGACTCTGGCGGCCAGCGCATTGGCCTGACTGTACAGCTCCAGGGCGCTCCGGCGCATGTCGTCCTGCTGGGCGTACATCTGTGCCTCCTGGCGGGCCTTTTCCACCTCTGCGTCGCTCATGCGGTCGTTGGCGGTGATGGTGATGGACTGGAATTTACCGGTCATCTGATCCTGGGCGGATACCGTCAGGATGCCGTTGGCGTCGATGTCAAAGGTGACGTCGATCTGCGGCAGGCCCGAGGCGGAACGCTTGATTCCCGAGAGGCGGAATTTGCCGATCATCTTGTTATCCCGGGCCATGGGGCGGTCGCCCTGCAGGACACGGATCTCAACGACCTTCTGCATGGGCGAAGCCGCGTAGAAGGTTTTGGTGTATCTGGTCGGGATGGTGGAATTCTTGTTGATCAGGGGGGTAGCCACACCGCCGACGGTCTCGATGGACAGGCTCATGGGGGTTACGTCGAACAGGATGAGATCCTGGCCGGTTCCCTTGGCCATCAGGGCATTGCCCGCCAGTGTGGAACCTAAGATGGCAGCGCCCATGGCAACACATTCATCGGGGTTGATGTTGCGGGAAGGCTCTTTGCCCGTGAGGGCGCTCACCTTCTGCTGGACGGCCGGGATGCGGGTGGAACCGCCCACCAGCAGCACCAGCCCCAGCTGGGAGGCTGAGATTCCGGCATCCGCCAGAGCGGTGCGTACCGGTCCCTCTGTCCGTTCGATGAGGTCACTCACCAGGGAGGTGAAGACCGAACGGGTCAGTGTCAGCTGGACATGAAGCGGCGTGGAGCCGACCATGGTGATATACGGCAGGTTGATGCTGGCTGTTTCCGTGGAAGACAGTTCCTTTTTAGCCGCTTCGGCGGCTTCCCGGACACGCTGCATGGCCGCAAAATCCCGGCGCAGGTCGATGCGGTTTTCACGCTGGAATTCCTTAACGATCCAGTCGGTGATTCGCTGGTCAAAGTCGTCGCCGCCCAGGTGGTTATCGCCGCAGGTGGACAGGACCTCGATGACACCGTCGCTGATCTCGATGATGGAGACATCGAAGGTGCCGCCGCCCAGATCGTAGACCATGATCTTCTGGGGATCGGCGTGATCCAGCCCGTAGGCCAGGGCCGCACTGGTGGGCTCGTTGATGATGCGCAGTACGTTGAGACCGGCGATCCGGCCGGCATCCTTGGTAGCCTGGCGCTGGGCATCGTTAAAGTAGGCGGGAACCGTGATGACAGCGTCATGGATGGTCTCACCGGTGAAATTCTCGGCTTCCTTTTTCAGCTTGGCCAGGATCATGGCGCTGATGGTCTGGGGCTTATAGAGCTCCCCGTCGATCCGGGTGGTCCACTCGGTGCCCATGTGTCGTTTGACCGAGGCAATGGTCCGCTCCGGGTTCGTGACGGCCTGGCGCCGGGCAATCTCACCTACCAGACGCTCACCGGCTTTGGAAAAACCTACCACGCTGGGGGTGGTGCGGCTTCCGGTCTCGGAGGGGATGATCACCGGTTCATTATTTTCTACAACGGCAACACAGCTGTTGGTGGTGCCAAGGTCAATGCCAATTACTTTTCCCATAGTTTCTCCATTCTGCAATGAAATATTCCGGACGATCTGCAGGGGCAGCTGCAACCGGATGATCTCTGATCCTGATCATTTTAGCATGGTGTCCATAGGCGGAGTAATAAATTTAATATAAACTTTGGTTTCTTTTAGGGGGACGTGTGCTTGTCTGCCGGTTTGGAAAGAGTATACTTGTCTCATGTTATGGCGGCGCAGGCTTCGTTTGAGACGCCGTGACGGCGCAGTTCGCGGTTGAAACGCCGGAATGCGGCAGTACACGATGAACAGGGAGGAAGATGAGAGAATGATTACAGCATTGATTGTTTTGTGTGTGATTTTTGGTATTGGCAGCGGCGTGCTTCGCCTGGCCTTTAAGGCGTCCTGGGGCTTGCTGAAGATCGTACTGGCGCTGGTGGCCTTTGCGATCTGTCCGGGACTGGTGATCCTGACCTGTCTGCTGAGTCTGTTCGGAGCATCGATTCCGATTCTGCTGCTGGGGGGCCTGTGCTGGATGATGTTCCGCAGGAAATGAATGATTGAAGGTGGAAGACGTAAATATTGCATGGATTTCTTCATTTTATCCGGTGCAAGATTGACAGGCAGTAAAAATGTGTTTAGACTAAATAGGTTATTGAAATTAACCGGGCAGTGCAGGGGCGAAGCAATCATGGCGCAGAAGTGGATGATGTCCCGGAAGCACGATTTAGAATGGCACTCGTCAAGTAAAGGCAATTTGGAATGGAGTTTGGCCAGTTACAGTTCACTGTGTGAACTGTAGCGGTGTGTCTGCCTGGCTGGTCTGATATAGGGAAAGGAATGAGAAACATGGCTACAGCATATAATGCAAAAGTAATCGAGCCAAAATGGCAGAAATACTGGGCTGAGAATGAAACCTTCAAAACGGATGTATGGGATTTTTCCAAACCGAAATACTATGCACTGGATATGTTCCCGTATCCGTCCGGTGTTGGTCTGCATGCAGGACATCCGGAAGGCTATACCGCTACGGATATTATGTCCCGTATGAAGAGAATGCAGGGCTACAATGTACTGCATCCCATGGGCTACGATTCCTTCGGTCTGCCGGCTGAGCAGTATGCTGTTAATACCGGTAACAACCCGAACGGCTTTACTGAGAAGAATATCGGAACCTTTACCGCACAGCTGAAGGAGCTGGGCTTTGACTATGACTGGAGCAAGGTCGTTGCCACCAGCGATCCGAGCTTCTATCACTGGACTCAGTGGATCTTCAAGCAGCTCTACAAGAAGGGCTATGCAAAGCGCATCGATATGCCGGTCAACTGGTGTGAAGAGCTGGGTACCGTTCTGTCCAACGATGAGGTCATCGACGGCAAGTCCGAGCGTGGCGGTTATCCGGTCGTCCGCAAAAACATGAAGCAGTGGGTCATCGACCAGGCAGCTTTTGCCGAGGAACTGCTGGAGGGACTGGATGAGATCGACTGGCCCCAGTCTACCAAGGATATGCAGCGTCACTGGATCGGCAAGAGTGAAGGTGTGGAGGTTGACTTCCAGATCGTAGGCGGCGGACAGTTCTCTATTTTCACCACCTGTATCGAGACCATTTACGGTATCACCTTCATGGTGCTGGCTCCGGACGGAAAGATCGTCGAGGGTCTGATGGACCGTGTGGAAAACAGGGACGAGGTTCAGGCCTATATCAATGAGACCGTCAGCAAGAGTGACATGGAGCGTACCGAGCTGAACAAGGGCAAGAGCGGCTGTGAGCTGAAGGGCGTACACTGCATCAACCCGGTAAACGGCAAGGAAGTGAGCATCTTTATCGGTGACTTCGTACTGGGCAACTATGGTACCGGTGCGGTTATGGCGGTACCGGCTCATGACCAGCGTGACTATGAGTACGCACAGGTGCATGATCTGGAGCTGATCCAGGTTATCGAGGGCCGGGACATCGATACCTGCGCTTTCGAAAAGGGTGACTATCTGGGCAAGGGCTGCAAGCTGATGAACTCGGAAGAGTTTACCGGTATGGTCGTGGAAGATGCCAAGAAGGCGATCACCCAGAAGCTGGTGGATATGGGCGTGGCCAGAACCACCGTTAACTATCACTTCCGTGAGTGGATCTTCGCCCGTCAGCGTTACTGGGGCGAGCCGATGCCGGTGGTATATCTGGAAAACGGTGAGATCCACATCCTGGATGATGAAGAGCTGCCGCTGGTTCTGCCGGAGCTGGAGGATTACAAGGGACATAACGGACAGGCTCCGCTGGAAAATGCCACTGAGTGGAAGCAGTACGAGCATAACGGCCTGAAGGGTGTGCGTGAGACTTCCACTATGCCGGGAAGTGCCGGATCCAGCTGGTACTACATGCGTTACATCGATCCGAACAACGACAAGGAATTTGCCAATCAGGAGCTCTTAAAGCACTGGCTGCCGGTTGACCTGTACATCGGCGGACCGGAGCATGCTGTAGGTCATCTGATGTATTCACGTATCTGGAACCGCTTCCTGTACAACGAGGGACTGTCTCCGGTGAAGGAGCCGTTTAAGAAGCTGGTTCATCAGGGCATGATCCTGGGTGCCAACGGCATCAAGATGGGCAAGCGTTTCCCGGAATTCGTCGTTAATCCGAGTGATATCGTTCGTGATTACGGTGCCGATACCCTGCGTCTCTATGAAATGTTCATGGGACCGCTGGAGGTTTCCAAGCCCTGGTCGGCAGAAGGTGTTGAGGGTGCCCGTAAGTTCATCGGCCGTGTATGGAATTTCTTTACCGCTGAGGACAAGATCACGGATGGAAATGATGATGCACTGACCCGTGTATATCATCAGACCGTTAAGAAGGTCACCAATGACTTCGAGAGCCTGGGCTATAACACGGCGATCAGCCAGATGATGATCTTCACCAATGCAGCCTACAAGAACGGCACCTGCCCGCGCGAATATGCAGAAGGCTTCATCAAGATGTTCTCCTGCATCTGCCCGCATGTGGGTGAGGAAATGTGGCAGATCCTTGGCCATGACAATACTCTGGCTTATGAGCCGTGGCCGACCTGGGATGAGGCAGCTCTGGTAGAGGATACCCTGGAGGTAGCTGTTCAGGTCAACGGTAAGGTAAAGGGCAAGATGATGGTGGCAGCCGATATCGAAAACGATGCAGCCATCGCACAGGCCCAGGCTCTGCCGGCGGTAGCAGCTATGATGGAAGGCAAGACCGTGGTTAAGGCCATCTATGTCAAGGGACGTATCGTAAACCTGGTTATCAAATGATGATGCGTGAGTTTGGTTGGGCGAGTTTGACACTTTAATCCTATATAGGATTAAAGTGTCAAAAGTATCAAAAGTATGATTACGGATTGCTTTGTGCTTCGCACTCCCACAATCCTACCCGCTATTCGCAATTCATGGGGCCCCTTCCCCACTTCTTGCTCATATCGGGGCGTGTCATTAAGTCACATCTCCACTTTCATGCAAGCATGAAGTGGAGAGTGACTTTTGACACTTTAATCTATATAGTCAAAAAGAAGGACCAACAGTTCCAATGGAATCGTTGGTCCTTCTTGCGTTATTATACAGGGGGCCGATCAAGAGACCGGCGGATATTCGTAGAATGTATGTTATGAGTTAGTTAAGCTCTATCCTGTGGCGGGGAGGCGAAATCAGCCGCCCATTTTGGTCAGGTACAGGAGCATCATCATGTAATGGCAGAAGGTTCCGGCGAGAACAAAACAGTGGAACAGTTCATGGGCACCGAAGGTATCTGCGTATTTCTTCAGAATGGGCAGCTTCAGGGCATAGATGACGCCGCCGACGGTATACAGGATGCCGCCGGTCAGGAGCCAGGCAAAGGCACCGGCGGGCAGAGTGGCAAATAGCCGGGGGATCGCCCCGATACAGGCCCATCCCATGGAGATATAAAGCAGGGAGGATACCCATTTGGGAGCCTGCAGCCAGAAGCTCATCAGGACGATGCCGAGGGCGGCGATGATCCAGACGGTGGCCAGCAGGCGCATGCCGGAGGCGCCCAGGGCAATGGTGCACACCGGTGTGTAGGAGCCGGCGATCAGGATAAAGATCATCATATGGTCCAGCCGGCGAAGCACCAGGTTTGCCTTGTCGGAAATATCGAAGGTGTGATAGGCGGCACTGGCACCATACAGCATGGCGGCACTCAGGATAAAAACACTGAGGGAGATGAGCGGGGCCAGGCCGGCACCGGCCAGAGCGGCCCGGATCAGGAGCAGCGGCATGGCGAAGATGGCCAGCAGAAATCCGATGAAATGAGTCAGGGCACTGATTGGATCCTTGGCTTTAAATACACCAAAGCCGAGCCCCAGTTTTTTAGCTTCCTGCAGAAGAATCTCTCTTGCCATAGGAACCTCCTTTGTTGCTATTTTTCAGATTACGACTTATAATAATGCTGACATCGGTTTTTGAAAAACCGATTAGTGAAGTAAACTATAACGGCTAGAAGATAGCTTGTCAAGAGGTTTTGAAAAACCTGTAAGGAGGTTCGGATGATTGTGACCATGCCGGAAGAGATATTGTGCACGATTCGGGAGTATCGGCTGCCTCGGTTCAAGGATATTCCTAATGTGGGCCTCTATCTGGATCAGGTGGTAAAGTATCTGAATGAATACCTGAGCCTGTATCCGGAGATGGAAGTGACGGGCAGTATGGTGAGCAACTATGTAAAGAAACATCTGATCGCCAACCCTGTCAAAAAACTGTATCAGCGGGAGCAGATCGCTTATCTGATGTTTATTGCGCTGGCAAAAACGGTGGTCTCGCTGGATCATGTGCGTATGCTGATCGCCATGCAGCAGGAAACCTACGAGGTAGCCGTTGCGTATGATTATGCCTGTGATGAGTTTGAAAGAGCTTTAAAGCGGGCCTTTTTCCGGACGCAGCCGCCGACAGCCTGCGAGGACACACCTCCGGAAGGCGCCAAAAATCTGGAGGAGAAGTTTCTCCTGCATCAGATCGCATGCACGGCGGCCAATAAAGTATATCTGGAAAAGAGCTTCCAGGTATTAGAGACCGCGTCCCAGGGACAATAAAGAAAAATTTATCGTCCCAGGGACCATTAAATTTTTATAAACAAAGACCGCGTCCCAGAGATTATAAAGAAAAGTTTATTGTCCCAGGGACCCTTAAGAAATTCTTAAAAAGGAGTGAAGCGTATGTTATTTGTCTGTTATCCGAAATGTACAACCTGTCAGAAGGCCGGCAAGTGGCTGGAGGCAAACGGAATCGAGTACACGAAGCGTCACATTGCGGAGGAGAAGCCGACCTATGATGAACTGAAGAAGTGGTATGAGATGAGCGGCCTTCCGCTGAAAAAATTCTTCAATACCAGCGGCATGCTGTATAAGGAAATGAAGCTGAAGGACAGACTCTCGGAGATGAGCGAAGAGGAGCAGCTGCAGCTGTTGTCGACGAATGGCATGCTGGTGAAGCGACCGCTGATCGTGACAGATGAGCTGGTGCTGGTTGGTTTTAAGGAAGCGGACTGGAAAGAAAAGCTGATGGGAGAACAGGCGTGAACAGGGGAAACAAAAGCAAAAGTCTGCAGCTTGTGACAGCAGCGCTTCTGATGGTCAGCCCCCTTGTGGTTTGGGCCGGAGGGGTGAAGGAACCCCGGCAGCAGGCGTCGGTGGAACAGGGGATGTATGAACTGCGCTCTGCCGGAGGCGTGACATTCGCTTTGGATATCAGCAGCTGCACAGAGCGAAGCGAGGAAGAAAAGGCCGGTGATGGCGCGCTGGGACAGCTGCAGCTGTATGAGGCCATGGATGTGAACCAGCAGAAATTCTATCTGGAGAAGCAGTCGGACGGCAGTTTTGCGGTTTTTTCCGTCAGCGAGGGTCTGTACCTGACCGCGGGGGAAGAAGCGCAGACCGCTCAGGGGCAGCGGGAACAGGCGGCTCTTCTGAAGGAATGTCAGGAGATCCGGAAGCAGGAAGAGGAGCTTCAGACGGAAGTTCGGGAAATAGGAACAGCTGGAGAGGAATTTGCCGAAGCGGAAACAGAAGTGCAGCCGGGGCGTGAACTGGCATCAAAAAATCCGGCAGAAGCATTGTCTGAGGCAGAAGCAGCGCAGAAGAAGGCCTGGCTTCAAAAAGAGGCGCGTCTGTCAAAAGCAGGGATCCCCACGGAACGGACGGATGTGGATCCGGCGCAGCGGTGGATGCTGATGGACGCAGGTGATGGAAGCGTGTATATCCGCTCGGAGGCCGGTCTGTATCTGACCTGCGGCACCGAGTATGCCCGGTACCGCTCGGCGGTATTGCTGCAGGAATTTGAAGGCTGGCAGGATCAGAAATGGTATCTGGTCGAAACCAGAGCCAGCCAGACCATGCATGCCGATACGGATGTCTACAATGACTTTGCTGACAAGGGGCGTCTTAGTGATATGAAGCTGCGCTTTCGTTATGATCGGGATCTGATTGAAACGGATTCGGATACGGTGGCTTCGTGGAATATTTCGACGGAAAAGCATGGGTATCAACTGAGTGAGGAGAAGATTCGGGAATATGTGGAAAAGCTGGCCCAGAATTACGACACCCAGGGATGTCCGCGTACCTTTGTGACCCATGGCGGTTCAGCCATCACCCTGTTCAAGGGCAATTTTGGCTGGAAGACCAATGTGGAAGAGACGACCGCCCTGGTGAAGAATGCTCTGGAAGAAGGAAAGACCGTGATCATAAAGCCTGTCTGGGAGCATGAAGGAAACAGCTTCGAAAAAGGCAATGACGTGGGAGACAGCTATGTGGAGATCTCCCTGGAGGATCAGAAACTCTGGTTGTATGTGGACGGAAAAGAGATCCTGGAGACGGATGTGGTGACGGGAACCTACGGGACGGATCGTCAGACGCCGGGCGGTGTCTACAGCCTGACCTACAAACAGTCGCCGGCTGTGCTGCGGGGAGCGGATTATGAGTCGCCGGTGACCTACTGGATGCCTTTTAACGGGAATATCGGTATGCACGATGCAAACTGGCGCAGTCAGTTCGGCGGGGATATCTTCCGGAGCGATGGAAGCCATGGCTGTGTCAATCTGCCGACGGAGGCGGCCAAGACGATTTATGAGACCGTGCAGAAGGGCTTTCCGGTGGTGCTTTACAATTGAGATGAACGGAAACGCGAAAAGGCAGGTGCTATGGGCCCGATATAAAATCGGGCAAGTATCCGAACGATCGTAGCGAAGCGTTCCAGGTATTGCTATCGAAGTTTATGCGAGTGGATAGCAATACGATCGGTGTCAAGACACAAAATGTACTTGACAGGTACCATGAAATTGACGATAATGCGCTTTGTGACAAGACACATAAGTTTACAGTAAAGGCCGCAGCGGCTTTACATACCGGGTATGATCCGATGTCGGTGGATCTGCGCAGCCCGGCATGCCCCTTTGCGGTTGTGAGGAGTTGTTATGAAAGCGTTTCTCAGGAAAAAGAACATCATTTTCTCGGCAAAGCGTTACGGAATCGATGCGCTGGGCGCGATGGCCCAGGGCCTGTTCTGTACCCTGCTGATCGGCACTATTTTAAATACGCTGGGCACCCAGCTGCACATTCCGTTTCTGGAAAACCCCATTTATGTAAAAGGGGATGTAAACTACACCATGGGAGCCTTTGCTTCTGCCATGGTCGGCCCGGCCATGGCCGCCGCTATCGGCTTTGCACTGCAGGCCCCGCCGCTGGTGCTGTTTTCGCTGGTACCGGTGGGTTACGCCACCAATATGATGGGCGGAGCCGGCGGTCCGCTGGCGGTTTTTGTGGTAGCCGTGGTTGCCTCCGAGTTTGGTAAGCTGGTTTCCAAGGAGACCAAGATCGATATTCTGGTGACCCCGATCGTCACCATTCTGGTGGGATGTGGTCTGGCTTACTACATTGCAGAGCCGATCGGAAAAGCGGCTTCCTATGTGGGAAATGTAATCATGTGGGCCACGGAGCTGCAGCCCTTCCTGATGGGCATCCTGGTTTCCGTGATCGTGGGAATTGCACTGACGCTTCCCATCAGCTCGGCGGCCATCTGTGCGGCTCTTTCCCTGACCGGTCTGGCCGGAGGCGCTGCTGTGGCCGGCTGCTGCGCACAGATGATCGGATTCGCGGTGATGAGCTATAAGGAGAATAAGATCGGTGGCCTGGTGGCCCAGGGCCTGGGAACCTCCATGCTGCAGATGGGCAACATTGTCAAGAACCCGAAGATCTGGATCGCTCCGATCCTGACCTCGGCCATCACAGGTCCGCTGGCCACCTGCGTGTTTGGCCTGCGCATGAACGGAGCAGCGGTCTCCTCCGGCATGGGTACCTGTGGTCTGGTGGGCCAGATCGGTGTGTATACCGGCTGGGTCAATGATATCGCAAACGGAGCCAAGGCAGCGATCACAGCCTTTGACTGGATCGGCCTGGTGATGATCTGCTTCGTGCTGCCGGCTGTTTTGACGCTGGTATTTGGAAACTTCTTCCGGAAGCTTGGCTGGATCAAGGAGAACGATCTGAAGCTGGATCTCTGATAAAAAAACCGCCTTACTCGTGACTTGAGTCGTGAGCAAGGCGGTTTTTTCGTGGGAGTTCAGCGATAGTCAAACATACTCTGAATGGCATCGGTAATATTCATCAGGTCCCTAAAAGAGATCTGATCGATCTTTTCCCAGCCCCGGTATTGCAGGTCGAAGAGCTTGATCTGCTCGCACATGACGAGGCCGCAGGTATGGTCGGCATCGACCGGCAAATGAAGCGGGTCTTCGAAGGTATCCTTGACGATGGGGCACAAAAGGGCCTGCCCGGTCTGATTAAAAAAGTTTTTGCTCACGACCAGAAGAGGGAAATGAACGTTTTCTACTTTCAGGATAGCACCTTGTTCGATGTGCATAGACTTTACCACCTTTCCCGGCCTTCGGGATCGCCCAGGTCGACTTCGGAGTAGGGACCGAGCTTTCCGCCGTACAGGGCCGCACGCTCCTCCAGTGTTTTATGCCGGAAGCAGGGGGACAGAAGAATATTTCCGTCCACGATGGTGATCTCAAGATAATCATTCTTGTGTATCCCAACGAGATCAAGGACCTCTTTGGGAAGACGAATGCCCTGGCTGTTGCCCCAGGCTTTTACCTGTGTTGTCATAGGTGTTCCTCCTTGAAATGAAAGGTATATACATAGTATATACATTCGAAGGCGGAATTCAACCATAGATTGCGAAGGAGAAGCGTGCATGTTATAGTAGGTTATTAAACGCGGTGATCAGTTTTTCAGGATGGAGGAGAGGACAGGATGCTGACGGGAGCCGAGCGCCGAGCGCAGATCATTCACATTGTTCAGAATACGACCAGACCGGTTCCGGCGAAGAAGCTGGCGGAGGATTTTTCGGTAAGCCGTCAGGTGATCGTTCAGGATATTGCGCTGCTGCGGGCATCCGGGTACGACATTCTCTCCACGAACCGGGGGTATATCCTCCTGCAGGAGGAAAAAGCCAGCCGGGTGTTTAAGGTCAGCCATGGAGATGACCAGATGGAGGATGAGCTGTGCTGCATTGTGGATCTGGGCGCCAGCGTGATCAATGTCATGGTGAACCACCGGGTCTACGGACGCATTGAAGCACCCCTGAACATCACCTCCCGCAAGGATGTGAGCCAGTTTATGGACAAGCTGAAGGGATCCTCGTCCTCGCCGCTGAAGAATACGACCTCGGGATACCATTATCATACGGTGGAGGCCGGCAGCGAAGAGGTGCTGGACGAGGTGGAGGCGGCTCTGCGGGAACGAGGCTATCTTGTATACACAGGCCTGCTGAGAAACCTCACAGATCAGGTGATGGAACAGCAGGCCAAGCTTGGCTATATGAAAGAAAAGATCCGGCTCTATTATCCTTTAAGCTCCCTGCGGCATATGCTGGGAAAGGATGACGCCTGCGATGCATCGAAGATGCAGGAGATTCTGGAGGAGCTGGCGGATTCGACGGCGGAAAGCTTTGGGGCCATGCGCATCACCCATCAGGGAGACCGCTTTTGTTTTGTACTCTCGGAAGAGATCTCCGAGCGGATTCACCGGGAAACGCCGGCCAAAGCCTTTATTCATGAACTGATCGGACTGGTGGGACAGCACGAAACGAACATGGAGCAGATCCTGGAGCTGTTTAAGGCCCAGCCGGGCGGATGCATCATGGAGCACATCGACAGCGGGGAATTTGACTATGTGATCCGGTTTAAGGAGGGTACAGACCGCTATCTGTACTGCTTCAAGGATGAAGGCTGTCATATCACCTATCATCGGTTTTTGCCGGAGGATTATGAGGAGTTCGGATTTTAGCGGATGAGCAACTCGTCCCGGCTGCCGGATGGCGATTCGGATCATCAGGAGCCCGTTTTTGAGGCTCGTATCATAGAATGACCGGCCGGATACCGGCCTGCTTTCGCAATAGATCTCATTGTTGAGACAGGATAAAGATTTACGCGGGGTAAAGATTTACGCAGGATAAGGATTTACACAGGATAAGGATCTACATATGGAAGAAGTATTACAGAGTATAAAGCCCAGGGCGATCCTGGCAGCCGCGCAGCTCTTTGGCACCAGCGATGATGCCTTTGCCTGCGGCATGGAGGAGCTGAAGGGCCTGGCAGAAGCCTGCAACCTGGAGCCGGTGGCACAGGTGACCCAGAAGCTGAACAATGCGGATATCGCGACCCTGATCGGCTCGGGTAAGGTCCAGGAGATCAAAGAGATGGTCTATGCCCACGATGCACAGACTGTGGTCTTCAACAATGCCCTGACACCTTCTCAGCTGGCCAATCTGGCCAATCAGCTGGAGTGCGAGGTGCTGGATCGTACAGGTCTGATCCTGCAGATCTTCTCGGAGCGGGCCCGGACCCGTGAGGCGAAGATGCAGGTAGAATATGCCCGGCTTCAGTATATGATGCCCCGTCTGGTGGGCCTGCGCGCCAATCTGTCCAGACAGGGTGGTACCGGCGGTTCCATGTCCAACCGTGGTGCCGGTGAGAAGAAGATCGAGCTGGATCGCCGTCATATCGAGAAAGAGATGGCCGCTCTGCGCAGAAACTTAAAGGAACTGGAGCAGACCAGACTGACCCAGCGCCAGAAGCGCGCGGGCAGCGGCATGCCGCGTATTGCACTGGTAGGCTATACCAATGCGGGCAAATCCACGCTGATGAATGCCATGATCGACCGGTACTGCCCGGATGAAGAGAAGAAGGTTATGGTCCGGGACATGCTCTTTGCGACCCTGGACACAACGGTGCGCAAGATCACGCCGGATGGCCATCGGGAGTTTCTGCTTTCCGACACCGTCGGCTTTATCAATGACCTGCCCACCAACCTGGTGCAGGCCTTCCATTCCACGCTGGAGGAGGCGCTGGAGGCGGATCTGATCCTGGAGGTCATCGACAGTACGGATCCGGACCGGGATATGCATCAGCAGGTAACGGAAAAGACGCTGGCCGACCTGGGAGCCGGTCATCTGCCCCTGATCCGCGTCATGAACAAGGCGGACGGCCGCTACCCCAAAGAAGATCTGCCGGTGATCCACACGGATAAGATCTTCATTTCAGCCCGGGAGGGACTTGGCCTGGACGAGCTGCTGAAGATGATCGACGACAAGCTGGAGGCCCAGTCCATCACCTGTACCATGCTGATCCCCTACACCCAGGCCCAGGCCGAGCATGTGCTGCGTTCGGCAGCCCGTGTGATCAGCACGGAATATACGGGAGAGGGAATTCGTATGGAGGTGGTGGTATCCAACGAGCTCTGCAGCCGCTACAAGGACTTTGTGGTGTGGGAGTGAGAAGAAAACAGGACGTTACAATTCACGCAGTGAACTGCAGCCCGCGGGATTTGCCGCGTGCGCGGCAAAACACCTCGTGGAATTGAACCGCCTGAGCAGTAACCACAGGACGTACTTGAAAATGTGAAATTTTCCTAAAATACTCGCAAACAGCTGCAAGTGTGCTATGCTGTGTCAGACGAAAACAGGAATCGCCGCAAGAAATTGTGGCGTTTCGTTTTTTGTTGGTGCGTCTGGCGGCGCACGTTTCTAACGGGTTAAAGTCCCGGATCCGCACGGTAGTGGGAAGGATATTTGCAGGGACAGGGGCTGGCATTTCAGATGGCCACGCATACAGGCGGGCCGGTAGCCTCAGAAGGAATGCGGGCGGTGGAATGACAGAGACGTGAGTGAGCATTACAGAAAGCAGGTTGAGTATGAGCAGGAAAAAGAAGGGCATGGGTAAATGGGTCGTTGGCGGCCTGGTAGTGGCAGCTGGTGTGGCCTACTTTGGTTTTGGAGAGCAGCTGGGCATCCGAAAGGAAGGCGGGGAGACCATGAACCGTCAGCAGCAGATGATGCAGGCCAGCACCTCGGAGGCCCAGGTGCTGCGGGGCGATATCCAGGTGGTGACGGAAGGCAGCGGCTCCATCGAGGCCGCGGATAAGCAGGCAATCTACGCGGATTTCCCGCTGCTGGTGTCAGAGGTGATCGGAGAAAACGGGGATCTGGTAAGCCAGGGGGAGGTCATCGCCCGGCTGGATGCCCAGAGCGTGAAGGATCAGCTGCGCGCCAGCCGGCAGCAGCTTTCATCGCTGGATGAGACCATCCGCACAGCGCCCCAGAGCGGCTCCGAGAGTCTGACGGCACCGGTGAAGGGCCGGGTGAAGCGGATCTTCTGTGAGAAGGGAGACCTGCTGGCGGATGTGACCGTGGAGAACGGCGGAATCATGGAGATCGCCGCAGACGGCAAGCTGGAGGTCACCGTTCCGGTGGACACCGGTGCCGGTCTGTCTCTGCACACCGGCCAGGATATCCTGGTCCGTATCGACGGCGAGGAAGAGGAGGGCTACATCTCCGCACTGGAGAACGGCGAATGCACGGCCGTGTTTGAGGATCGAGCCGAGTACGATGTGGATGACGAGGCGACAGTGACCACCGCCGAAGGACGGATCATCGGCAGCGGCCGCATGGTGTCCCACTATCCCTACCTGGTACAGGCCGAGTATGGCACGGTCAAAGAGGTTAAGGTGGAGGAAAATGACTACGTGGAGGTCGGCTCAACGCTGCTGACCCGGAAGTTCACGACCTACACCAACGGCTACGAGGACCTGCTGGCACAGCGCAGTGAGCTGCTGGAGGATCTGACGCTGCTGCGAGGGCTGGACAAGGAGCCGGTGATCCTGGCGCAGGAGAGTGGTATCCTGTGTGAGCTGGCCCTGACGGAAGGCGTATCGACGGTTCCGAACGGACAGATGTACAGCGTCATTTCGACGGATTCCTACCACCTGAAGGCCCAGATCGACGAGCTGGACATCGCCGGTGTGGAGGAAGGACAGAAGGCGGTCATCGTCTTCGATGCACTGGATGAGGAGGAGTTCGAGGGCAAGGTGACCAAGGTGTCCCGCCTGGGAACCAATGTGGGCGGGGTGACCTCCTTCACAGTCACCCTTGAGATGGCCGGAGATGACCGGATCAAGACCAGCATGTCCGCAACGGCCAAGATCGTAACGGCACATAAGGAAGATACCCTGACGATCCCGGTGGATGCGGTGCAGACGGAGGATGGAACGAAGTTTGTCAACGTTGTAACGGCAGAGGGGACCCAGCGCCGCAATGTGACCCTGGGACTGGTCAACAATGCGACCGCAGAGGTGCTGGAGGGCCTGAGCGAGGGTGAGACCGTGGTCGTGATCGGTACCTCCGAGCTGGAAGACATGATGAACATGATGAACGCCGGCATGCAGGCCGGACAGGAAAAGAGAGCGGGTGGCGCCGAATGATTGAAATGACGGGAATCCGCAAGATCTATCAGCTGGGTGAAGAGGAGGTCCATGCGCTGGACGGCGTGGATCTGACCATCCGGGATAAGGAATTTGTGGCGATCATCGGTGCCTCCGGCAGCGGAAAGTCCACGCTGATGAACATCATCGGCTGCCTGGACACGGCCGATGAGGGGGTCTACAGGATCGATGGCGAGGACGTGTCGGATCTGTCCGAGCATGATCAGGCCATTTTGCGCAATCGGAAGATCGGGTTTATCTTCCAGCAGTTCAATCTGCTGCCGAAGCTCAATGCGTATCAGAATGTGGAGCTGCCCCTGATCTATCAGGGGGTGCCGGCGGCGGAGAGAAAGGAACGGGTCATGGAGGCCCTGGAGAAGGTGGGACTGGCTAAACGCATGAAGCATCGTCCGGGACAGCTTTCCGGCGGACAGCAGCAGCGTGTGGCGGTGGCCAGAGCACTGGTGACCCGTCCCTCGCTGATTCTGGCGGATGAGCCGACGGGAAATCTGGACTCCAAGTCCACCAAAGAGATCATGGAGCTGCTCAAGGGGCTCCATGAAATGGGGAATACCCTGGTGCTGATCACCCACGATGTGGATATAGCAGCCCAGGCACCGCGGCGCGTGCAGATGATGGACGGCCGGGTAGTTTCGGATACCCAGGGTCTGTCGGATGCCACGGCTGTGCGTCAGTCTATAGCAGGCGCGGCACAAGCAGGAGACCGGAGGACGGCAGGTGCTTCGGCGGAGGTTGAGGGGCAGGCGACTGTAAATGGTTCGGCAGCTTCGCGAGAGGATGCAGGCTGTATGGACATTAGGGAGAAGGGAGGTCAGCATGAAGCTTAAGATGACAGGCAAAATGGCCTTTTCGGCGGTGCTGGCCAACAAGCTGCGCTCCTTCCTGACCATGCTGGGCATCATCATTGGCGTGATGGCGGTGACACTGCTGATCTCTCTGGTTCAGGGCGCGTCCAACTCGGTAACGGACCAGCTGGATGAGCTGGGCGGTGATAACCTCATCGTACAGGTGCAGGGCGGCAATAAGAAGCTGACCTGGCATGAACTGCAGGAGCTGGAGGGTAAGAACGGCGTAAAGCTGGTCTCTCCGCTGGTGAACGGAAGCGGAACCGTGGTGGCCAATGGCGAAAGCTATGACGTGACCATCACCGGTATCACGGACCGCTACGACGAGGTGCAGGGACTGGATCTGGAAGAGGGACGGATGATCTCGGAAAATGATCTGGATTATCGCCTGAACGTGATCATTCTGGGACATGGCGTGGCCCAGGAGCTGTTTGGAACCACGGATATTCTGGACCGGACCGTTCGTCTGAACGGTATGGACTACCGCGTGATCGGCGTGACGGAGCAGACCGAGGACACCATGTACGGCTCGGCGGATGATACAGTCTACCTGCCGCTGACCAATGCACAGAGACTGGTGAAGAGTGTGGCGATCCGGATGTTCTATGCGTCCGCAGAGGATCCGAACAATCTGAAAGAGCCGGAACTGGCACTGAAGCAGTACATGAAGGGGAGATTTGGCGATGAGGACCTGTATAAGGTCTTTAACATGACCAATGTAATGGACATGATCGATGACGTAATGGCCACCCTGGAGGTCCTGCTGGGCGCCATCGCGGCCATCTCGCTGGTGGTAGGCGGCATTGGCATTATGAATATCATGCTGGTGTCTGTGACTGAGAGAACCCGGGAGATTGGTATTCGAAAGGCCATCGGTGCGCAGAAGAGCGATATCATTCTGCAGTTCCTGATCGAGTCGGTGATCCTGTCCCTGATGGGTGGTCTGCTTGGTATGGCCATCAGCCAGGGAATTCTGAGCGCTGTTAACAGTGCTTACCCGGATTATCACTTTGTGATCACTTCAAGTGTGGCCGGTATGGCACTGGGCTTTTCCATTTTCGTCGGTGTGGTATTTGGAATTTATCCGGCTGCCAAAGCGGCGAACCTGAAGCCGATCTATGCGCTGCGGTATGAATAAAGAGTAGAGAAGGGGCAGAAGAAGCTCTGATAAAGCTCTGAAGATAGATTGGAAGATTAAAGATTAGAGCAATGATCGGGAAAACTCAATTTATAAGCAGAAAAAGTGCTGCTGCGGCCTTGCGAGCAAGGCTGCGCAGCACTTTTTGTATCTCCGGGGGGCGTTTGGATACAGCGGGCACTTTGCCTGGCGGCGCGAGGGAAGAAATTCTTATATTCTCCGCCAGCGTCAAAGTACCAGAGAGCAGGCACGGCGGAGGGATAGAGAAAAAACCGGGAGGATCCGCCGCGGAACAGGAGCAAGTGAAGGAGCCTGGCGGCGCGAGGGAAGAAATCCTTATATTCTCCGCCAGCGTCAAAGTATCGAAGAGCAGGCACGGCGGAGGATATGGGGAAAAGCCGGGAGGATCCGCCGCGGAACAGAGCAAGTGAAGGGGCCTGGCGGCGCGAGGGAAGAAATCCTTATATTCTCCGCCGGTGGTAAAGTATCG